>NZ_JBVJVY010000071.1:0-21189 GCF_055603265.1 Streptomyces sp. NPDC037288
GCGCAACGCTACTGGCAGCAGCGCGGCGGCCCCCGCCGCAGAGCCTCCGGGGCCGGCGTCAAGCCCCCTGTTCACCGACACCGACCGCGTCGTGATCACCCCTGGTCTACCAGCGACAGACCTGCTCGCTCGGAGTCCTGTCCGAACTCCTGGCGGTGGACCGGGCCACGATCGGCAAGATCGTCACCAGTACCCGCCTCCTCCTGCAGGAACGCGGCATCACCGTCGCCTCCACCACCACCCGGTTCGCCGACGCCGCCGCACTGACGGACTTCATTACGACCGGCTCGAGCCGGACCCGCACAAGGATCCCCCACCTGCTGTCCGACCCGTCGCTGACCGGCATGAGCCGCCAGGACCTCACCGAACTGACCGAGCGCATCGCCTCGCTGCAAGCCGCCCGCGTCGAACAGCGACGCCACCGACGGCGCGGGGGCGACCGCCTGCCCGGAACCCGGTGGCGGCGTGTTCCGCCAGAAGATCACCGATGCCGAACCCGTCCTGGCGACCGTCCTCTACCAGCGGGGCCTGTGCACCCGACAAGTACTCGCCGACGCCTTCGAGGTCAGTGAGAGCACCATCGGCAACTCCCTCAACGATGTCCGGCCCCTCCTGGACCGAGTCGGATACACCTCGACCACCGCGACACGACGGTTCACCGACGCACACGCACTGCTCGCCTCCGTCCTGCCATCCACCCCACCGGACACGCCCACTTCAACAGGTTGAAGTTTTACGGGTTCAGCCCACCCGCCAGCGTGAACGCGCGATGAAAGGCTTCCGCAGCCCGGTGGTGCGCAGCGGTTCCTGTCCGCGTTCACCGGGATCTCACCCCACTTCCAGACGCCACCGCCACCTCATGACCGCCCATCGCCACCGCATCGAGATGCTCATCCGCTTCGCGATCTGGAATCACATCACGGGAGCCACAGGCCTGCCCCTGGTGGCCTGAACCACCGGCCTCGCCCTACCCTGACGCCTCATCAGATGAACGCGCCTCCGACAACGTGACAATGCCGTGCGCCGTCCTCGGACCGCGCTGCTGGAAAGACAAGGCACATACCACCTCCCGATTTAACGATCTACCGGTAACCGGCTCCAACCGCGTCTCCGCCCAATTCGTTCACAAGGCCACAAAGTTGCATGCAGTGCATGCCATTCGCGTCTCCGGGTCTTCCGTTGTGGTGGCTGGGATGGGTTAACTGTGATCTGCCGCTGTCTAGGCCCTTCAATCCGGGTATCCGACCGGAACCATGCCAGAACTGGACGGCTGCACTCCACAAAGGACGCGAAATGACCATGCCTCCATCCGCGAGCACCCCTGGCGCACCCTTCGCTCTCAACGGCCAAGCTACTCAGCTGGATATTCCCTGGCCTCCTAGTCTCTCGGCGGACGATGCGGCTGCCGAACGGAACATCACTTGGATGAGACACTTTGGCCTCTTCGCCCTGCTCCGTCATCCGGCAGGAGAAGAGGTCTACCGCTACTGGCGGGGCCCGGAACTAGCAGCCAGGTTCTTCCCTTCGGCCACCGGCCCCGACCTGGATATCGGTATGGACCTGATGTCCATCATTTTCGCGGCCGATGACCTCTTCGAGCCTTCTGATCTGGATCCAGATCAGGTGCGTGACCAGATCCAAGAGCCCCTGCAGGCCCTGCAACAGCCATCCCGATTCTGGAACACTCCTCTGGCCGCAGCTCTGGCAGATGTATGGGGACGGGAGCGCGAAGGGATGAGTGCTTCGTGGCGTGAGCGAGCCATGCAGAACTGGCAGGAATACCTTCACGGCCATATTAAGGAGGCAGAGAACAAGAGACAGCGCAAGGCACTGAGTGTGGAGCAGTATATGCAGCTGCGCAGGACCCAGGGAGCCATGCCCATCCTTCTGGACCTTGCCGAACGCATCGACGGAGCCGAACTGCCGCCGATCGCACTGGAATGCACCCAGCTTGGCGAACTGCGTCAGCTATGCGGGCGCATCGGCGACACCGTCAATGACATCTTTTCCTGGGCAAAGGAGGAGGAGCTCGGTGATCCCCACTGCCTCATCCTGGTTTTGGAGCGTACTCGCAATCTCACACGGCTCGAGGCCATTGGCGCTGTCGCCGAAACCATCCGAAACTGGGCGGACGAATTTCTGGTCCTCACTGCCCAGTTGCCTGCTGCCATGGATGCCCTGGAGCTCTTCGACCACGGCAGCCGACAGGCAGTGTGGACGCATGTCCGCTCCATGCAATCGATGATGAGAGCTTGCTACGACTGGTGCCGCACCTCTCCCCGCTATCACATCTTCACCCCTGAACGGCCCTGAGGACACTGTCAAGTTGACTGCGTGCCAGATGATTGCAAGATCATTCAGGGAGCATTTTCAGAGTGGCCACCGATCGGGTGACTGCGGGCCGTGGCAGAACGCCCGAGGCCCTCGGGGGCACCGTCAACTTGACGGTTGGGCTCCGCGGGATGATCTTCGAATCGATTGCCTTGAACTTCCCTCGCTGTTACCGCGCTTGGCCAGCGTGGCGGTTGTCTTGTCGATGCGACAGGGCCTGTCGTGACCGTCCGGGCTCGTACCCGTGATGAAGCACCTGCTCGGTGTACGGGCTGCGGCATCACCAGCGACTGGGTGCACAGCCGCTACGTACGCCATCTGGCCGACAGGGCCATCGGCGGCCGGCCGGTGCGCATCGAGCTGAGCGCGCGTCGCTTGTACTGCGAGAACCCGGCCTGTTTGAAGGTCACGTTCGCCGAACAGGCCAGCGGACTGACGGTGCGTTACCAGCGTCGCACCCCGCTGTTGCAGAAGCTGGTCGAGGCGGCCGGTGCCCTGCTGGCTGGGCGGGGCGGTGCCCGGCTCCTGGGACTGCTGAACGCGCCACTCTCGCGGACCAGCGTGCTGTTCCAGCTGATGAGGGTGGACTTACCAGCCATAGCGACGCCTCGGGTGCTGGGCGTGGACGACTTCGCGCTATACGGCGACGTGTACGGCACCCTGCTCCTCGACGGCGAAACGCGGCTGCCGGTCACTTGTGGGAGGGGCGGGATGCCGCCGCACTGGCCGCGTGGCTTGCTGAGCACCCGGGGTGGAGATCGTGTGCCGGGACGGCTCGCTCGTCTGCCGCCAGGGAATCGCCGACGGCGCTCCACAAGCACTGCAGGTCAGCGACCGCTTCCATACTGTTCGCGATCACGCATCGGGTGCTCTCGTGATGTGCTCCTGGAGCTGTTTCCGTACCTGTCCGCGCTGCTGATCGAGGAGGTCGAGCGACGGCCGGACAAGGTTGTACTGCGGGCACGAGCGCGGTCGACGACGGGGGCCAGCCGCTGCGGTCATAGCTCGTCGCGGGTGCACGGCGGGTATGTACGCAAGCAGCGGGATGCCGCTGTGGGCGGTCTTGGTGTCGTGATCGAGTTACACATACGTCGCTTCCGCTGTGAGAATCCCGCCTGCCCGGCAGTGACGTTCGCCGAACAGATCACAGGGCTGACGACTCCGCACGGCCGCTATAGCCCCTTGCTGAGCGGGCTGTTGACACAGATCGGATTGGCGATGGCCGGCCGGGCCGGGGCCCGCCTGGCGGCCGCGGTCGGCAACACCGTGGGCAGGGACACGCTGCTGCGGATGGTCCGGGCCCTGCCCGAGCCGGAGATCTGCGAGGTTGAGGTGCTTGGTGTCGATGACTTTGCCTTTCACAAGGGCCGCCACTACGGCACGGTGCTGATCGGCATGGCCACCCACCGGCCGCTGCATCTCTACGACGGTCGCGAGGGCGAGGACCTGGCCGCCTGGCTCCAAGGCCATTCCGAGGTGAAGGTCATCTGCCGGGACCGCTCTAGTGGTTACGGGGAAGGCGCGCGGGTCGGGGCGCCGCAGGCCGCAGGCCGCGGACCGATATCACTTGTGGGCCAACCTCGGCCAGGCGGTTGAAAAGACGGTCAACGCCCACCGCTCCCGCCTGGCAGAACCGCTTACCGCCGCGGAAGACGGCCCCGGCCACCCTGAAGCGGAGCCCCAGGTGGTACAGCCGTCGAAGGAGCTGAAGATCGTGACCCGGCTGCGGGAGCAGCATGCCGCCGCGCACGAGCTGTCTCACCGGCCCAGCTCAACGTGACAGCACCACTGGTCATCCACCGTCGCCGACACGGCTCCTGCCTCGGACGGCTTGGCTATGTTGTCGCTGGTCACAGGTGCACTCTTCCATGATCGGAGTTACACCGTTTTTCTTACAGTCCCTTTCAACACGTTCACGCACTGCCTGGGCCAGGTGGTAGGCGAGGGGAGTGCAGGAACGCTTTCCTTGGCAACAGCATCGTCACTGAGGCACTCCACCCTTCCGTGCGCAGACGCTCCTGGCCTGGCCGCCGGTCCGTTGCCTGCCTGCGGGTCTGTGGGTGCCGACGCGGCTGACGCCTTGGGTGGCTGAGTGAGTCGGCTCCTCATCGCACTTGTCAGCGCGGTGTGAAGCCCCTCTGCAGCTGCGGATGGTGAATTGCCAGCGCCCAGGATTGAGGTGATCGGAGAAGGACCCGTTGTCGGCGCGGTTCTCGTCCTGGTGGCCGATGAAGCCGTCGTCGCACCTGCAGGAGGCCGCGTCATCGTCCGGCAGACCTCGCACCGCCGAATCCGTTGCATCATTTCCCATCGCTGTGAGGACCACACGATGACCGCTCCCACTACGGACTGCCACCCGAGATTTCATGAGGCATCAGGTTTCGCCTTGCTGTTCGCGACCGACACCCCCCAGGCTCTGCGCTCCCTTCGCGAAGAGCGTCTTGGTGAACTTGCCGCGCAGATCCGTGCGTTCCTGATCGAGAAGGTCAGCGCGGTGGGCGGGCATCTGGGCTCGAACCTGGGCGTCGTAGAACTCACTCTGGCTTTGCATCGTGTCTTCGACTCTCCGCACGACACGCTGCTGTTCGACACCGGGCACCAGGCTTATGTCCACAAGCTGCTCACCGGCCGCGCGCGCGACTTCGACCAGTTGCGTCAGGTCGGGGGCCTGTCGGGATATCCCAGCCGTAGTGAGTCCGAACACGATGTGATCGAGAATTCGCATGCCTCCACCGCACTGGCCTACGCCGACGGCCTGGCCAAGGCCCGACAGCTGACCAGCGAGGGAGAGCGGGCCGTGGTCGCCGTCATCGGGGACGGGGCCATGACGGGCGGCATGGCGTGGGAAGCCCTGAACAACCTCGGCGGCGCTCCCGACCGGCCGGTGATCGTTGTCCTGAATGACAATGACAGATCCTATGCGCCCACCATCGGAGGCCTGGCCGACCACCTGCAGCGGCTACGCGGTGGCGCCGGCGACAGCCTGGACTGGCTCATGCGCGCCCAGGAACGCTCTGCCGGCGTGCCCGGCCCTCTGCCTGTGGCCCGCAGCCTGTTCGAACTCCTCGGCTTCGCCTACCTCGGCCCGATCGACGGCCATCACCGGCCGTCCATCGAGGACGCCTTGTGTATCGCCCGGGACCTGCGCCGTCCTGTCGTCGTTCATGTGGTGACGGCCAAGGGCGAAGGCTACGCTCCTGCCGAGCAGGACCGGGCCGAGCGCATGCACGCCATCGGCGTCCTCGACCCCGCCACCGGCCAAGCGGTCACCAAGGGCGGCGCGCCCAGCTGGACCAGCGTCTTCGCCGAGGAGCTTCGCCAACTCGGTGCCTGCCGCGATGACGTGGTGGCGATCACGGCGGCCATGCCTGGCCCCACCGGCTTGGCCCGTTTCGCTGAGCACTTCCCCGAACGGTTCTTCGACGTCGGGATCGCCGAGCAGCATGCCGTCACGTCGGCGGCCGGTCTGGCGATGGGCGGGCTGCATCCGGTCGTCGCCGTCTACGCCACCTTCCTGGGCCGCGCCTTCGACCAGGTGCTGATGGATGTGGCGCTGCACTGCCTGCCGGTCACCTTCGTCCTGGACCGGGCGGGCATCACTGGCCCCGACGGGCCCTCGCATCACGGCATGTGGGACCTGACCATCCTCGGCGCCGTCCCCGGCATGCGCGTCGCCGTACCAAGGGATGCCAAGCGCCTGCGGGAACTTCTCCTGGAGGCCGTCACCCACTCCTCGGGCCCCACCGCTCTGCGCTTCCCCAAGGCCACCGTGGGTGAGGACATCCCCGCGGTACGACGCGAAGGCGTCCTCGACATTCTGTACGACGACGGGGCGCACGATGTTCTCCTCGTGCCTGTCGGTCCGCTGGCCACCCCCGCACTGGAGGCCGCCCGGCACCTGTCCGCTCTGGGCATCAGTGTGACCGTGGCGGATCCTCGCTGGGTCCTGCCTGTGCCCGACGAACTGACCGGACTGGCCGGCCGGTACCGCTGGGTGGTCACCTGTGAGGACAACACCCGCGCGGGCGGGGCCGGCTGCGCCATTGCCCAGGCGCTGGCCGATGCCGGCTCGACCGTTCCGGTGCGCGTCCTGGGCCTGCCGGGCAGCTTCCAGTCCCACGGCACCCGCGACGACCTGCTGAAGGCCGCGGGCCTGAGCCACGAGGGCATGGTCCAGGCCGTACTGCGCGCACGCGCCCGCACCAGAGAGGCATGAACATGACCACCATCGACCTTGGCCTGCCCACCCTGCCGAAGCTCGCGCCACGTCGCCGCTCCCGGCAGATCCATGTGGGAGATGTGCCCGTCGGCGGCGGCGCGCCGGTGACGGTACAGACGATGACGACGACGGTGACCGCCGATGTGGACGCCACACTCCAGCAGATTGCGGCGGTGACCGCGGCGGGCTGCGACATCGTCCGTGTCGCGGTCCCCTCCGCCGACGACGCCGAGGCGCTGCCCCGCATCGTGGCCCGGTCGCCGATCCCAGTGATCGCCGACATCCACTTCCAGCCCCGCTACGTCTTCGCGGCCATCGACGCCGGCTGCGCGGCCGTACGCGTCAACCCCGGCAACATCAAAAGGTTCGACGACAAGGTCGGCGAGATCGCCCAAGTCGCGTCCGCGGCCGGAGTACCGATCCGCATCGGGGTGAACGCCGGCTCTCTGGACCCACGCCTACTGGCCAAACACGGCACGGCCACCCCCGGGGCCCTGGTGGAATCCGCGCTGTGGGAGGCCTCGCTGTTCGAGGAGCACGGCTTCACCGATGTGAAGATCGCGGTCAAGCACCACGACCCGCTCACCATGATCGCCGCGAATCGGCTGCTCGCCGCGCGCTGCGACTATCCCCTCCACCTCGGCGTCACCGAGGCCGGCCCCGCCTTCCAGGGCGCCATCAAGTCGGCGGTCGCCTTTGGCGTACTGCTCGCTGAGGGCATCGGTGACACCATCCGTGTGTCCCTGTCCACTGACCCGGTCGAGCAGGTCAAGGCCGGCTGCCATATCCTCCAATCCCTGGGATTGCGTCCCAGAAAACTGGAGATCGTCTCCTGCCCGGGCTGCGGTCGCCTCCAAGTCGACATCCACCGCCTCGCCGCCCAAGTCGAAGCAGCCTTCGACGGCTTCCCCCACCCTCTGCGCATCGCCGTCATGGGCTGCGTCGTCAACGGCCCCGGCGAATCGAGGGAAGCCGACCTCGGCGTCTCCTGCGGCAACGGCAAAGGCCAGATCTTCCGCCAGGGCCAGGTCATCAAGACCGTCCGCGAATCCAAGATCGTCGAGACGCTCCTGAGCGAGGCTCTGGAGATGACGGCGGGAGATGACGTCTCATGACGCTCGCGCCCTCGGTGGTCGATGGGATCGACCTGCCCGAGTCCCAACGCCGTATCGAGGCGATCCTCGAGGAATTTCTGCACGCCAAGGCTTTGGAAGCCACGGCGCACGGCATGCCACCACTGGCGGCGTCCGCTCTGTCCGACTTCCTGCACGCCGGGGGCAAACGCCTGCGCCCGATGCTGTGTGTCCTGGGCTGGCAGGCCGCAAGCGGCGCGGCGGATCCTCCCCCGGCTGTGCTGCAGGTGGCGGCCGCACTTGAGATGTTCCACGCCTTCTGCCTCATCCACGACGACGTCATGGACGCCTCCGACACCCGCCGCGGACGGCCCACCGTCCACCGCGCCCTGGCCGGCCACTACACCCATAGCCGCACCCGACAACACGCCGCCCGTCTCGGAGACGCCGCCGCCATCCTCACGGGCGACCTCGCCCTGTGCTGGTCCGACGAACTCATCCACACCGCCGAACTGAACGCAGGCCGGCTGACTCGGATCCTGCCCGTGCTGCACGTGATGCGCACCGAAGCCATGTACGGCCAGTACCTGGACGTCACCACCACCGGCACCCCAAGCACCGACCTCGACCGCGCACTGGCGATCATCCGCTACAAAACCGCCAAGTACACCGTCGAACGGCCCCTGCACCTCGGCGCCCTGCTTGCCGGAGCCGACGACAACCTGCTCACAGCCCTGACCGACTATGCTCTCCCCCTGGGCGAAGCCTTCCAACTCCGCGACGATCTCCTCGGCGTCTTCGGCGATCCCAGCGTGACCGGAAAGTCGCGCCTGGATGACTTGCGCGAGGGCAAACACACTGCCCTGGTCGCCATCGCTCTGCGTGATGCCACGCCCCACCAGGCGGAAGTGCTGCGCCGCCTGCTCGGCCGCCCGGACCTCACCGAGGCCGACGCCGCCAGTATCCGCGACATCTTCACCGCCACCCGTGCTCGTGCGCAGGTCGAAGACCTCATCAGCCAACGCCGGGAGAACGCGTTCCGTCTCCTGGACACCCCCACCGCGATCGCCCCGTGCGTCCTTCCGCACCTGCGGCACCTTGCGAACGCCACCACTCGGAGGACAGTGTGAACGCCCTCGACAAGCGTGTTCTGTTGGCCGCGCCCCGCGGGTTCTGCGCTGGCGTAATCCGCGCCATACAGACTGTGGAAGCAGCGCTCGAACGGTACGGCCCTCCCGTCTACGTCCGCCATGAGATCGTGCACAACAAGCATGTGGTCAGGACGCTGGAGAAGAAAGGCGTGGTCTTCGTCAAAGAGGCCGCCCAGGTGCCCGAGGGCGCCGTCGTGATCTTCTCAGCACATGGCGTCGCACCAGCCGTCCACGAAGAGGCAGCCCGGCAGAACCTCACCACGATCGACGCGACCTGCCCGCTGGTCACCAAAGTCCACAAGGAAGCTGTCCGCTTCGCCCAGCAGGACTACGACATCCTCCTGGTGGGCCACCAAGGCCATGAGGAGGTGACCGGAACCCTCGGCCACGCGCCCCACCGCACCCAGTTGGTCGACGGCCCCGCCGATGTTGCCCACATCGAGGTCCGCGACCCGCGCAAAGTGGTGTGGCTGTCACAGACCACGCTCTCCGTGGACGAGACGATGGAGACGGTGCATGCGCTCAAGGAGAAGTTCCCGGGCCTGGTGTCCCCGCCCAGCGACGACATCTGCTATGCCACGCAGAACCGTCAGTTGGCCGTGAAGCAGTTGGCCGCCGAGGCCGAACTGGTCATCGTCATCGGCTCACGCAACTCCTCCAACTCCAAACGCCTGGTCGACGTCGCCGTACAAGCCGGCGCCAACGCTGCCCATCTGGTGGACTCAGCCGACGAGATCGACGAGGCCTGGCTTCAGAGCGTGACCACAGTTGGGGTGACGTCGGGTGCCTCGGCGCCGGAGATCCTCGTCGAGGGCGTCCTGGACTGGCTCGCCGCGCGCGGATTCACGGACGTGTCCACGATCACGGCCGCCAAGGAGTCGCTCACTTTCTCCCTGCCCCAAGAACTACGCACCGACCGGCGCGTGCAGGCCCCCACCCCACGGGCCCGAACTCCCCAGGTGCCGGGCGGCGCTCGCCGCCCGACGAACCGTGCCGTCTGACCGACGTCCACACCGACTGGCGGTGACCGGACACCGGCCCTGTCGCTCCAGCTCCACCCATGGGACCGAACTTCTCGGAGAGTGACCAGCGATGTACCTGTTCTCCAGCGGTCATGACGATCAGCACCTCGATGAGGCACGTGCGATGGGTTTGACTGTGGCGGTCGTGGTCAAGAGCGCGCGCGATCTCGAGAAGGCCTGTAAATCCTATCCGGGTTTGTTCAACGCCAAGCCCCTGGACTCCACGATGTGCAGCGCGACTGCCTGTGCCAACGCATTCGGTTCGCCCGGGGCCAGTGCCGAAGAGCTGCGGATGGCGAACCGATCGACGTTGTGGGTCTTCGGACTGGACTGGCTGATCGACCATCTCGCGTCCGCCCAGTTGGAGGTGGACGAGATCGTCCAGCGATGTCTCGCCGTGGCGCACGGCGAGCCGCCCGATGAAGCGGACAGCCTTTCCTGCTTCCTTGCCGAGATCCGCGATGAGCTGGCCCAGGCAGCTGGCTTCAAAGTGTGGGGCTCGGTCTGGCGTAATGAACTGCGGCGCCTCATGGAGAGCTCAGCGCGGGAGTGGACGTGGAAGGTAGGCAGCCGGGACACGCTGCCTACCTTCGAGGAATACCTCGAGAACGCTGACAATTTTGGCTCGACATGGGTCAACGTCTCGCATTGGATCGCCACCGCGGACCCACAACGCCTGCGGGACCACACCGAACTGCTACAGGACGCCAGCCGTGAGGTACAGCGTCTCCTGCGCTTGCTCAACGACCTCGCCACCTTCGACCGGGACGTGCACTGGGGTGACCTCAACTGCCTGATGCTGGGCGTGGACCGGGACACGGTGAACGCCCGCATACACGCCACCGTGAACCGCTGCAAAACACTCATCGCGCCCTTGAAAACGAGATTCCCGCAGGCGGCGGTCTACCTGGAGCGGCAGATGGGCTACAGCATGGGCTTTTATCAGAACAGCGACTACTGGGGATCGCTGTGAGTGCTTCGCGCCGCGTATCCGCCGCTGCCCAGGAGGCCATCAGTATGGCGGCGGACGACATCACGGCGGCTGCGCGGACAGTCGTCGGCGGGCTGCTGAGACACCCCTGGGGTCAGTCCTCTGCCTCCGTCTACGAGACCGCACGTCTGGTGGCCCTGGCCCCCTGGCTGCCCGGACACACCGAACGGCTGCGCTTTCTGCTCAATGCTCAGCGGCCAGACGGCGGCTGGGGAGCCCCCGACCCAGGCCACGCCCTTGTTCCGACTCTCAGCGCGACCGAAGCCCTGCTGGCCACCCTGCGCGCCCAGGGCTCCCACGACGGCATCACACACACAGAGCTGGCCCGCGCAGCCGGTCAGGGGCTGGTCCTGCTGAACAGCTGGCTGCACGGCAAGGAGCCGCTGAGCCTGCCAGACACACCTGGAATCGAACTCATCACATCGTCGCTGACCGCACTCATCACCGAGCATGTGGAGGACCTGCACGACAAGCCGCGCTGCGCCTCGGCGCTACGTGAGAGCGCCGGCCCACTGCAAGCACCCTGCGCCCCGGGGGCCGATGGCGCGCTCACGACGATCAGGAACCGGCTGGCGTCCGGCCAGAGTCTGCCCGGGAAACTTCTGCACCTGCTGGAAGTAGCCGGCAGCGCCGCAGAACAGGCAGCCGGGGTCCGTCCCACACTGATCGGGACCGTGGGCGCCTCCCCGGCGGCCACCGCCGCCTGGCTGGGCACCGCACCGCCACCGGACCATCCCGCGCGCTGCTACCTGGAGGCAGCCGTGGCTCAACACGGCGGGCCTGTCTCCGTTGCTGTGCCGATGACGCACTTCGAGCGGGCATGGATACTGCACTGGCTCGCCCGCGCCGGCGTCCCGCTCGCTGTGCCACCGAGGCTGCTCAACGAGCTGCGGGCCGCCGTGGGACCGACCGGCGCGGCCGGTGGGTCAGGGCTCCCCACGGACGCGGACACCAGCGCCGGAGTGCTCTTCGCCCTCTGCCTCTGGGGTGTCCCGCATCCACCTGATCTGCTCTGGCAGTACGAACTGGACACGCACTTCTGCACGTGGCCCGGCGAGGACGGTCGGTCGGTCACCACCAATGCCCATGTCCTGGAGGCTTTCGGCCAGTACCTGAGCGTCTCCCGCAACGGGCGACTGACGGACCGCTATGCCACGACCACAGCCAAAGTGTCGCACTGGCTGTGCACCCAGCAGTACGACGACGGGCACTGGGAGGACCGCTGGCACGCGTCCCCCTACTACGCCACCGCGTGCGCCACGCTCGCGCTGAACCATTTCGGCGGTACGGCATCCCGGCCGGCGTTGGAACGAGCCCGCCGGTGGGTTGTGAACACGCAGTGTGCGGACGGCTCCTGGGGACGCTGGGCGGGCACCGCAGAGGAAACCGCATATGCGCTGCACATCTTGGCACTCAACGGGCCCAGCACCCATCCACGCACGGCGGAAGTCATAAGGCTCGGCACACAGTTCCTGCGTTCTGCCGTGCGTACGGACCCCGTACATGGCGGGAGCGCCGCGGGTGCGGAACCGCCGCCGCTGTGGATCGACAAGGACCTCTACCACCCGACCGCCATCGTGCGGTCCGTCATTCTCGCTGCACTCCACCTTCACGGCGGAAGGCCCGCATTCGAGGAGACAGGCCCATATCTTTGACCGTAAGTGTTCAACACATTCACGCTCTCGTGCTTTCGCGCTCTTCCCGTTGACGCCGCTGAATCAGCAGGATGGTCAGCCGGGGCGCTGTCCCGGGTTGTCCCATTCGTGTCGACATCTGTGGGGCGTTACAGAAAGGCGGCGTGATGGGCCGGGGCGCGCTTGTGGTCGAAGACGTGTGGAAGTCCTACCGTCGGCGACGCGTATTGTGCGGGGCCTCGCTACAGGTGCCGACCGGGACCTTGGTGGGCGTGGTCGGAGAGAACGGAGCGGGCAAGTCCACGCTGCTACGGATCATCTGCGGGCAACTGACGCCCGATGCCGGGGCGGTGCGGCGGCCGAATCGACTGGGGTACTGCCCGCAGCACGTGGTACTCGACGAGACACTCACCGTCGACCAGCACCTGCGGTTCTTTCAGGTCGCCTACGGACTGCCCCATCTGCGTCGGGCGCGAGAGCTGCTGGAGGTGCTGTGCTGCGCGGAATACCGCGGCGAACGGGTGGGAGTGCTCAGCGGAGGAACGCGCCAGAAGGTGAACCTGGTGCTGTCACTGATGCATGACCCGCCCGTTCTGGTACTGGACGAGCCGTACCAAGGCTTCGACTGGCAGACGTATGTGCGCTTTTGGGAACTGGCCGGTGAGCTGCGTGGGCGCGGGCGCTCGGTGCTCGTGGTCTCCCACATGGCCCACGATATGGACCGCTTCGACGAAGTTGCGGAGCTCCGCGACGGCACGGTCCGGCCATTCCGCGGTGCTGCTGCCCCTACGGAAGCGGCGAGAGCGCGGTGAGGCGCGCAGGAAAGGCGTTTGCCACTGCCTGCTGGTTCGCCCTGGTCGGCCATGCGCGCAATCGACTGGCCCTCGTACTGGCCGTATTCTTCGTTCCGGTCTGGATCTGGCTGGTGCGAGCGGTGACCTACACCGTCCCCGTCCGGTTCCTTGTTCCCGCGCTTGGCGGTCAGTTGACCGTCGACTCCAACCACATGAACCAGATCACCGCAGCGCTGAACGCGGGTACCCTGATCGTCGGCTTCATGATGTTCCTGGCCACCTTCAAGGCCGGGGAGCTGGACCGCCGCCTGGTGCTGGCCGGCTTTCCCCGCGGACCGCTGCTCCTGGCCAAGGCCGTCGGCCTGATAGTGATCGCGGTGGCGATGGGCCTGTACTGCTCGGTGTTCCTGTGCCTGTTCTGGGCCGTGCAGCAGCCCGGCCTGCTGGTGGGGGCCACAATCGTCTCCGGGCTCGTCTACGGCAGCATCGGGATCATGCTCGGCGCGCTGCTTCGCGGCGAGCTGGAGGGAATGTTCCTGGTCATCATGACCAGTCTCATCGACGTCACGCTGCAGAACCCGAGTGCGGCCCGCGGCGGCCAGCCCGGAACGTGGGCGCTGCCGCTGTACGGGCCGCTGCAGCTGTCCATCGCCGCGGGCTTCACCCACACCGCTCCGTTGCGCTACCTGCTCCACGGCCTCATCTGGTCGGCGGGCGCCTGTGCGATGAGTCTCGTGATGTTCTACGCACGCACCTGGTCCTACCCGAAGGCCTTCCCGGTGCCGGCGCCCGAACCTGCGGACGAGGACAGGACGCGCTCGCCGGAGATCCCATCCGTGGCGCCGACCCCTCCGAACAGCCCACGCTCCTCACCCTCGTGGCCGCCCACCAGACCCCCGGAGGCCCCCACATGACCCGCCGGGAACTGGACGCCGCCGGCATCACCGACCCAGCTCTGCGTAGCGCCTACACCACGTGCCGCCACATCAACGCGCGGCAGGGCAAGTCCTTCTTCCTTGCGACTCGTCTGCTGCCCACCCATCTCCGACCCGCAATGCACGCCCTGTACGGCTTCAACCGGCGGGCCGACAACCTCATAGACGACATGCACAGCACTGGCACTGCCGGCGAGCGCGCCAGAGCCCTCGACCAACTGCAGCAACAACTGAGTGCCGGGCTACGCGGTGAGCGTGCCGAGGACCCGGTGGTCCGGGCGGCAGCTCACACCGCCGCCCGGTATGCGATCGACCACCAGTGCTTCACCGACTTCATCACCGCCATGCGCAGCGACCTAGAGGTCACCGACTATCCCGACTACGACGCGTTGCGCGTCTACATGCACGGAGCCGCCGTCACGATAGGCCTGCAAGCCATGGCGGTGTTGGGCACCGTCGTGCCCGCCCCGGAAGCAGTTCCCTACGCGACTGCCCTTGCCGAGGCCTTCCAGCTGACGAACATCGTGCGCGATGTCGGTGAGGACCTCGACCGCGGCCGCATCTACCTGCCCACAGACCTCCTCGCCGCACACGGCGTGGACCGCGGTCTGCTCGAATGGAGCCGCCGCACCGGCCAAGAGAACCGGCGGATCGGCACTGCCCTGGAAAGTGCCGCGGAACTCGCCCGCTCCACCTATCTCGAAGCTGCCCCGGGCATTGCCCTGATCGATCCTCCGTCCCAGCCTGCCATTCGCACGGCCTCCATCCTCTACGCCGGCATCCTCGACAACGTCGCCGACCAGGGCTGTACCGTCCTCCACCGCCGCGCCGCCCCTGGCCGCCGCCGGCGCATCAGCATCGCACTCGGCGTCCTCGCCCGCGTCGCCGCAGCCCGCGTCCACCCCCGCACGGCGGGCATCCGTCCCTAGAACAGCGCTGGGCCCACGCCGGCGTCCTCCTCTGATGACGGCGTGAGCAATCTTGAGGGCAAGGCGCCGGCTGTCCGCGCGGGCTGGCTGTTACCTGCGGCACCACACTCGACGTGGCCGGAGTCCCGCCCCACCGCTCTTCGATACTCCGGCTCAGAGCTTGAGGGCTCACCCTTGGGGAACACGTTGAGACGGTGATGCAATCCCGGAGGCCGGCTGACACTTCTTGGGTGACGGTGACGTCAAGAGGCATTGCCGCTGGCCTCAGGATGCGAGAATCGCCGTCTCCTTCTGACAGCCCGCCCTCCACCGCCATCACGATGACCACGTTCTCGACCGCCGGCTCCAGCAGTGACGGGCAACCCCCTGCCAGCGAGCCGGGGTGGGGCGGGGCCGCATTGTCAGCGTGGGCGCGTACCGTGGACCGCCACCCCGAACTCGCAGCAGGAAACCATGCCGCCCTCTGAAGTACAGTCCGCCGCCCCGGCCGCGCCGCTCGTGCAGCGTCGGCCGCAGCGGTCAGCCGTCCGTCACGGCCAGGCATCCTGTGCCGACTACGGCTGCACCCGCGCCGAGTGCCGCCAGGCGGCACGCCGGGCCCGCCGCCAACGCAACCAGGACCGCCTGCGCGGTCTTCCCGCCCGTGTCCCGCCCTATGCCGCCGCCCGATGGGCTGCCCGGCTGCGCGAGCAGGGCATGTCCGCACAGGACATCGCCGACAGGGCCGACGTGTCGGTGACCCTGGTCCGACTTCGGATCTGGGCGACTGCCGATCAGCGACAGCTCGCCGGCCATAGCAGTTACCGTGGTTTCCCACGGACCCGGCAACAGGTCCGTAGCGCCCGGGGCAGGCAGGTCACACCACGCTCCGGGCGCCATACCCATCGCGGACAGAGACCCCCCTCCCGCGGTACTGCCCGCAGCTCCGTTCACTGCGCGACCGCCCCTACCCTCACGTTTCTGCCGATGCATAAGGTGAAACCGAAGAGCGCAGGCCAAAACGGGGAGAGGACGGCTTCGGGGCGACACCGGAGGAGGACTGGACGAACAAAGCGGTCTGCCGGGCCGCCCTGGACCCGAACGAACTGTTCGCCGAAGGCGCCGCGCAGAACAGGGCCAAAGCAGTGTGCACCCGGATGCCCCGTGCGCACGCGCGTGCCAGCGACCCCGGACGACACCGCCGCCTCGGTCCCCACAGCCAGCCCCTCCCAAGTGATCACCGAGCCCGGCTATCATCCCAGTCCCGAGGCTTCCCGCCGCGCGACGGCGTCCTACCTGAACTCCTGCGGATACGGAGACGTACGTCCCACCTGGACATCCCTCCCTGGACCATCAAGATCCATTGTCAGGGTTTCGGGACTGTCAAACGAGTGGTGTAACTGCAGTAGTTAAGGTTACTGACGGGCCGCTGACAGGCGGCCGTCGAAGGTGATGTCGAAAGCGTTCAGGGTGGTCTTCCAGCGCATGGTCCAGCGGGCCTGAGTCGGTGCGGATCAGGGTCTGATGTCCGCGCCGGTACTTCTTCGGCAGTTGAGCCAGGGCCAGTTGGGCGGCGGTGATGTAGTCGGCGGCCGTGTTCGAGCCCGCGTTCCCCGGCCTGAGCAGGGCCGCCACCGGTTCACCGGTGCCGCCCGGTCCGTGGTCGACGAACCCCATCAGCGGGTGGTGGCCGTAGGTTCGCTTCCACGTCGGTGCGGCGTCCTCCTTGTCCGAGTGTGCGATCACCAGCACCCCGTCGAGGTCGACGGTCACCGTCCCGCCCGCATCAGGCGCTTCCCGGTAGGCCAACTGCCAGACATGGCGGCGGACTTCAGCCCGCGCGGCACGGATGGCCCGCAGGGCCTTCTCCCCGGAGGCTGCGAGGGTGTCGATGAGGCGGGAGACCGTCGGGTGGAGGTCACCGGCCGAACACGGCCGGTTCGGCCCGCAGCATGGCGACATCCGCGAGGCAGTCGCCGCCCAGCGCGACCGCCAGGGCCACGTCCAGCAGGATCTTGCCCGGGTCGTGCACCGCCCGAGCCTTGCGGACGGTCTCGACCAGCAGCACGCCCCCGGCCTGCGAAAACACCGCCCGGCCGCCGTCCTCGATGCGGACACGCGGGTACGACCCGATGCGCTTCTTCACCTGGAGAGTGCTTCTTTCCCTGCAACCAACAGGACCCTAGACGAGTCCCATCGTTGCAGGTCAGGAGCACTCTCCGCTTATTTGATCAAGCCCCGGACACTCCACCTCGTGAAAGCGTGAGGCTAGAGGTTGTTGCGTAGCCGGTGGGGTGGTTAGTGCGTTGGCTGGGCATGAGTGGGGTGATCTCAGCGGATGATCCGAAGTGGATCGAGCCGTTCTCCGGGCTGACCGAGTCGCAGTTCAGCAGGCTGGTGGCGTTGGTGCGGCGTCGCGGTGGTGACGTTCAGCGCGGCCGTCCGTGGCAGCTGCCGCTGGAGGACCGAGGGTTGCTGGTGGCGACGTACTGGCGCACGAATCTCACGTTGCGGCAGGTGGCGCCACTGTTCGGAGTCTCGAAGTCCGCGGCCGACCGCATCCTCGATCACTTGGCGCCCTTGCTGGCCATCTCGCCGGCCCAAGGGCCGCGCAAAGACATCGCCTACATCGTCCCGCCCCGACAACGTGACAGCGCCGTCGCGCCACCGAGAAAGGCGACATCACACATGCACAAACTCGCCTCACAAGCCCGCAACTGGAGGTGATACCCGCCTGTACAGAGCCTGCCCCAGGCGGTGTACTGAGTTGGCCGGGCCGATGCGCCAACGGCAGGACCTGCACCCTGCCGGACAGACCGGAACGCATCACCTCCGGGGAAGGGATCCACCGATGATTGTCGTCACCTCGTCCCCGGCTCATACGCCGGTCCTGCCCGGCTCTGTGGACGAGGTGCGGACCTGGCCGGCCGAGGACCTGCCGGTCACCCTCGCGCTGCACCTGCTGTTCGGCTCCTTGCGCGATGCGTTCGTCTTCGACACCGGGACCAGGCGTATGTGCGCAAACTGCTGACCGGGCGGGGCAACGAGTTCACCAGCCTGAGGCAGGCCGGTGGCATGTCCGGGTATCCGTCGCATACCGAGTCGGTGCATGACCTGGTGGAGAGTTCCCATGCTTCCACCGCCCTCGTGTCCACACCGAAGACCGTGCAGACCCGCAGCAGACCTTAATTGCTGCGAATGTGGGTGTTGCCAGGGTGTCATATCGTCGCCGGGGGAGGAGAGAAGTGAGGCAGATGGCGAGGATTTTATGCATGGGGTTAGTGAGATCATGAATGGGCCTCCTGAGCCGCCGGTAGGTACCGCTCGTGATTTGCCGGTCCTTTTCATGCCTCTCCCGGAGACTGGGACGAATCCCTGGCTGAGTGCGGCCCAGCCACAGATGTGGTCCTGGGTCGAGCGTCTCCGTCTCGCCCCGACCACCAGCGCGCAGCAGCACCTCGAACGAACAGCCCCGGATTTGTTGGCGGCCCGCTTCTATCCGGGTGCTGGGCCTGACCTCCTCCCAGTGCTTACTCAGTTCTGCGCGTTCGGCTTCCTTGTCGATGATGAGTTCGATGAGGGGACCTACGGGCGCGACCCGCGCCTTTGCGCCGACGCTGTGCAGCGTATGGTCGAGGTGCTCGATGGGCTCCGCGACGCGGAGGCGCCGCTGGAGCGGGCGCTTGCAGACTTGTGGCGCACGCTCACCCCGGGTCGGTCCGCCGCCTGGCGACGGCAGTTCGCCAATAACATCAAGGGGTGGCTCGCCAGTTATCTCTGGGCATCGATTGATGGCGCAGATGGCCGACTGCTCGGGCTCGAGGAGTTCCGAGGGTACCGGCAGCTTGCTGTGGGAATGTATATGTTCCTAGATCTCGCCGAGATCGTGGCCGCCGTCACGCTGCCCGACGAGCTGCGGTATGCCCCCCCTCTCCTGGAAATGCGCCGGGCAGTTGCAGAGCACGTGGCATTCCTGAACGACCTCTTCTCCGCTGATAAGGAATGCGGGCATGGATTCGGCTACAACCTGGTCCTGATCACCGAACGCGTCCACCAATGCGACCGGGACACCGCCGTGGACCGTGCTAACGCCATCGTCACCGGGACCGTCCACAACTTCCTCGATGCACGACATCGCTTGTCCGTCGACCTCTGCAGAAATAGCCTCGGCGTTCGACAAGTAGCCATGAGCTATTCAGATGCGCTGACATGCGTGCTGCGAGGTAACTTTGACTGGCATTTCCAATGTCAGCGATACACTCACCCGGCTGAACTCAGTGGCCTTCCGGACTACGTGTCGAATTTGTTCGGCCAAGAGAGCACGCCCTGACTTCTTCCTCCGCCCTCCGCTGGCAGGACTGGGAATTCTCGTCAGCCCCCGCGGCTGAAACCCGACATCGCGAAGCGGGCGTCACAGCTCACTGGCATCACCCGGACACCTCGCCACACGAAGGAGCTCCGCCCCGATGACTGAGTACACCTTCGGATCCGCTCCACGCGCCCTACCTCTCCTCGGCCACGCCTCCCACCTTCTCCGCGACCCTTACGCCTTCCTCGCATCTCTCTCCCAGCACGGAGATCTGGTGCGCATCCAGCTGGGAGCGCATCAGGCGATCGTGGTCTGCCACCCTGAGCTGACCCACCAACTCCTCGTTGATGACCGGACCTTCGACAAAGGCGGTCCTCTCGTCGACCGAGGACGCGAACTCTTCGGCGACAGTCTCGCCATTTGCAGGTACGCCCAACACCGTCGGCAACGCAAGCTGATCCAGCCCGCCTTCCACCAAGTGCGCCTTGCCGACTACGCCGCGACCATGACCGCCGTCATCTCCAAGATGACCGGCCAGTGGCAGGACGGCGCCCTGCTAGACATGCGTGCCCAGATGCGTGCCTACACCTCACAAGTGGTCGCAACCACTATGTTCGGAGGCGCCCTGGGAGCAGCCGACCGCGACCGTGCCTTGCACGATCTCTCTACGCTGCTAGCTGGCACCTACATCCGGATGTTTCTACCCAAGGCGCTCACCCGTGTCCCCACTCCCGGAAACCGCGCGTACGAGCAGGCGAGAGTTCGACTGCGTACGGTACTCGGTCAACTGATCGACACTTACCGTCGCACCGGCGTCGACCACGGTGACGCTCTGTCGATGCTCCTGTCCGCCAAGGACGAGAACGGCCAACAACTGACCAGCGACGAGATCATCGACCAGATCGTCATCCTATTCATTGCTGGATCCGACACCACAGCGAATACCCTCAGTTGGGCCGTCCACTTGCTAGGCCGCCATCCCACAGCCGAACAACGCCTTCACGAGGAGTGCGCAGAGGTCCTCCACCGGCGCCCGGCTGCCTTCGCTGACTTGGATCTCCTGCCTTGGACCAGGAACATCATCACCGAGACACTGCGGCTCTACCCCCCCGCCGCTCTGATCACACGAACCGTCACGACGGACACCACACTCGGCGGACACCGTATTCTCCAAGGCAGCACTATCATCTACTCTTCACTCGCAGTTCAGCACCGTCACGATTTATATCCCGAACCCGAAGCGTTCGCCCCGGAACGCTGGAGCGAACCCGCTCCCCACCCGCCCCGCGGAGCGCTCACCCCCTTCGGCGGCGGCCCCCGCATCTGCATTGGAGACAAATTCGGCATGACCATGGCCGTCCTGGGCCTAGCTTCCATTGCGGCCAACTGGCACCTCCATCCTCACCCCCCTCAGGTACTCCCCGTTCTCCGGACCTTTCTGGCTCCCCGAGACCTCAGAATGACGGTGCACCGGAGAACCTGACGGGCCTCGCCCGCCCTTCGACGGGACCGCGCCGGCCCGACTGGCGGGCCAGAAACCGGCCCTGGAGTGCGGTCCGGGGGACTGTCAAACGAACGGTGTAACCAGGGTGGTTGAGGTTACTGACGTGCTGCGGAAAGCCGGCCGTCGAAGGTGATGTCGAAGGCGTTCAGAGCGGTCTTCCAACGGCTGGTCCAGCGGGCCTGTCCCCTGCCGGTGGGGTCGAGTGTCGGCGTACACATGAACGTGGCTCTGGCAAGATTTTCGTAGCTGGAGATCATCTCGGTGACACGGTCGGCTGGTCCGCAGAGCGGGCAGCATGTGACTGTGCTCTGTTGAACT
>NZ_JBVJVY010000072.1:0-19040 GCF_055603265.1 Streptomyces sp. NPDC037288
CGCTACCCGGTGGAGCGCACCATCGCCCGGATCAAGACCTGGCGGATCCTCCGCAAGGCCAGACTCAGCCCGAACGCACTCACGTCAACCACAAACGCCATCCTCACCCTGGAGGCTCACCGTTGAAAAGGCTCTGGCATGGGCCTTTCGTTCGCCGCTATCCCCAACCTCATCGTCGAAGGCATACCAACTCCCAAGACCGGCGAAGCCACCGGCCTGAACGACTCGTACGGTTGGCGGGCTCCTCCCTCGGGGCACAGGCCGCGACAGGCATCCTGGCCGGCACCATCACCAAGGCCCACCCGCTGCCCACAGAACACGCCTACACCACTGCCTTCCTGGCCGCGGTGGTCGGACCCCTGGTGGCGTCTTTCATCGCAATGTTCGTGCCGCGTGTGAAACCCTGACCGACGGTCTGATCACGGCCTCGCGGCAGGCGGACCTGCCGCTGTTCCTCGGTTCGTACCCGATTACGCCGGCCTCCGACATCCTGCACGGATCTTGTCAAGTTCCTGCTATTACAGGGGAGTTGAGGGTGTCGGCGAACCGTTGCCGGTGACGTGACGAACGGGGCATCCCGCTGGTTTGCAGAGTCGCCAAACATAGCCTCACCTGCGGAAATGCCCCGTGTTCACCTGTCCTGCCGGATGGGATGTCGACCAGGAGCTCCTGGAACGGCGTTGTCATGTTGTTCGTGTGGGCGTGCGATGATCTTGGTGTAGGTCGTCGGGGGAGGGCTGGTTGTGGAACGCCGTCGTACAAGGGCTATCGGTTCCCGGCCGAGATCATCAGTCACGCTGTGTGGCTGTATCACCGGCTCCCGCTGTCGTACCGCGAGGCCGAGGAGCTCCTCTTCGAGCGTGGCATCACTGTCTCGTACGAGTCGGTCCGGGCCTGGTGCACCACGTTCGGCCCCCGTATGCCCGGCAGTTACGCCGCCGGCAGCCCCGGCCCGGCGACACCTGGCATCTGGACGAGGTATTCATCAAAGCCAACGGCAAGATGCGGTACCTGTGGCGTGCGGTCGACCAGGACGGCAATGTCCTCGACATTCTTGTCCAGGACCGCCGCGACACCGCTGCAGCCAGGCATTTCTTCCGTAAGCTCCTCAAGGACTTCGCGTACGTGCCCCGCGTGATCGTCACGGACAAACTCCGCTCTTACGGAGCCGCTCACCGCGAGGTCATGCCGTCCGTCGAGCACCGCTCCTCGAAGTACTTGAACAACCGTGCCGAAAACAGTCATCAGCCCATCAGACACGGCAGCTGTAGTTCTTGATCGGTTGGTCATTGTTGCTGGTCAGGTTGTTGCTGCGGCGGTGATGTTGTTCCAGCGGCGGTGGGCTTGGGCGGCTTGCTGTTGATGGTGGCGGCGCCATGCGGACCAGTGCAGGAGGTGCTCCAGGTCGCGGCGGGGAGAGCGTAGAACCGTGGCGCGCAGGAGCCGCAGGAGTTCGCGGGCGCTTGAGGGGGTGAGTGGGCCGCTGGGCGTCCGGGCGGCAGCGCGAGCTTGGGTGACGGCCAGGGTGGCTGCGGCGAGCATGCTGATCAGGCTCCAGCGCATCCAGGAGTTCCAGCAGGTGGTCTGGCTCTCGTCCAGGCCGCAGGCGGACTTTCCGGCCTGGAAGTCCTCTTCGATCTTCCATCTGCAGCACACGAGACCACCACCGGGGCACCCGCGCACGCCTGACACAGCACCCGGCACGACACCCGAGCACCCTCAACACGCCCCAACTCGACCGCCATAGCAGCAACTTGACAAGGCCCGCCCAACGCGCCCCAAGGGTTGACGTAACCCATAGCGGCACCCCGGAATCGTCCGCCCCAGCTGCTCGTTTCGTCCCTTGGGGAGACAATGTTCATTGCGAGGAAGAGGACGCCACAAAGGCATATCAGAGAAAACGAAGTGGTGATGACCATGCCACAACGGAGTCGGGTCGACCTCAGTCGGCGCAGTGTTCTGATAGCGGGCGTCGCCGCTCTGGCGAACACGTTACCCCCGCCTATCCGGGCGGAGGCCATGGGTGGTTGGTCCTGGAAGCTGTTCACCTACGACCGTGACATCTGGCAGCGGAACTATTGGAACGGCAGGGAGGAGTTCGATTTTCGCTTCGGTGGCGGAGGATGCGTGGCCAGCATGCGCTACTGCCCCGACACCTACCGTCCCCTCCTGTCGCCCACAAACAGGGGTGAGGAAACCGACCGCGTGATGCAGGGCGTGCTCTGGGGACTCAACGTCGCCGGCAGCGGGCCCCGAAGGGAACGGCGCTGGAACGTCAACCAGGCCGGCGACGGGAGCGGCAGGTTCAGTCGCACCGTCGCCGTCGAACGGCCCGACACCTCGACGACTGACATCTGGACGATCGCCGACAGACAGTGGAACCAGGCGATGAACGCCGTCTTCGCCGGCTCCGACGCCGTTCCGCAACTCACCCGGTACACCCGCCTGAACAACGGCACCTTGGAGATCCGTCGGGTGCTGAGGCTGCCGAGGGTGGTCAATAACGGCGCCACCGTGCCCAGGGTGACCTTCTACCTGGAGAACTGGACCCCCTTCCTGCACTCCAGCAACGCCTTCGACGCCGTCGCCTTCTCACTCCATTCCGACGGCACCCCTGCCGAGTGGTACCGCGCCGGATACAACATCCCCCGCTATCCGTGGACCCCCACTGCTTCCACGTCCGGCTATGCCGTCGTCTACACAGAGCGTGCCCCATACACGACCCCTAACGTGGCGGTCGTGTACTCCAAGAGCAACGGCCAGAGGTTCGGTACCTCGGCCCGGCTAAAAAACGTGCGCAACACTATGGACTGGGACACCGGCATCGGTGTGCTGCCGGGCATCAGCGTCGTCAACAGTCAGAGCGGCAGCATCCTCGACTACACCATCCGCCTCGTCCCGAGGGCCAGGTTAAGTGCCGGGCTGGCGGCAGACCTCACCAGGCAGGTGGGCCAGATACGGGCACCAGCGCTCTATGGCCCGGGCTTTGCGCTCAGCGGCGAGCTCGCCACCATTGCGAGCAGGCTACGCGGCTACCTCCACTCCACCGCAGGCACCAGGACCAATCACCTGGCCCGGCTGCTGTAGAGCTGAGGTGCTAGCCGGGAAACAACCGAGAACCTGGCCCCGAGACCGCTGAAAGGTGCAGACAGAAGCAGCTCGGCGTTTCGTCAGTGGCCTATCCGAACATGGACGGCGGCTTCGCGGTGCCCACCCCTGGGTCCACAGCTCGGATGAGCACCATCGTCGAATTCTTCGCGGCTCTGGGGTGACGCGTCAGCGGCTCCGGTTCTTCAGGACGGTGACGCCATCTGAGTCGCTCTCCTTCGGCAACTTCGATCCCGAAGAGGCTGTGGTCGAGTGAGCAATGCCTTTTGTCGGTGGCAGCTTGAGGACTCGTCGAAGCCAGCGAGTCTCGTATTGTCCCCGGCCAGGGCGATGACGGATGCGTCGTCTTCGCGATCTCGTCTTTCCTGTCCGCAGAGTTCGCCGAGGCTGAGCGGTCCGAGTTCCGCCATGTCATGTGGAACACGGGGCCGCCCTCACGTCAGGGTCGGGCAGGTACGGAACCTGATCGTGCTCTGACACCGCCGTGAAATGGATCGTGCAGGCGCTTTCTCGGCCTCGAAGCACCGACCCGCTGAGAACGTGGCCACCCCAGCGGTACGGTGCCCGCAGGGTGGCTTTGTCGGGCAGTTGTGGGATCAGGCACAAATTCGGTGAGGGCGATCAACGGGATTCGGTCTCGGTGACATAGCGTCATCTGGGAGCGATCGCGGTCACCGTTCAGGACGCGGCTATCGGGCCGGCCTTGCTCGTCGACGAACGCGGTGGGCGTGGATAGGAACACCTCGTCGTTCACGGGCCGTAGGCGATGTTGAACGTGTCCAGCTCTGATGCCTGTTCAGTGCGTTGACCTGCAAGGTACTCGGAGATCTGGATTTATGAACTCGCTAGACGACCCGCAGATGGCGCAGATCGCAACTCAGTTACCTTCCGCAACTCGGTGACCCAACTGGCGAGTTCGGAGACGTTTAGAGCCCCGGCGAGCCCTTCGTTCTGCGTGAAGGTGAGGGCGTCGTCGGCCTTATCGACGGCGTTCACGAGGCGTACCAGCCGCGCGACCGCTGCGGGCGCCGCTCGGCCATGCGCCCGGCGATCGTCAACAGCTGGCGATCTCTTCGCGCAGCAGCCTGCCGATCAGGACGAGGCGTTCAGGCGTCGGCTGCTTGCGCGTCGAGTCGAACGCGGCCTCAATCAGCGCCGGTATCGGGTCGGTCTGCTCTTCGGCAGACGGGCGGCCGTCATCGGGCGGTGTCCATGTGCGAGCCGCGCGCCGGACCTGCCGCGAGGGTGCTGTGCACGGCGCCTACATCCCCCTCGGCCGCCTGTCCGGGTACCGCGGCGGCGCGGATGAGTTGGCGAAGGGCGCCGTAGTAGACATCGTGGTCGACCACGGCGGGCAGGACCGCGCCGAGCTGCCCGGTGAGCACCGGAAACTCCTCCGGGTCGAGCGCGGCCAGCGCGCGCCGGGTGGCGGCCTGAGCGGCCTTGGGGTCGCGGTGGTTGACGAAACTCGCGCTGCCCAGGGTCAGCAGGTACAGCCGCCGGTAGGTGACGACCGCCTCCTGGGGCGTCATGCCGGCGGCGAGGGAGTCGGCGAGCTGCGGCTCCACCAGACGCTTCAGCAGCTGCGGGCCGAGCCATGGGCGGTCGCCGCGCAGGGCGACCAGGCCCGGATGGCCCGTCAGCAGCTCGTACAGCGCGGTGAACCGTTTCTCGGTGGCACTCGCCCAGTCGGTGCCTGGTTCAATCTCCGGCAGTCTGGCGGCGAGGTGGTCGGTGACCAGGTCCAGCAAGCCGGCCAGGTCGGTGCAGCGGCGCTGGAGGGATGCGACGGAGATGTCCAGTGCGGCGGCCAGAGTGCGGAAGCTGAGTGCGGCGTGTCCGTCCTGATCCAGTATCACAGGGCTTGCTCAGCGATCCATTCGGGAGTCGCGCGGTCCAGGGAAGCGGATTGCCTCGGTATGCGAGTCTATGTACGGTACACCGTACCGTAACGGTAGGCTCATGTATCCTCACGGAGGCGGTCGATCGGTATTGTGAGTCACCGCAGTACAAGATGTAGGCTGCGGGGACGTCGAAGCGGTTCGCCGCCTTGATCAGCTTAGAGAGCTGTGTCCGGTCGTCGCCGCGCGTCTTGTAGGTGAAGTCGATGCTCCAGCGCTTGCCGTGCACCTTCAAGATTTTCGCCTGGACGAGGAACCCGTAGCAGGTGCCGTCCCGGTCCACCCACCACCACAGCCAGTCGGCTCCGTATTCCTTCTCCTCTTCAGCGGCGAACTCGGCGAATCGGATGCGCGGGTGCGCGGTGGACAGGAGCACCTGGGTCGCCGTCACCTCACGGAACATCCCGCCAGCGTCCAGCATCCCCGTCATCAGACGATCCACTGCCGTCCACCCCTGCCGGAGAGCCTCGTTAGGGCTGGTCTCATGACCGGGGAAGTGGCTCAACGCGGCTGCCCTTCTCCAGGGAGGCCGATAGCTGGGCCGACGCCCGCTCCACCGGCCGCGGCCGCCGGGGTCACGTGTGGCTCGGCGTGCGGTGGCTCCACCCCGGTCACACCATTCACCTTCCTGCGGTTCTGAAGCACGAGCTCGCCCAGACCGTGCCCGAGTCCGCGTTGCGCCCCGACACGCGCTCCGATTCCCCGATATGTGCGATAAGAGGCTGGTTGGCGCGGTACGTTGGCAGGCAGTCCCCCTGGACGCCGCGTCCCCCCGTGCGCTGCGTCCGGGGGCGCACTCCGCCGGATCCGGCGTGATCGTCGGCCGCGGCCCGTCCGGCCGCGGCAACCCGTTCCCTCGACCGTCCGCCTTGAGGGACCAGCTCTCTCCCTCGTGGGAAGGTCACCAGCCCGAAACTCCGGGGTTCAGGATCTGGTGGACCGGGGTGGTAGGAGCGAGGGGGAGGTCGGGGCAGACCCGGGCGCGGGGGAAGAACCGGCGCTCACGCATGAACGTGAGGCCCTTGACCGCGCCGTCCTTGTAGACCGGCCCGACGAGCCGCCCGTCGCTGTCGCGGATTCCGATCCGCACCCCGGCTTCCAGTGCGCCCGCCACCACGTGCCGAACACGAGCGGCCCCCAGGAGCTGGTCGGCGTTCCAGCACCGGCGGCCTGTGGCGTTGAGAGAGGAGATGAGCAGGAACCCGGACGTCGTGGCGAGCCGTCCATCCGGCTGGGCGGCGAGCAGGCCGCCGAGGGTGACGGGCTCCGGTCCCATACACACGCCGGCCTCGAATTGAGCGCGGTGGGCTCGTCGTCATCGGCTTCGGCCGCGCGAAGCGGAACGGGGTCGTGCGTGATGAGCGACCACGGGGCTGGCAGCCGCAGGGCGGCCCGGGTCTGCTTGTCGAGCGGGGCGGTGGTGACCACGTCCAGGGCGAGCGGGGACCATGTGTGCGGCGGCGAGGTAGGCCGCCGTGCCGGTCAGGGCGCGCAGCCACCGCACGGCTCAGTCCCGCTCGACCTGGTAGGTGCTGGGGTGGAACTCGTGCTCCTCCAGTAGGCCAGACCGCAGTGCGCCGACGTCCGCGGGACCAGGCCGGTGAGGTCCGCAGGCAGGCGGCGGTGGATCCGGGCGAAGCGTCTCTCGCGTTCCCACCGCTCATACTGGGTCGCCAGTGCGACCGCGGCGACGTCGACGACGATTTTGTCCGGCCCGCTCAGCGCGAGGACGGGCTTCGACTTGTGAGGAGCCAGCTCCCAGTCGACGTCATGCTCGGCCGCGAGCTGCTTGGCGGCGCCGCACTCCGCGACCACCCGCTTCCACAGCACCGCCAGCTGCTCGTCCCAGGAGCCCGGTCTGCCCGGCGCTACCCCCAGACCGAGAACGAACTCTTTCCATGCGCCAGAACCCAGACCGGTCACGGCGAACCCGCTGGCACGCGCAGTGGGGACCGACGCTGGGCGAAGGCCGTGCCGAGAAGATTTCGAACGCTCGTACCGGCCCAACGACCGTATGGGCCCGGAAGTACCTTGCCCCGGCCTGACCCTCATAGCCCCTGTTCTGCGGCCCGCACTCACACGCTGCGCATGACTGCAACGACTTTGCCGAGGATGGAAGCCGTGTTGCCGCAGATCGGCTCGAAGGCATCGTTCTCCGGCTGGAGCCACACCGTCGAGTCCTCCCCCGTGCGCCTCTTGACCGGGTGCTGTCACGTTGAGTTTGGTCCCGTGAGGTGATCTTCAGGTTGGTCGTCCGGGGAGGGACTGCTGGTGGGTGCGGGGGCGCCGTCGTACAAGGGCCACCGCTACCCCGTCAAGGTCATCTCGCACTGCGTGTGGCTGTACTTCCGCTTCCCGTCGTCGTTCCGTGAGGTCGAGGAGCTGATGCTCCAGCGCGGCGTGATCGTCCCGTACGAGACCGCCAGACGGTGGTGCAACAAGTTCGGGCAGGCCTGCGCCACAGGCTGCGCCACCGTCGGCCGCAGGCCGTGGACAGCTGACACCTCGACGAGGTCCTCGTGAAGATCAACGGCGAGCGGCACTCCCCTGTGGCGCGCCGTCGACCAGGACGGCCATGTACTCGACATCCTCGGCCGGTCCAGGCGGGACACCAAGGCGGCCAAGCCGTTCCTGGCCAAGCTGATGAAGAAGCAGACGCGTATCCCCCGGGTGCTGGTGACCGACAAACTCAAGAGCCACGGAAGCGCGCACCGCGAGCTCATGCACTCGGTCGAGCACCCTTCACACAAGGGCCTGAACAACCGGGCGGAGAACTGGGCTTGATCCGCTTTGACGGACATTCGAGATCAGGGGTTCTGCCCCGTGAGGATGTCCATCATGGAGAGCATGGGGAAGAAGAAGCCTCGGCCTCGCCGTTCGTTCACGCCGGAGTTCAAGGCCGAGATTGTCGAGCTGTGCCGACGCGGTGACCGCTCGGTCGGCCAGATCGCCAAGGACTTCGATCTGACCGAGACCGCGGTGCGGCTGTGGGTCAGCCAGGCCGAGGTCGACGCGGGCGAACGCGACGGCCTGACCAGCAGCGAACGCGAAGAGCTGGCCGCGCTGCGGCGGGAGAACCGCCGGCTGCGGGAGGACGTGGAGGTCCTCAAGCGGGCCACGGCTTTCTTCGCGAAGGAGACCCGGTGACGGTGCACCCGTTCATCGAGGCGGAGAAGCGAGACGGTCACAGCGTCAAGCGCGCGTGTGAACTGCTGGAGGTCTCCCGAACCGCCTTCTATGCCCGCCGCACCGGCAAGCCCGGACCGCGGGCCGTTCGTGACGCCGAGCTGACCAGGCAGATTACCGACGTCCACACCACGTCACGCTGCACCTACGGCGCCCCACGGATCCACGCAGTGCTGAGACGTGGGGGTGCCCTCTGCGGACGGCGCCGCGTCGCCAGACTGATGCGGGCGGCGGGCCTGGAGGGCCGCCACCGCAGACGACGGCACCTGACCACCGTCCCCGACCCCCGCGCCGTCTCCCGGTCCGACCTTGTCCTGCGGCAGTTCGGTCCCGACCCGGACGGTGTCGACACCCGCTGGTGCGGCGACATCACCTATGTCCCGACCGAGGAGGGCTGGCTCTATCTGGCCACGGTCATCGACATCGCCTCCCGCCGGGTAATCGGCTGGGCGACGGCCGATCACCTGCGAACCGATCTGGTCGCCGAGGCCCTCACGGCGGCCTGCCGACAGCGTCGTCCCACCCGGCCGGTGATCTTTCACTCGGATCGTGGCTGTCAGTACACCAGTCAGCAATTCGCCACCCTGGCAACGGAGTTGGGCGTCCGTCTGTCCGTCGGGCGCACCGGACAGTGCTGGGACAACGCGCTCGCCGAGTCGTTCTTCGCCACCATCAAACGGGAGTTGCTCGACACGAGAACCTGGCCCAGCCGGGCCGCGGCCCGCACCGCGATCTTCGACTTTGTCGAGGGCTGGTACAACTTGCACCGACTGCACAGCAAAACGCCGCCACTCGGGACTCGGGTATCGGACCCCACGAGAGGTCCACGACGACTACCTGAATCAGCAGCTCGCCGCATGAATTAGCCAATAAGCTGCTGTACGGAAACCGCAGGGCCCCTCACCTCGGCTACCGCAGTCCCGCCGAATACGAGACCGCACTCGCAGCCTGACCACCACACCAACGGTGTCCGTCAAAGCGGAACAAGCTCAAACAGCCACCAGCCCACCAGGCAACGCGAACGTGCGATTGAGGGACCACATCACCGCCGGCATCGACCTGCCCACAGGAGCCTGACCCCAAGCCCTCAGCAAAGGCCCACCACACCCCGACACACCAGCAGACGATCACGCCCCCAACAACGTGACAGCACCCTGGAGATTGAGCGGTTGGGTCGGGGACGAGACGCCGTGCACCCTTGCAGGTGTCGGTCTTCCCGTCCCCGCCCGCCGAACCGGACGTGCCCGTTGGCCGGGCATCCGGCTCTCCACGTGATCCGAGAGGGTCAGGTGAGGTGTTCGCTGACCTGGCCGACGAATGCCATGTCGTCGTGGTCGGTCCGGCGGAAACGTGCTCCGTCAGGATCGACCTCGTCGACGTTCCATGGCGTACTGATCTGCGCTCCGCGATAGCGGTAACGCTCGACCCGCATCTTCGCCGGGTTGTAGAGGACCATGCGGTCCTCCGCGATGCGGTCGGCCCCGTAGTAGCGCCGCCGCAGCTGCTTCCAGGTCAGGTGGGGGTGCTTGCGGCGAATCCACCGAAGCATCCTCCACCACGCGTACCAGCCGAGGTAGGAGAACGTCTTCTTCGATGCGCCGTAGCGAAAGTAGGCCGCCCAGCCCCGCAGGACCGGATTGACCTTCCGCAGCACCTCCGCCAATGAGAGCGAGGTCGTTCCCTGCCCCGTCAGCTTCTTGATCTTGTGCATCACCGATGCCAGCGCCTGCTTTGCCGGAATCGTCAGCACGACGCGGCGTCCGTCGCCACGGGTCTTGCTCTGGATGTGGAAGCCCAGGAAGACGAAGCCGTCGTCGATGTGGGTGATGTGTGTCTTCTCGATCGAGAGGGTCATCTTCAGCCTGCTGGCCAGCAGTTCGCCGATCTGTCCCTTCAGTGCTTCCGCGTCAGACCGGGTGCCGTGCACGAGCACGACGAAGTCGTCGGCGTAACGCACCAGCCGAAAGTTCGGCAGTCCCTTCTTGCGCCGGTACTGCCTGCGCCAGCGTGGACTCATCTCCTCGTTCCAGATCCGGACGAAGTACCGGTCCAGTACGGAGAGATAGATGTTGGCCAACAGCGGGGAAGCGACCCCGCCTTGCGGAGTGCCGTTCAGACTGTCCGCGAAGCCACCGTGCAGTTCGATAACCCCAGCCCGCAGAAACGCGCGGACCAGACGCAGGACCTTCCGGTCCTTGACGCGCTCTTCCACCAAGTCCATCAGGACGTGATGGTCGACGTTGTCGAAGCACGCGGTGATATCCCCCTCCATCACCCACTCGTAGGAGAGGCTGGTGAGATGGTGGATCTCGGCGATGGCATCCTGGGCCCGACGCCCAGGCCGATACCCGTACGAAGACGGGTAGAAGTCGACCTCGAAAATCGGCTCCAGGACCAGCTTGAGGGCCATCTGCGCGACACGGTCGCGCAGGGTGGGGATCCCCAGATGACGGACCTTGCCGCCCTTCTTGGGGATCACCGCCTGCTTGACCGGCAGCGCGGTGAAGGACCCGTCCTTGAGAGAGGAACGCAGTTCCTCCAGGAACGGAATCACTCCGTGGTCCTCGATGTGATGACGCGTCACCGCGTCCACGCCCGCTGTCCTGGCACCCCGGTTGCCTGACACCCGCTCCCAGGCCACCAGCAGGGTGGACCGGTCGCAGATCAAGTTGAACATGTCGCCGAACCGGCGGTCCGGATCGGCCCTTGCCCATCGGTGCAGCTTGAGCTGATGATCGAGTACCCGCCGCTCAGCCGCGAAAGAGCTCGGCCACGATATCGACGGCGCGTCGCTATTCAACAACGCTCCTTCCTGACATCAACACCACTGCGATCACGCTGTCGCCCTTCCCCATGCGGCCGGCTTTCCCGGCCTCGGAGTACTACGGCGACTCCGCCACGATCCGGCGCCATCAGTGAGCGTCGCACCTGCCCGCCGCCCGGCTGGCTGCCGGACGGGGAGGGCGACACCGGATCGCTTCCCACGTTCACTGAGGATCTCTTCGACGGCGTCGGTGCCCAGCTCTACCCCGGCGGCATCACCACGGTCCGCATATCGCAGTCTTGGTCCGGGCCTCCGACTGCCCAACCTGCGGACAACCAAAGAGGAGAGGCCATCGGACAGAGCACTCTCCAGTACCGCAAAGCGACCCATCCACCAGATTCGGCAGGCCGCTGACGACTCACGGGGCTTCAACCACTGGTTCAGTTTCCTTACACCCATTCCGTCTTCGCTTGCGGGCACGAACCGCCTGGTGGTGTCGGTCCGCCCCTACGTTGTCGAGGCTGCTTCCGGCCTCACCCCCAACCTGGGGATCAGCCTGCCTCCAGCTTCAACCGGTCACTGCGATGACCGGCGGCGGGCTCTTCCTCCCGCACGATTCCTCAGCGCCTCGTGGCGCACGTCCGAACTCGTCCATGCAGAAGACGACTTCTGGTTCGCCTTCCCCGGGTATGACCTCGCCGTCGGCGATCGCGTAGAGATGCTCGACCCGGGCCTTCTTGGCCGCGTAGTCCAGATCGCGGGAGGTCTTCCAGGTCTTTATCCATTGAAAGGTGACGCCTTCCTCGCGGAGCAGGATGCGTAGGCCCTCGTGGCTGATGTTGTCGACCACCCCCTCGGCGACCAGGAAGTCGGCCAGCTTGGCCAGGCTCCAGGTTGAGAACGGCAGGCCGTGCTCGGCCGGCTTGGACTTGGCGGTCTTCTTGATATCCCGGCGTTCGGGAGGGGGAAAGTTCTCGGCCGGCCGCCCTTGTACTTGAGGTGGAGCGCCTCGAAGCCGTCGGCGTTGAAGTTGTGGATCACATCCCGGACCCGGTCCGGGCTGGTGAATGTCACCTCAGCGATCTTCACCACGGACATGCCCTGCGCGGATAACAGCACCATCTGCGCCCGCCGCCAGGTCACCACCGACCCGGTGCCCCTGCGGATGATCCGCAGCAGACGCCTGCCCTCATCGTCATCAATCCCCCGGACCCGCACCCGTGCAGCCACGTGATCATTCTGGCCGTCCGGCGCAGCAACCGGACGACATCACCACCGGGCGAACGTTGCCTGATGCGGCACTAGCGCAGGGCGGCCGCGAGAATCGTTCCGCCCTGGCGGGCGACGGGGGCATGGCGGCCGTTGACGGTGACACTCTTCGCCCAGGGGGCGTGCAGACGCAGTGCCCTTGCCTGGTCGGTGCTGGGGATGAGGCGGGAACCAGTGAGGGCCACGGTATGGGTGGCCGGATCGAGGCGCACGGCAACGTCCGACATGCGTGTCGGGGACGTCAGCAGCGCCATTTTCTTGTAGATGAGTTGGCGGCCTCCAAGGAGCAGCCAGCTCTGCCGTTCGCCGTCCTGTTCGATGTGGGCGAGGACGCCGTCGAAGCTGAAGGATCCGAAGCGGATGACACCGGGTGGGCTGCTGTGAGCGAGGCATGAGGTGGCGGTGTGCTGGGGGCTGAAGCGGATGACCAGGGCGGTCGCCGTGGAGGCAGGTAGACCGGTGATGGAGATCCGGTCGATGGCGGCTTTCGTCGTGACGCCGTGGGGCTGCGCGATGAGGGCCGTGGCGAACTCCGCGGGGCCCGGGCATCGTTGCGTGTAGGTCACGTAGGGGGCCTCGGTGACGGTGTAGAACGCCGGGGAGTACCAGCCATTGCGTACCTGCGCGGCCAGCTGGCCCGCGTCGGCGGGAACGATCTGTAGGTTCGCGCCGTCGGCGAACCGAGTAGTGGTCATCTTGGTGATGTGATCGATGGCCGGGTGCGCGTCGGGCAGGAAGTGCCAGTTCTGCCGGTAGGTGTGAGGCGCGTTGTCGGCGGGGTCGAGCCGGTCCACCACGATCCATTGGGCACGGTGGCGCAGGAAGAGCACCGTCCGTGTGTGGCGCACGCCGGAGGTCGCGTTGCTCCAGGCGCGCACGAGGTCGAAGACGTCGTTCGTGGCGAACATCTCCAACTTGCCGGGGCTTCCGGGAACTTGGGCCCTTCGGTCGATCTCGATCGTGTTGGCGGACTCGGTTCTCTTCCTTAGCCAGTTGCTACGGGGGTCGCTGCTATAGGTGAACGCGCCCATGTTGGGCAGCAACGGCCGTCCATGCGCATACACGGTGAGGGCGAGATCGTCCGGGTGTGCGTGCGGCCCCCGGTCGGCGTTGATACGCAGGTAGGAGGCATCGGGGCGCCACCCATCGCGCAGCACGGCGACGCGGGTGTCGGGGTAGAGCACCGAGGTGTGCCGGGGAGGGACGCCCTTGCGGCCGTCGGTAGCAACGTAGCGCAGCTGCTCGTCACCGAGGGCGTTGGCGAGCCGGGCGAAGGCCGGTCGGCGGTCGGCGGTGCCGCTGTCGCCGTACGAGGGGCCCCATCCTCCGGGGAGATTTTGGTCGGCGAGGAAGTGCGCCAGGCGCCGCAGGTCTGCTGCGCCACCCAGCTCCTGGCCGTTGTCGCGGAAGTAGGCCATCAAGGACACGAACGTCGCGGCCACGCCGTGTGCGTAGTCGTCGGTCGCTTCTGTGTAGCCGCCGTCGGGGTAGAGGGCGTGGCTCAGCTGGTGGGCTAGAAAGTCGCGGGCGCTGGCCAGCCAGGCTGGGCTGCCCACCAGTTCCGGGAAGTAGAGGGCGAGTGAGGCCAGGGCCCATTTCTGGGCTTGCATCCAGTTCGGGGCGGGCCCACCGACACGGGCCAGGTACTGGCCCGATTTGTCCAGGGTGCGGAGCAGTTCCAGGTGCATGTGCGGGGTGAGCGAGGTGCTGCTGCGCAGGATCTCGTATGCCTCGAGCCAGCTGATGACACGGGCGGCGGAGTCGAGGCTTCGTGGGAAGGAACCCGCACCGTATGGGGTGCCGTATCCGTCGGCGTCGTGCACGAAGTCGAGCATCAGCCCGGCCAGTCCTGCCGCAATCTTCTCGTCGCCACTCTTGCGGTAGGCCCCGGCCATCGGCCCGGCGAAGGAGAAGCGCGCGAGCTGGTAACCGTACTCAGGGTCGGAGCCGACGGGTCCTTTCCAGTCGAAGCCGCCCGGGTCGCCCTGCCAGGAGAAGGTGTTCTGCACAGTATTGGCCCAGCACCGTGTGGCCTCGTCGAACGTCTCCCGCGTCTGGTAGACCAGCACTTGTTTGGCACGACGGCTGGTGGCATTGCGGCCGGTCAGACGCAGCACGGCGGACTTAGGAGCGTTGGCCAGATCCTTCAACTGGAAAGCCACGTAGGCCTTCCGGGTCCTTGCGGTAAAGGCACCGGGTCCCTCATCGCGGACTTGCAAATTGGCAGTGTGCCCAAAGACGCGTTTGGCATCGGCGCCGGCCGTGATGTAGGTGTCGGCGGTGGCCGCAATGGTGACCGTGGTGCCGTCGGAGCGGGTGACGACGAGTGTGGGCCGACCGGAGGCGGCGCTGCGGGAATGGAACACCGCTGTGGAAGGCTCCTTGTGGCGAGCCATCAGGAAAAACGCCGCATACCCGGAGGCGTACGAGCGGGTCAGCGCGTCGGTCACATCGGCCTTGACCACCGCGTCGGTGCCGGTGACGGTGACGGAGTCCTGCAGGATCTCGCCGACACCGAGAGTCCAGATGTGATCCAGAACCAGATCGACCAACTCCGGCCGTAACACCCCGTTGCGCCGGACCGGCAGCCTGCGCGTCTTGCGTTTACGGAAGTGCTCGCACAGGTGCGTTGCCGCGCCCGCATAGTCGCCAGCCTTGACCGCCCGCTCCACCGGCGCGAGCGTAGCCGCCGAGGCGTAATTGAGCCGGGCGGGCACAGTCCAGCGATGAGATGTGGCGTTCCATACGCCGAAAAAGTTGCGGTCGGCGTCGACAGCACCACGCTGGGCCTCGGCACCGCTTCGGAAAGCGCTCTCCGCGTCGGCCGTACCGGCGGGCAGCGCCAACGCGCCAGCCGTGCCAGCGAGGGTGCCCAGCACGCCTCTGCGCGACCAGGGCAGACCACGGATTCGCTCGCTCATAGGGAAGCCCCCTGCTCGGCCAGGACACCCGCAGGACCCATACCCACTAGCCACACCATGGCCGCCGGAACCGCTAGAACATTTAACGGCGATCGGGACACGAGAACTCCTTCTGCTTATGAAGATCGTCTCCTGTAAATTCCTACTATTTGAGCGTAACGGAAGTTGGTGGAAATTAAACGTTGATGTGCGCATGACTGCTCGACTAGAGCGTTCATCTGCTCAGCCGGAATAGATCCGGCTCGGACGGAGGGTGCTGTCACGTTGAGTTTGGTCCCGTGAGGTGATCTTCAGGTTGGTCGTCCGGGGAGGGACTGCTGGTGGGTGCGGGGGCGCCGTCGTACAAGGGCCACCGCTACCCCGTCGAGGTCATCTCGCACTGCGTGTGGCTGTACTTCCGCTTCCCGTCGTCGTTCCGTGAGGTCGAGGAGCTGATGCTCCAGCGCGGCGTGATCGTCCCGTACGAGACCGTCAGACGGTGGTGCAACAAGTTCGGGCAGGCCTACGCCACAGGCTGCGCCGCCGTCGGCCGCAGGCCGTGGACAGCTGGCACCTCGACGAGGCCTTAGTGAAGATCAACGGCAAGCGGCACTCCCCGTGGCGCGCCGTCGACCAGGACGGCCATGTACTCGACATCCTCGGCCGGTCCAGGCAGGACACCAAGGCGGCCAAGCGGTTCCTGGCCAAGCTGATGAAGAATCAGACGCGTATCCCCCGGGTGCTGGTGACCGACAAACTCAAGAGCTACGGAAGCACGCACCGCGAGCTCATGCCCTCGGTCGAGCACCCTTCACACAAGGACCTGAACAACCGGGCGGAGAACAGCCACCAGCCCACCAGGCAACACGAACGTCCGAGGAAAGGCTTCCGCTCACCCGGCCCGGCCTAAAGTTCTGAAGACCTGTCACCAGCACCGCAACTGCCTGCGCAAACGCGCCGAGGAGGAGCCGGAGACCGAGGTGCCGGAGCCGAGCCCGGTGCCGTTACCGCCCGCAGCGTTGCCCCGCACCCAGATGCGAAAAGGGCTGGACTATCAGCGCGATCGCCCGACGGCTGAACCTCGATCGCAAGACCGTGCGCCGCCTCCGCGACACCGACCTCGACGAACTGCTGGTCTCCGCCCGCGACCGCCGTCCCAACGGCGTGCTGGAACCGTTCGAGCCTTACCTCAACGCCCGCTTCGCCGAGGCGCAGGGCCAGGTCAGCGGCACCCGCCTCTTCCTGGAGATCCAGGCCCGCGGCTGCCGGGGCAGCCGACAGGTTGTCCGCAAACACCTCGCCGCTCTCCGCGCGGGTACCGCCGAACCGGTTCGGGCCGACATCCCCAGCCCCGCAAGATCACTTCCTGGATCATGCGGCCCCGCGAGACGCTCACCGAGAGTCAGTAACAGCGGCTGATGGAGGTCCGGGTGGCCTGCGCGGATATCGCACGAGCCTGCGACCTCGCCTGGGCCTTCGCCGATCTCGTCCGTCACCAGCGCGGATACCTGTTGCTGGAGTGGATCCGGCAGGCCGAGCAGGATACACCGAAGCCTATGAGGGGCTTCGCCGGCTTCCTCCGCCAGGACCTCGACGCTGTCACCGCCGGCCTCACCCTCCCCTGGAGTTCCGGCGTCGTCGAAGGACACGTGAACCGGGTGAAAACGCTCAAGCGAGCCAGCCCCATCAAAGACGACTCCTTGCCCATACAAGTATATCTAGTCGACTGTGTTGCTGGCGAGACGCGAAGTGCCTGGCTCACAATCGGATGACGCAGAGCTCGCGATCACACGTAAGTCGGCCGCTTCAGCGATCCTCGAGCAGGAACGCCGTCAAGACCAGTCGCCGATGGCTCTACGGGCTTCATCACTAATGTCCCTCTCAAGGATCACCCACGTGGCGCCCGGCCCGAAATCTCTTATCAACTTCAAGTATCCAACCATCTCCAATGCTTCGGTCACCCTGACCACTTCAGCGAGTTCGAGGCCCGCCCCATCAGCGATCTCCTGAAGCTCAAAATCCTGATGTCCGGCCCACACGCGCTGCCTGACGGCCAAAAGGACTGTGCGCTCCCGCTCGTCTAAGTTATCCGGCATGTCATGACTCCTCCGTTGAATTGGGTGGCGGCAGCGCTGCTGCCACGCGCATGGTCCACAGCTCCGACAAGACCGGAGCGGCTATAACTGCCACCGTCCTCGACGGCGGATACAGCAGCGGCGCGCATACCGCCGGCATGCGATTCCACAGCAGCATCGGCACCCGGACAGCCGAGGGGCGCGGCCGATACGTCACACATCTCCGACTCTCCTTACCCATCGGCCGGCTGCATGGCGTACCGGCATGCCGGGAGCGGGCTCCTTGAACGCCTTGTCAAGATCCAAGCGAGTGACGGCAGGCACAGCAACCGACTCCAGGTCGAGCCTTCTCGGCCAGCGCCCGGCTCACCTCGGTGCTGGTCCCCACCACGCAATGACGTGCGACCTGCCACGAAGTGCAACATGGTTGCTGCCCCGGGCTGCTCGTCTGCCAGATGTGCGGGGACGCGCCAGGCGACAGTACGCAGCTGGCACCGGCCCCCCGGGCACGCACTGGCAGACCAGTCGCGGCCCCGGAAAACTAGTTCACGTAACCCTCCCGGCGATTCTCGTCGCGGAACTCGGCATCACGCCTGTTCCGGCGCTCTTCTCGCTGCGGTCGTCGGAGCGGATAGAGTCCGTTCGCCGGTCGAGGGTGAAGTCGCCAGAGCGAACAGGACCCGCGCGTCGACCGAAGGGAGAGTCGGTGACTACACGCTTCCCTTCCCTGTCCATGGCCGCCTTCCGGCCCTGGTCAGAGCTATAACGCTCACGCTCCGCACCCACGCGCCGGACCCCCTCAGTCTTCCGGGCCGGCTGATCCTGCCCGCTGACCTCTCGATTCGTCACCGAGTGACTATCGTCCTGGCCGCTCCGGCCCTGGGAGCGATCACGCTGAGGTACCCGGGAGATGGGCTCAATGTCCTTATGTGACTGCTGCCTCGCAGCCGACTTGGAGATACGGCTTGGTATGCCATGCTGCATACGGCACCCACGATTGCCTCACCGGATCCCACCCCTGCTTCTGATCAGAACTCGAGTGCGGCAAGCTGGGGTCGAGGGGACGATGGTTACCGGCTCCGGGCTGGAGCCTATCCCGCTCGTAGAGATTCCTTAGACCCTTCCTAATACGGGATCGAGCCTGTGACGGAGTTCTCCCCGGAGGTCTGACTCGTCGCGGTCCAACCGGGCAGCGTGCCCTTGAGGCTGAAGCCGGTGGCTTACCTGACACCGGACCCCTAAACGCGCCGTACTCGCTCAGCCCGCCCATTGCGGAGCGCGCAAACAGCAAGCGACGACCTGTCAATACGATTCCAAATTTTCGTTCCTACGGAATGACGCCCAGTCAGCACATCCAAGTTCCGTGCGCCCGTTGACCGGGAAATAGGTCTGAGGAAATCTGTTCCTGATCCAGATGCTCAGTCTTGCCGCCTTGGCCTCGGTTGGCTATATGGACATCCCCCACATCCGTCAGGAATCCTATGTTAAGGATTCACAGTCCCGTGATGGAATCGGATCCTTGCAAAGGGCCGGCATTGGGACAGTTCTGAGGTTTCTACGCCGGCCCGCTGAGTGGACAATCGCCTCGACTTGTCGTGACGGCCTGTCGCATTCTCCGGCGCCCCAGTCCAGCTGTCGCCTTGATCGCTGGGACACTGACGGCCTACTGCCACGCAAGGAGCCGGGGGCCCATGTGTGGCTCCGACCGGTGATGCTGCTCGGGGTATGGCAAGACACTCGAAGTGAGGGGCCCTGCGGTTTCCGTACAGCAGCTTATTGGCTAATTCATGCGGCGAGCTGCTGATTCAGGTAGTCGTCGTGGACCTCTCGTGGGGTC
>NZ_JBVJVY010000073.1:0-13324 GCF_055603265.1 Streptomyces sp. NPDC037288
GACCCCACGAGAGGTCCACGACGACTACCTGAATCAGCAGCTCGCCGCATGAATTAGCCAATAAGCTGCTGTACGGAAACCGCAGGGCCCCTCATGCGGGGGAGTTGTGGTCACTGCAGGGTTGGTTGCGTGCGGATCCCGAGGTGCGCCGGTCGGCCGCGGTGGAGGTAGGGGGTGGTGCGCCTGGCCTGGGGAGATGGGCACGGGGCTTGATGTGCTGCAGCTGGTGACTGGGAATGGGTGGTAACGCTCGGAGGGGGGTTTGTTGGTGGGCTGAGTGTTTGTTGGCCTGGGGTGTTGTGGGTGTGTTGAGAGGCGGGTGGGCGATTGGGTCGGGGTGGGCGGGGTGTGTGAGCTGGGCTTATGTGTTGTGTGTGGAGTGTGGCGGGGTGGGTTGTAGGTAGTTGTAGCGTGTAAAGACTCGGTTGGTGTTTTCGCTGGTCAGTGCTGTTTTGCCTGTTCGGGGGGTGGGGTTAGCGGCTGCGGGTGGGGCGTCTGTGTTGTTCGGCGAGGTGGTCGAGTTGTACCGCGTCGAGGGCGGTTTTGGTGATGCGTTCGGTGCCGTTGGTGATGGCGGTGATGGCGGTGATGGTGGCTTGGCGGATGAGGCGGGTGAGGGATCCGATGCGGCCGGCGGTGCGTTGGTGGAGGTAGGGGGCGTGGCCGGGAGGGTGCCGGGTTTGTGGTGGGTGAGGTCGAGGGCGTTTTCGATGTCGGTGATGACGTCGCGGAACGGGTGGCGGGTGCCGTGTCGGGCGGGGAGGGGGCCGCAGGTGATGAGGGTGGCGCGTCCGGCGAGCTGGGCGCCGCGGGTGCCGGTGAACAGGGGGGTGTCGGTGACGTTGATGCCGGCGTACACGAAGGTCGCGGGGAGGCGTTCGGTGTGGTCTTTGAGTAGGTCGGCGGTTTGGGCGCCGGTGGTGGTGCGGGGGTTGAGGCGGTGGGTTTCGTCGATGAGGACGAGTTGGACGCCCGCTTGGGTGTAGGTGTGGCAGACGGCGTCGGTGATCTGGGTCTGGGTCATGCGGGTGGTTATGGGGATGCCGAGGTAGCGGGCGAATTCGGTGATGAGGGTTTTCGCGGTGGCGCCGGGAGGGACGAGGACGTAGGCGACGGGTGCCGTGGCGTGGGCTGATCCGGGCGGTGCGGGGTTTTTGCGGGTGTGGGCGAGGTGGCAGGTGCGGCCGACGTTCGGGAGTGCGGTGGTTTTGCCGGCTGCGGCGGGTCCGGTGACGATGAGGGAGGGGCGGGCGGTGGTCTGCTGGTGGCGGCCGAGGATCATCAGGGTGCGGACCTGGGTGGCGAGTTGGCTGATGGCGGGGGTGCGGATGGTGACGAACGCGGAGTGGTAGGCGAGGCGTTCGTCGCGGCTGCGGGGCGGGTCGTCGGGTTGGGGCGGGGCGGGCGGGTTGGTGGTGGCGAAGCGGTGCCAGCCCTGCCAGGTGGTCAGGGGCCAGGAAGGTTCGGCCGTGTTGTCGCTGCCCGCGTCGGCGGGTGCGCTGGGCGGTTGGTGCGCTGCGGGGTGGGGGCGGGTGTTCACCACTTGTCGGCTTCCTCGTATGCGTTGTAGAGCCCGAATCCGGCGGCCGCGGCGGGGCGGGTGTCGTCCTCGGGGAGGTCGTCGAGGTCGTCGATGCGGTCGTCCTCTCCGTGCTGCGCCGACTCGCCGGTTATGGGGCCGGTGCCGTATTGCGGGTGCCGTGCGGCGGGAAGGGGCAGCGTGGTGGCGCGGGCGAGGAGAGCTTGTTCCGTTTTGGTGGCGTGGCCGCTGTGGACGCGGCGCATGAGCTGGTCGAGGGCGTCGGCCAGGCCGGCCTCATGCTGCTGGCTGTCGTCGTGGTTGTTGTGGTGGGCGTGGGTGCGGATGTGCTGCCAGGTGTGGTCGTTGAGCGGCTGGTGGACGTGGTCGCGGTGGATCCAGGGGATTTCGGTGAGGTGGCCGTCGGGTAGGCGGATCCAGATCTGGCGGACGTCGTGGGGGTTGTAGTGGATTTCCCATTTCCCGCCCCGGCCGGCGACGGGGGAGGCCTGGCCGCGGTACGGGGCGAGGAGATCGTGGTCGTAGGTGCGGTGGTGGATTGTGATGCCGGCGGGGGTGATGGCCTGCCAGCGCACGGGCAGCGGTTCGAGGTAGTCGCTGCCGGTGAGCGGGACGGGCACGTACCCGGCGACGGCGACCAGCGTGGCCCACATCTGGTTCGGGGTGAGGGCCTTTTTCGGCATCATCGGGTGGCGCAGGCCTTCGTGGGGCCGGTGGTGGTAGTGCACCAGCCATTCGTCGAGCAGGTCCTGGAGCTGGGGGACGCTGTAGCAGGTGTCTTTCTCGGTGTCGGGGCCGCGGCGGGTGACGTCGGATCCGGTGTAGCCGGGCAGGTGCTGGCAGAACAGAGCGTTGATGGTGCCGAAGGTCCGCTCGACGATGCCTTTGGCGGTAGGGGCGCGGGGCTGGGCGGGCTGGACGCTGATGCCGAGGTGTTCGCAGGCGGCGGTGAACGCGGCGGAGACGAAGACTTTGCCGCGGTCGACGACGATCGTCTCGGGCAGGACGAAGGGCCGGGCCGCAGCCCCGGCCAGTCGCTCGTCCAGCGCGGCCAGCCGCTGGTGGGGGAGCGCGGGGGCACGGTCCATGCGCAGGATGTCCGGCCAAGTGGGGCGGGCGGGGTGCGGGACGGCCATCTCCGCCAGCAGCAGCGCCGCGTCCACGGCCTTGGTCGCACTCGGGCACAGGACGGCGGCGAGGATGGCGCGGGTGGCGACGTCGACGGCGATGGTCAGTTCGGGCCGGGCCAGGCGCCCGTCGTCGAAGAGGGCGAGGACGTCCAGGCGGGTGGTGTCGACCTGGACCTGCTCGCCGGGCCGCAGCGCCGTGGCGGGGGTGAACGCCCGCCCGTCGACGCTCGCCGGTACTTGCCGGACGGGTCCGGTGGGCAGTTCGCCGGGCCGGGCGAGGTTGGTGACGAGCCGGTACAGCGTGGCCTGGGACGGCGCGGGCACCGTGCCTGGGCCGTGCCGGTCCTCGAGGATCTGGTTGATCAGCGGGAACAGGCCGTTGATGGTGCCCTTGGAGCGGCCGCGGCGGCGGCGCAGCGCCTCGCGGACGGCGGCGACGACCCGCTCGTCGGCCCGGCCGGTGGGGCTGGAGGCGCGGGTGGTGCGGTGGTCGAGCAGCCCCCACAGGCCTTGCTTGCGGTAGGTGAGCCGCATGCGCTGCACCGTGGTGCGCGAGACCCGGCCGAATTCGAGCGCGGTCAGCTCCTGGGCCTTGGCCTGCTCCCGTTCGGCCAGCGTGTACCGCTCGGGGTCGTACTGCTCGCGCACTGCTCCTTCGCTGCCGGGCCCGCCAGGCAGGCCGCATTCGACTTCCCTTACGTGTCGTTGCCACGCCAGCGCCTTCTCACGCGCGGCGGCAGGGGCGGTCTCGAACAGCCCCCACTGCGGGGCCGCCTGCGGCGCATCGGCCCCGACGACGGTGAAGCCGGGGTCGGCGAACAGGTGCCCGGCGAGCACGGCCTGGCCGCCGCCCTCCGGGCCGACGAGGTGGATGTCCTGTCCCGACAGGGCGACCACTTGCCACTTCATGCCACGGAAGCGGATGTGAGCACCGACCTTCACGGCCGGCCGGGCATTGCGCCGCGCGGTCACCCGGCATCTCCCGTCTGGGGGCCGCTCCAGCCCCGCTGGCCGACGGGGACGCGTTCGTGCAGCGGTGTGTCCAGGCCGGCCGTCAGCTGTCCGTGCCACAGGCCGTGAAAGACGGCGGGCAGGACCTCGATGGGGTCGCCGGCCGCGCTGGCGCCTTCGATCAGCGGCCGCGGCCGCGTGAACGTCTCCAAGACAGCGGGCATCAGGCCGGGCTGGCCGGCGTTGCGGGGGTGGCGGTAACCGGCCAGCCATTTCAGGTTGGCGGCCAGTACGTCGTCGAGCGGTGGGAGGCGCAGGTAGCTCCAGCCGATGTGCGCGCACGCTTCCGCGACGGCCTTGGCGGCGCCCCGGGCGCGTTCGCCGCCGGCGCCCGCGTGGCTGGGACAGTCGGCGAGTAGCGCGGTGCCGTCGGCACGACGGGCGAAAAGCTGCGGCACTCAGGAGCGCACCTGGCCGCGGGGATTACGCCACAGCAGCCGCACCGGCCGCCCCGCCAGCCCCGTCACGTCCGGGTCGCGGTCCAGGACCATCAGCTGGACACGCATCGCGTTCGACCCGGCGGCCACGTGCCGCTCCCGGTGGTCGCCGACCACCAAAGTCCCGGCCCCCAGCGCCGCCCCGGCACGGCCGGGAACGCCGACACCGGCGGCAGGTCCTCGAACGCCACGGTCATGGCGGCATCCGCCCACCGCTGCTGCACCGCCTGCCCCACCGGGTCGAGGAACACCGCCTCGAACCCGCCGCCCTGGTCCACGCCTGCCCGCCCTGCCCGGCTTTGGTGCCAGGCCGCTCCTGTGCTGGTCACCCGCGCCAGCCAAGCCGTTCCCGCCGGCACAGGCTCCCGTTTTCAGTATTTCTGCCACGAACGAGTGCCGTATCAGCTAACAGCCGACCTGCCCGTCGACGCATCGCTCTCAGCCGCCGTTCTCCTGCCTGCCCGCCGTCAGCATCTGCCTGAGCACCTCAACGGGCACGTCAACCCACTGGGCCACCTCCTGAAGCGGCACCCGCCGTTCACCGCCGCCAGGGCGGTCCGTTTCCAGGCGTTCTCGATCAGGTCGGCGCTGTGGCGGAGGCTGCGCAGGAGCTGCCGGGCGACCTCGGCGGTCGGGCCGGTCTGCACTCCGCGCAGCTGGAGCAGCTGTTCCTCGGCGCTCTCGATAGCGCTGGTGATCAGCCTGCGCTGCTCGGTGGGCACCGCCGCGCGCCACATCGTCCCCGAACCGGGCGCCTTCTTCTCCTTGCCCAGCACCCGCAGCTGGCCGGCCATGGTGGCGGCCTGGTGCTCCTGGCGCAGCCACCACGGGTCGTTGTCGTACCCGGGCGGCCCGCCGGCGCCGCGGCGAAGACGGATGACACTGCCCATCCAGGAGGTCAGCGGGCCGCCGTAGTCAGTCGCCACCAGCGGTCCCAGCCACTTTCGCCCGACCCGCTCTCCCAGCCGGCGGCAGAACGCCCCGTCGGCGGGCAGCGCCCGCGGCCGCCCGGCGCCGCTGTCCACCCACACCAGATCGGCCATGGTCGGATCCAGCAGCGCGTCGGCGACGGCCACCACCTCGGGGAAGACGACCGCGTCCCGTCCCACGATCCGCCACCGCTCCAGATCACCCCCGGCGTCACCGCCCGCGACCTGGTGCAGCCGCCTTGGCCACACCGTCTCCCGCTCCCAGCGGAAGGCCTGCTCCCACCACCGGGCCACCACCGCATGCGACAGGGCGAACACCCTTGCCGGCTCGGCCCCGGCCCGCACCGCCCGCCGCGCCACCCCGGTCCACCGCCGCTGCGCCGCGGCTACCTCCGGCAGATGCCGCACGTCCAGATGCTCAAGAGGCTGGTCGGCGTCCGCGTCCAGGAGCCACCGCCCGTGCCGGACGCACACCCGCTCCCACCGCGCCGCGTACCGCACCACCCGCACGGCCGCACCGGTTCGCCGGGCCGTGCACAGGCGGCAGCCGAACGCCACCGGCCCGGCGACCGCGCCGCCGATCCGCCACGCCGCCGCCGGCACCCCGTCCTGCCCGGTGGACAGCTTGACGTCCTTCCGCCCCCATGACGGCAACGCCCGCGCCAGGACGTCCTGTCCCACACCGCACAGCTCTGCCAGGACCTCCTGTCCGGCCGTGTTCAGCAAGATCTCGGCATCGGCCCGGGTGCCGCCGCCCTCGTGTGTGGACGGGTAGTTGCGCCACTGCCAGCACGAGCGCAGTGCCTTCGGCTGAAGCCCGTAGCTGGCCGCAAGGCGGCACAACAGCGACGACGTCGTTTCCCCGCTGAGGGGGGCAGCACGAAGGACGCCCCCGCGGCGGCGACAGCCACTGGACGTGTTTGGAGTGTCGAACACCCAACTCAACCTTCCTGCGCAGGCGTACAGAGGCCCAGTTGGGGCCATCTGCGCTGGCTGGCCGTTGCATGCTCCCGTGCGTCCGCCAGGCATGGCGATGCCTGGCGCGGCACCCACGTGGTGCGAGCGTTACCGGGGAGCGACATGCGCGGTCTCTTCAACGCTCACGATGTCCGATGCCGCGCCGTTCTCATCCACCACTTCCTCACGGGCCTCGGTCACCCAGAAGATTTTCAGGCAAGCCGTGTCGCGCTGGTGCTCGGCATTGGGGGTTGCCAAGGCAACCTCATTTCCGGAGGTGACCCACCGTGCGATGTTCCTGGGGCTTCCAGGCGATGTCGCCTCATCCGCGCTCCGACGCTCAGGCCCCAGCCGCACGACTGCGCGGGAAAGCACGAGATCGATGTCGCCGAGCGGACGCACCTCAGACCCAAGACGCATCAACCCGATGCGGAAGACGCCAGACCACAAGTACGGAAGGAGATCTGTACGCGTCGTCGTGACAGAGTGCCGCTGCAGCCACCCAGCCCCGCATGCCTCGGAACGCTCCGGCAGGTTGTCCCTCGCCTGGCTGCAGCTCTCGACGAGGTCATGCAGCCAAGCGCACCAAGTGTCTACATCGAGCTCGTCGATGCAGGCCGACAATCCAAACTTCAGTGGCGTGCCTGCATCCACGTCGGCGGAGGCCACTACGGTGCGCACTGGCTCGCCCGCCTTCACCGGGACAGGGGGCTGCTGTCGCTGTTCACTGCGCAGGCCATCGGTCCGCCAGCGAAAATCGACAGCGAGCGCCCGAGCATGCTCCCGGGCCTCACCCCTGACTTCCTGCGCGAACGGCTGCGCATCGATGACCGGATCAGCCGCCCAGAGCGCCTTCTGCATCAGCAGCCTGGCGTCCTGCTGCAGTCGCTCTGCCTCGTGCAGGAGTTCCGCGGCGACGCGATGCTCCGCGGCCATCTTGTCCCTCGCATCCGCCCACGCGCGGTCAGCTTCCTCGCGCGCCTTGGCGATCAGTTCGTCGGCTGTGCGGCGGGCCTGCGCGACGATCTGCTGCGCTTGTGCCCGGGCAGCGTCCACCGCCAGGCCGGCCTCCGTCCAATTCTGCAGGAGCGAGGCCCACTTCTCGAGCTCGTACGTGCCAGCATGCGACGCGCCGGTCGGGCACGGTGGCGCATCCGCCGTGACCTCGACGGTGATCGGCTGGGCCAGGTCGTTTGCCGGACCCGCTTCGATCTCTTCGAGGGCCTGCTCGGCGCCGGGGACGCTGTGGTCGGCGGCCACGCGCAGCCACCGCTTCGCGGCGACGTAGTTGCCACGCCGGAGGTTGTCGTGGCCCAGCGCGTACGCCTCGTGGCCCAGGATCGCGGCATCGGCCTGCGCCCGCAGCTGGGCACGCTCCTGCTCGCTGCGGCTCTTCAGTCGCTTCATAACCGCGGCGAAGCCGTCCGCCTTTTCGGCCGGGCCCACGCAGAGGGCCTCGTGCCGCTCATCGTCGTGGTGCTGGGGGTTCACTGGCGGGCCTCCTTCGCCGTCGTGATGATCTGGTAGCCCTCCATGCGGGGTGACTGCCGCAGACTTGTTCAAGGCCGTCTTCAGGATCTTCTTCATGTTGTCGATGCCGACTTCCATGACCTCAGCGCAGTCCTTCACTGGCAGGTTGGCCACGTACCGCAGCCCCAAGGCCTGCCGCTCGCGCTCGGTCGGTTCCCGCAGTGCCATGTCGAGGTCGACACGGCGGACGACGTCGGCGAGCTCGTCGTGATGTGCTCCGTCGGCCGCAGCCGCGGCGAGGTCATCGGCCTCGAGAGTCTCAACGCGCCCCAAGCGGCGCAGGTAGTCGTTGAGGCGGCAGCGGGTGATGCGGTACAGAGTGGCCACCGGCTTGGGGTGCGCTGGATGTGCCGGCACCAGGCGAAGAACTCCTCGAAGACCTGGCTGAGGATCTCCCCCCGTCGTCTTGGCCGGCCCTACGCGCCAGGAACCTGAACAGCTTCTCTGCATGCGTCTCGTAGAAGCCGGCCAGCATCGCTTCGTCGACCACCTGCATGCCAACGAGCCGCCCGGCGGCCTCGACCTGGTCGAGGCCGAGGACCATTCCCGAATGGTTCTGCACGGTCACCGGCGCCGCCTTGCGGGCGCCGTACGGCCGTCTGCTGCCGTCCTGCGTCCGGCGAGGACTCCTCGCTCGGCTGCCGGGCCGGTGCCGATCAGCGACCACGTGCCAGCGACACCACCGTGGTGCACCCGGACCTCCCGGCTGTCGCCGGAAACGTCGGACACCATCTCGGCCAGCAGTTCCTGCTCCCGTACGCGGTGCTTCTCACGGGCCAGCTGCACTCGCCTCCACTCCCGCGCCCCGGCAACGACCACCGCGGCCAGGAGCGCGATCACCCCCTCAGGCCCCAGCATCTCCTGCACCTTCCCCACCGCCCCGTTCCTCGACCGACTTGCCCAGCACCCTGTTCATCGCGCGAGCACCCGGCGATGGGTACCGGCGAATCCAAGATCTTTTCCACCAGGCGTCTCAGGCCACTAGCTGCACCGGCGGGCCTCCCGGCCAACGGTCTGCCAACCGAGGAACGCCGTGGGAGGAACTCAGAGAGACCTCGCCTGATCAGCACCCGGGTTCAACCGAGTAGCAACCCACTCAGGTAACAGGTCAAGGCGGCCCCAGTGCGGTCCCCGGCAACGAACGGGCTGGCGCTGGACCGGGCCCCAGTCGCTGATCGCGGCCTCGATCATCGAGTCCCCGACGACCTTCAGTACGAACAGCTCGCCGTCGCCGACCAGCTGCCGGGGGAGGGGAAAGACATCCTCGACCGACTCCTCCGCCAGGATCGGGCCACCGGCGGCGATGCGGCCGACCAGCGGGACGTACGACGCGGCGGGCTTGCCGGCGGTGTCTGTGGGCTCCACCGAGGCGGCCTGGTCGGAGCCGCGCACCTCGTACGCGCGGGGGCGGTGCGGGTCGCGGCGGAGGAAGCCCTTGCGCTCCAGTGCCACGAGCTGGTGTGCGACCGAGGAGGTGCTGGACAGGCTGACCGCCTGGCCGTTCTCCCGCATCGACGGCGGGTAGCCACGCCGCTGCACGGACTCCCTGATGACCTCGATCACCTCCTGCCGTCGGCCGGTGAGACGGGCGTCGCATCTGCAGACACCCCGACAGCCGTGTCGTCGACAGTCGTACGACCGACGACGGCACGTCGATCCGCAGGCGCCGCCAGTGTCCTGACTGCTCCCGTCGTTTCACGACCGTGGAGGCGTGCTCGCTGATGGTGACCAAGCGGTGAGCTCGACCTTGTCCCGGTGTCTGCGATTCGCCTCCGTCTACCGGGCGTTCGACTCGCTCGAGGACTTCGAGGCCGCGATCGTGGAACTAAGGGAGAAGAAAAGGTGATCATGGGAGGCCACAAGATGATCGAGGTGCTGCGTAAAGCGCATCCACACCACCCCTGGCGTGCATCCGTATGACGAGGTGGCCTGGGAGCGCCGTGACGTCGTCATGACCAACTGGCGCGACGGCTCGGTCAATTTCGAGCAGCGTGGCGTCGAGTTCCCCGACTTCTGGTCGGTGAACGCGGTCAACATCGTCACCAGCGAGTACTTCCGTGGTGCCGTCGGCACCCCGCAGCGCGAGGTCAGCCTCAGGCAGCTGATCGACCGCATCGTGAAGACGTACCGGAAGGCCGGTGAGGACTACAAGTACTTCGTCTCGCCCGCCGACGCGGAGATCTTCGAGCACGAGCTGGCGTACGCCCTCCTGCACCAGATCTTCAGCTTCAACAGTCCCGTCTGGTTCAACGTGGGCACGTCGCAGCCCCAGCAGGTGTCCGCCTGCTTCATCCTGTCCGTCGACGACTCCATGGAGTCGATCCTCGACTGGTACAAGGAAGAGGGCATGATCTTCAAGGGCGGCTCCGGTGCCGGCCTGAACCTCTCCCGCATCCGCCTAACGGCCTGACGCCCTCGGACCTCCTGCCGTTCCCGGCTGACCAGACCGCCGCATCCGAGGCCTGATCTTGAGAGGCCACGCAGAGCGGCCGGGATACGCCAGGCCGCTCTTTCAGACGGATCGGGCCCGGTGCGGGCCGAATGTTGCCGAAGTGTGTAAAAAAACCTGGGGCTTCTTCTGGTTGCTGTCTCTGCTGCCTGCCCGGGGGGACGTTTGCTGGGTGCTGGGCCTGGCGGATGGGTGCCCGGGCTGGGAGGGGGTTCGTGCCGGGGCGGGCCCCGCAAACGGCCCTCGGCGTCTTCCTGCGCGTTTCTGCCCGCTGTTCGGCTGCCCGCTTCCTGCAGCGGGTAGGGAGCGGCAGGTGGGCGGGCTGGGTGAAGGGCTGCCGGGTGCTTTATGGCTGCGCTGTGTGCGGCTGGCAGTGCGGTCTGGCCGGGTGAAGCCGGGGTGGGCTTTGGGCAGGCTGCGTTCTGCCTGGGTAGCAGGCGGGGCGGGACGGTTGCGGGGATGTGCGGCGCTGGGCGGGAAGGCGCCTGGGGCGGGCCGCTGAGGGCATGGCTGTCGGCCTGGGCGGCAGATGCTGCGGGCGGCCTGCCAGCACGCGGCGGACTTGCCTGAGGGCGCTCAGGCCCGGGGGAGCGGCGCTTGCTGCTTTGGCTGCCTGTGGCGCTGTGGTCCCGTCCCGGTAAGGGCTTGAGAGCCGCCCGCGGGGTGAGTGGGCCACCAGATGCGCTGCCGGGTGTGATGGGGGCTGTCGGCCTCAGTGGCAGTGATCCGCGCGGGAGGTGCGGCTCTTTCCTCGGCGGCAGGCGGGTGGGTGCACCGGTGTGGTGCGGGTGGCGCCGTCAGGGCGCGTCACGGCACAAGGCAGGCGGTCAGGGCCATCGGGAGGGCCGCTTGCGCGGTCCGCCGCCGGGGTGCAGCTGTTCTGGCCATGTGCGTCGGCGCCGGCCGGGTCCGGCCCAGCCGGACGCGGGAACGGGCCTGCGTGAGGCCCCTGGGCGGCCTGCCATGGCGGCGGTTCGCGGGGCGTGGGAGACGAGACTCGAACCGGCCAGGGCGCTGGCGCATACGGCGGCAATCAGGGCCTCTGTCACTGATGTGATGGGCACAGTGGTCTCCTCCCTCAACTCCGGTTCAGCCTCTGCCTGTTGTGCGGCGTTCCTTCAAAGTCGGTTGCGGCACGTGAGAGCCCCCACGCACCGCTGCCGTGGCCGGGCATCGGCCAGTGGACGGGCGCCTGTCCGGGTCAAGTAAGGCGCCTCGGGCCGAACGCCGGCGGCCGCCAAGCCCCCGGCAGTTCGTTGGCCCAACTCTGAGAGATGCCATGCGCTGAAGCAAGCCGGAACGGGGCTGACGAACCAATCCGAAACCAAGTGAAAAAGGTTCCCCCGCAGCGCCCTGATGACCTGCGGCGATTCGCTTAGTGAAAAACTCGTTTTTCTCTGAAAAAAGTCAGGCGGTCGTCGGTGAACGGCGAGCCGTTTCCTTTTCTGTTTGCTGAGTGAGGAACTGTTCTCGGGGGTATCGTGCGGCGCGCCGGAAGCGCCCTCGCTGCGGGGGTGGGGAAACCGAGGGGCGTGCGGAGAATTTATGGATCCCTTATTTCGCTCATAATGTGCTCGAACGGATGAGTGATTCTTTCGGGAAGGTGAACATCTCTCCGATTAAGGGGAACGTGGTATTCCGCCATGGCATGCCACCGCATCGACCAGGCATGATGCCCGAGGTAAGTCAACCGGTGCCCGCAGATCCGAAGAAATTCGGTAGCGCACCGAAAAACCCGATCCCGCCCTCCCTTTTCGTGATCTTGCTCCGGAGTGCGGCGAGTGGAATTTTCAAGATCGTCGAGCAGTATTGGTTCTCGATACGGGTTGCAGGAACTTGTCCACCCTTATAGGGGCGTGTAAAGATTCTGAAGCTGGGAGGCGGCATCCTCCTCGGCGCGGAAAAGCGGACGGTCATCGTCCGGGTCACCATCAAGTAAGGCCCCTCGGGGCCGGAAAGCAGTGCACGTGAAACTGAATGTGAATCTCGCGGCCGGGGCCCTCACGGGCCCCGGCTGCGTCATCGGTACCTCCTCGCGCGAGGGGTACGGATTCCGTGCCCCCCGCCCGGCGGGGGACCGCAAGCGCGGCCTGGCCGGCCTCGTCCGCCGCGCCGCCGAGGCTCCGGAGCGCGGCGTGCGCAACCCCCTGCGCCGCACGCGCGACAAGAAGCGCAGCCTCACCGCCAGGATCGGCGTGTGCGCCGGCGCGTTCGTCCTGGCCGGCGGCTCCACGTTCGGCCTGATGGAACTCGGACTGCCCGCCGAGGCCGCCGGCGCCATCAGCGTGGCCGGCGGCAAGGTGGCCGTCGAGGCGGGCATCGCGATGGTCAACGTCGCCCGCCGCCGCAGGAACCAGCGCGACGACACCACGGTGCAGCGCACCGCGGACGAGCGCCCCGTCCCCCCGTCCCCCACGGCCCCGGCCGTCGAGCAGCCCGGCGGGGCGAACTAGGAACTGCTCCGGGGGCACGCCCTGCCACGTGCCCCCGGGCATCCCGGTTCAGGGAGGAACAACCATGGGACGACCGAGGCGCGACAACACCACCAAGCCCGGCAAGAACGCGCGTCTGGCCCGGCAACTCGACGAACTGCGCCACGACAAGACCCTGAGCGATCTGCGCGAGCTCACCGGCCTGTCCATCGCCACCCTCTCCAAGGTCACCGACCCCACGCGGTCCCCGTCGTGGGCGACGATGGTCAAGTACCTCACGGCGCTCGGCGAGGACCCCGACGAGTGGCGCCCGCAGTGGGAGATGTGCGCGGACGAAGCCCAGCGCCGGGCCGCGGGCCTGCCCACCGCCCCCGAGCAGCGCTCCGTCTACCAGCGCATGCACCCCCACCGCATCCTCAGCCAGCTGGACTTCGGTCTCGCTCTGAAGGAACTGCGGCTGTGGCGGGGCAAGCCCACCTACGCGCAGATCGTGTCGAACGCGCTGCACGAAGGCCTGGTCATCTCGCAGACGACGATCTCCGACATCTTCACCGGCAAGCTCCTCGCCACCGAGTACGCCCTCGAGAGCATCCTCATCGGGCTCGGGATGAAGAAGACCGACGCGGAGTACACGGTCTGGTTCGACGTCCGCCGTGCCCTGGAGGCGCGCCGCGACCGCCACAAGGCAGAGGAGTCGACGCTGCCGTACGCGGCCATGGGCCGGCCCCGCCGGTCCCGGGCCATGCACCGCCGGATCCGCCGCAAGCACTGACAACCCGACCTGCCGAACGGCCGGAGGGGGGGGGGGGGGGGAACGAAAGGGTACCACACAACGGCGTGTTTCTGCTCTTCCTCCTACGACCACCCACCAACACCGACCCCACCACCCCCGCGGGACTCAAGGTAAAG
>NZ_JBVJVY010000073.1:13334-18159 GCF_055603265.1 Streptomyces sp. NPDC037288
GGGGGGGGGCGTGCGGGGGCGGGGGTGAGAAAGGGAGGGATCCGGCAAGAGCGCGGACCCGCGTTGGGGAAGAGGGGGGGGGGGCCCCCCCCCCCCCCCCCCCCCCCCCCCCCTCCGGCCGTTTCCTCCTTCTCTCCCCCCGAGCCGGCCCAGCGCCAACGCACCCACCCCGCTGGTGAACCCGGCGCCAGATCGACGGCGCCCTGCCTCACCGCCCCCTGCCGGCCGCGGCCCTCGCCCCGTCCACCGGGGCGGCCTCACCACCACGGCCGAAGCCCGCACCAGCAGCACGGACAACCGCATGCCCACGGCGAGGAAGACCCTCGCCCTGGACCGCGCCGCGGTCCGCGCCCATCCCGGACCGCCCGTCCCGTCCTCACCGATGCACACCACGGCCGCGGACCCGCCGTCCAGGCGCCCGCTCCAACGCCCCGTTCCGCACACGCGGCACACGAGTCCGGCATCCACGCACCGCGCCGCCGTTCACACCGAGACCCGCAACGGCACCGCCGAAAGAGCGCACCATGCCGACCGGAGCGCCCTCGACCCACCCAGAAAATCAGTCACATGATCCAAGATAGGCATCATGTTCGAACGGAATTCCCTCCTGACCGCCGTAGGAGGCCTTCCGGCCAAGCCCGCGCCCCTCCCCTGAAGCGCATGCTCGCCGAGCCCGTCTCAACAGTCCTGACAGAGCTTTTTTCACGACAGCGAGATACCTGACTTGGGCACGACACGTCCCGGTCGACCAGCGTCCCCCCAGCTGCCCCAGCGCCTTGTGCGGTCGACGCCGGGGCAGCAGAGGCGACTGCTTGCCGAGCACGGCGCGTATGTCCTCGGTGGGGTCCACGCCCGGCGCGTAGGCGGCGACGACCACGCCCAGGACGAGCGCGGTGATGCTGCGGCCTCGTTTGCGGAGCCCTTGACGAACTCCTCGTCGGACAGCTTCGCCAGGCGACGGTCCGCAAACAGACGGCGAGGAGGCGGGGGTGCCGGGTGAGACGGCGCCCCCGAGCAGGCGTTGACCAGGGAGCGCACCGCGGCCCTCGACCGCACTCTGGCGGGCACGTCCCGCCGGACGGCAGGATGGGCGGCACCACAGTGGCGCTGACGGTGAATAGTCGGCCAGAGTGCTCCTGGGCGAGGCACGGCCGGATGACATGCCCGCGGGCGCGGCCGGACGAGCGTCCCGGCAGAGGGGACCGGCACCGTGCGCCTGGACGAGGCGCGGCCGGGGCGAGCATGGCGACGATCGAGTTCCTGAAGCTGTCCAACAGCCACGCACTGCAGACGTCCCGGCCGTGCGTTTATGTCCATCGCATGCCGATGGCGGAGAGCTGTTCCACCCGCTCTGGCGAGAGCGCCCCGGCCCTGCTCCGCTGGTTGCTGACCCATGCCCCTAGTCGTAGGTGGTGTTCTTCCGCCCCGTCACTGCCGCGGTCGGCGTCCTCGCCGTCGATGATGATGATCTCGATGTGCTTTCGCGGGACCTTCAAGTGGCCCTCGCGTTCGTAGTACTGCTTGGCGGCGGCGTAGTTCATCGCCCATTTGTCGGCCTGGCTCCGGCGCGGCTTCGGTTTCTCCTCCTCGGCCGCGGGCTCGATGCCGAGGATGTGTTCGCACATCCACTGCTGGACGCCTGTGTGCTTGTCCCAGCCGTACCGGACCGACCGCACCCACCGCCCCAGGTCCTCGCCCTGGTGCACGACGACACCCGGCGTCATGGGCAGCTCGCCGCCGGTCTGCAGGTGCTGCCGGGTGAGGTGGAAGGCGCGCTGCCACTCCACCGGCCAGGCCGGGCACCAGGACGGATCAATGTCCTCCAGTTGCTCGCGCCGCTCGTCCGAGAGCGCGCCGGCCGACGATTCGACTCGCAGGCCCTCGGCACGACGCTGCTCGATCTCGGCAGCCCTCCGGGCGGCGGCCCGCGCATTCTTCAGAAAGATCCCTACCCGGTACCCCTTGTATGTGGCGTCAAGGGGCGCCAGGAGGTGGCCCACCTCAGCCGCCCACCCACGCGCGGCAACCAGGCCCTCTTCCCACGCGACGTCGTAGTGAGACCAGATCATGCCGAGCTTCTCCAGCTGCTCGATGCGGTCTTCGTCCACGTTCCCGCGGGCGTAGAAGCGTCTGGCGTCGGCGATCCATTGCCCCAGTGGAAAACCGGCGAGCGTAGCCGGCCACCCCTCGGTCTGCGCTTCTTGGTCGTCGCTGTCGGGCACGCGGTAGGTGAACGGCACGCGCAGGTCGCCGTGCAGCCGGTTGTAGATGACCGCTGCCTCCATGCCGCGCCGCCAGTGGGCGTGTTCGGGGTTGATGACGCGCAGGTTGATGAACGCCGCCAGTTGCGCGGGATCGCGCGGAGTGGAGAACTTCAGCAGCTGCCGGGCCGGCACGGACAGTCGGTCGCTTCGGTCGCTCCCGGCTCCTTCGTCTTCCTCCACCCCGCTACGGCTCTGAACGCCTCTGACGCGGCTCTGGGCCTGGGGCTCGGCGAGCTGCTCCACGATGCGGGCATCATGCGCCCTGAGCGCCTCCAGAAGTCTGGCGAGGCCGCCGTACGCCCTGCTGGTGAGCATGTTGTCGGCCGTCTCACCGGGCCCGAGCAGGACCGGCACCACTAGCGAGGCGACCTTGCCCTCGCCGGGCTGGATGCGCAGGGCGCGGCCGACGGCTTGGACGAGGTCGGGCATGGAGCCGCGTACGTCGGCGAAGTAGACGGAGTCGCAGCGTCGGGTGTCGACGCCCTCGCCGAGAATTCGAACGCTGCTCAGAAAGGTCTTCTCGACGACGGTGCCGTCGGTGGCGATGCCGTCGGCGAACTCCCCGAGGACCCGCCGCCGGTGGTTTGGCTTGTGGTCGCCGCACAGCCAGTCGGCCCAGATCGTCTTGGGGTACAGCTCCGGGGCCGCGCCGTGCAGCTGCGTGGCGATGTCGGGAAGGCCAGCCGCGAACGCCTCGGCTTCCTTGACCATGTGGTGGAAGGTGAGGGTGCGGCGGAAGCCTTCCTCCGAGGCCGCCTTCACCAGCGCCGTCTGCAGGGCGGCGAGCCGCGCCCCGCGCACCTGGTCCGACCGTCCCTCGGCACCGAGCAGTATGGCGGCCTGGAGCTGCGTGTCGGTGATGTCCACGCACACTACCTGGTACGGCGCACAGATTCCCCTGTCGATCGCCTCCGACAACGTCAGGGTGAAACACCTGCTGCCGAACGGGCCGTTCGGGTCGTCCTCCATCGAGGCCACCAGCTCGCCCGGCGCGCCCTGCACGAAGTCCTCGTCCAGCTGCCACAACCTCGGAGTGGCGGTCATGTACAGCCGTCGCAGGGATGGGATGCGGGTGTTGTCGTGGACGACCGCCCACGGCTTCCCGATCCGCCCGGAAGTCCGGTGCGCCTCGTCCACGACGATCAGGTCCCATCCCGGCAGACCTGCAGCATGGGCTCGCTCGAGTGTGCCGAGTCCGAGGGAGGCGTAGGTGACGAACACGGTGATCTTGTCGAACGGGCGGACCCAGGCGACCAGCTCGTCCACGTCCGTGGTGTTCGGGAAGGACGCCTCCGGCCCGCGCAGGGACGAGACCCCGATCATCGGCCCGCTACGCCCGCCCTCGCGCCAGGCGGCCTCGGTCTGCACGAGCAGGTCCAGCGAAGGCACGAGCACCAGCACACGACCCGCCTGCAGCTCCTCCGCGCTGCGCACGGCGACGAGGGTCTTGCCGGATCCGGTGGCCATGATCACCTGAGTCCGGAGCCCGCGCTCAGGCACAAGAGATCTTGCAGAGAATTCGAGCGCCTTGACAATGGCGTCGACTGCTTCTCTCTGGTGGGGACGGAGAGTTTTCTTTTCCACCGAAGCGTCCTCTCTCCTGCAGATTATTGTCGTCCCCGTCGCGGGTGCGCAGCCTGCTGCGCCAGCACGGCTCCGGTGAGGTCGGTGCGCAGCTGCTAGAGGAAGCCCCGGAGGTCGGTGGCTGTGCAGCGGTAGCCGCCGGCGTCGAGCTCGTATGTATCGCCGGTGAGGGCGCCGAGCGTGAGGTGATAGATCCCGCCGCTGGTGTGACTGACCGCGTACATGCCTCCTCCGCCATCCGTGCCGAACACTGTCACGGCGTCATGAATGGCCCCAGCAAGTTTCTTGGGGTAGTTGCCGACCTCCGTCTGGGACACGAGTGAGGAGGCGTCATCGATCCAGATGCCACTGCCGAGATCAGGCAGGACGACAGAGCCGAGCTGGGCGTAGTACTCCTGGAGTACCTCGGCCGCCCCTGCGTGAACGAGCAGTGCGACAGCGGCCGCACCTTCCTCGGCGGAGACGAGGCGCACCTCGTGCTCTCCAGGTGGGTAACGCTGGGCAGCCTGGAAGCCGGCCGAGAATGCTTTCGCGAGCCGAGCCATATCCTCACCCCACTCACGCAGATACACGGTGTCATTCACGACCAATGACCACCCATCCGTTGGGTTACAATAATTCCAGAGTCTAGCAGCAGACACTTTTGATGCATCCACCTTCCAGAACTGACCTATCGTCAAACAATCCAAGCGGGTCACATGACCAGGCATCACTTTCTGAGCCCCCGAAGAGCCCTCCGGCAGACCCTTGCTGCCAGCCAGCGCGCCGCGCGGAGCGTGGCGCGCCAACCTCAGGGAGTGCGGGGGTGGCTGGAGCGCAGCAGAGGCCGGGGCCGGGCGAAGCCCGGCCCCGGCCGCACAGCGGGCCGTTCGCCCCTGGAGCGAAGCGGAAGGGGCGTCAACTTGCTGCGAAGCCAGCAAGTTGAGCGGGGAGCGCAACGAAGACCGGAAAAGCGTCATGGCGGGAAAAAGGGTGGC
>NZ_JBVJVY010000074.1:0-17587 GCF_055603265.1 Streptomyces sp. NPDC037288
TGGAAGTGATGAGTCGCATCGATACGTCGAAAGGCCTCAAACTGGCACAGCGACAGAACTCTCATACCGGCATGAGGCATACCTGAACGCCCACTTAGGCGCCGATATGTGTACACCGTTTGAGGAATCCAGCGCTAAGTCACAGAAGAGGCGTCACATGATCAACGTCTGTTACTTGCGTGTCGGACAGTAAGTCATGGTCCGCGTCGCCGGCTCGCGCCGGGCGATCGAGGGAGTTTCCGGGACGTGAGAACGACGTGAGGGGCCGTACCGGCGCAGCCGGTACGGCCCCGCTCCCATGCCGGCTCCCTATGGGCAGGGAGCGGGGCGGAACCACGCGAGACTCACCCTTGTCTCCGGGTGTGTATGACGCGGGGCCCCACCGCTGCCACGACCGAAAGCCGTCACGTTGGATCAACGTCAGACCCAGCTCACCGCCTCATGCGTACTGCGGCGCCTCTGCTGTGGCTGTGTGGTCGCTGGCGGTGTCCGCAACGGTGCCCCCACCGCCGCGACAGTGGTCGCGGCCCGCGGATACGACATCGACGATGCGACCGCGGTCGTTGCGTTCCTTCGAAAGTGAGTACCGAACCACTGCTCGAAAGGATGCTTCGGCGGCGTGAAGCCCCGGACTCGCCGTTCCCGGTCAGGGGCGACTCACCTGCGGACTCTCTTCGACGACGGGCCACAGCCAACTCTCGGGAGCCGGACCGGCACATTGGCCTGGCCGCGACTCGTAGCTATGCGCACATCCGCAGTCGTGCGGCTTCCGGGCCTGTCACCGGCGTGCGCCGTCTCCTGTCTTGAGCTTGGAAAGGATCCGCGGGCCTGCCACCACGGGTTGGGCCCGTCGCCACGGGGGGGGCAGGGCGACGGGCCCAACAACTGGGAGCGGCGCGTTGGATGCTTGCCGCCAATGGGCCAGGTGTCGGCGGCAGTGGCCCACCACGAAGTTTCAACCACCGCCCCTGACCCTCGACCCACCTATACAGAGACGACACACCCCTCATCATGACGGCCCCTGCGACTGCGCCGCGTCCCGCGTCAATCATCTGCCGGTGGCAGTAGCCCTCCGCGCGCCCTCCCCTGCCCGCCAGCCATCCCGGCACGGGCAGCAGATCCCGCACCCGCGCCCACTCGGCATCACTCATGTCCAAGCCGTACCGGGGCCGGCGCTCCGGCCGGTCGGACGCGTGCGAGCCAGCTGCTGGAGTTCTTCCCCGCTGTGGAACGGCCCTTCGGCTACAACACCTCCGAAGCCTCCCTGACCTGCCAAGACCCTGGAAGGCAAGCAGCACCCCGACCGGGAGGCACAGTCCCCCCTTTTTCGCGCGGACGTGAGCCGAGTCGAGGACCGCGCGGAAGAAGTCCGCCAGGCCCTGTTCTCCAGGAGGTGGAGAACCTTCTGGTGCAGCCGGCCCCCTCCCCCGGCTCTGGACCAGATCAGAAGCCGACGATGGACGGCCGACTTCAACGCGCCGGAGCACGGCGGCAGTGCCGCCAGGCACAACCACTGACCAGCACGTAGACGATCGCCGCGAACACCGCCTCATCATCCATGTTCGCGACCCCGCCGCCCTGCGGTCACACCCTCGCAGCAGGCAGCAACGGTCTCACCAACTCCCACAAACCATCCGGAACGAACCAACCCCGCCGCCCACTCCCCAAGTGGCGTTTCTCGACCGGAACTTGTACCTCAGCGATCAAGATTTGGCAACTGCTGTCACTGAGTGTTTATCTCGGTTCACCTGCCGCATGACGGCGGTACACATCACATACGCGAAAAGAGGAATCCACCTGATGGCTGAGCGCGGCTCCTTAGTCGCGGACGGCGCCGTGCCGTCCGAGCCGTCCGTGCGGGAGGAGATAGCCCGGATCGTCACCGAGGTGCTCCGACTCGACGACATCGCGAACGATGATGATTTCTTCGCTCTTGGCGGGCACTCCCTGACGGCCTCACAAGTCAGCTCCCGGATCTACCGGTCCCTGGGCGTCGAGGTGCCCCTGTCCGTGTTCTTCGAACGGCCCACCGTCCTCGGGCTCGCCGGGTACGTCATGGCCGGCGGCGCTGCACCAGGGTCGGCGGCGTGAAGGCACAGACCGAGCCCACCCCAGCGTTATCCCTGTCCTCCGCACAGGAACGGCTGTGGTTCCTGTGGCAGTTGCGCCCGGACGGTGACGAGTACAACGTGCCGGCGATCACGCGCTTACGTGGTCCTCTGGATCTTCCCGCGCTGCGCCACGCCATCGCACACCTCGCCGAACGGCACCAGGTGCTGCGCGCGGTGTTTCCGACAGTGGACGGCGCTCCCGCGATGCGCATCACCGACCGCACCGTCGAGACCGTGGTGATCGACCTGAGCGCGACGCCGGCCGCGGAACGGGAGGCGGAGCTGCAGGCGCTGGTGTCCGCCACAGCGCTCGCCCCGTTCGATCTGGTGAATGGTCCGGTGTTCCGGCCCACGGTGATCCGGGTCGCTCCCGACGACCACGTGCTCGTGCTGGCGATCCACCACATCGTGGTCGACGGCTGGTCCTTGGGCATCATCGATCAGGAGCTGGCGGCGTTCTACAACGCCACTGTCGACGGCGAGCCCGACCCGGTACTCGAACCGCCCGTACAGTACGGAGAACACGTGCGGGCCGAGGGCGCCATGCTCGCGGGGGCCAGGGGCCGCGACGCGCTGGACTTCTGGCGCGGCCAGCTGGACGGTGCCCCGCCGTACTCCTCACTCGTCGGCGACCGGCCGCACCGCGCGGTCGGCTACGCGGGCGGGGTGCGCGGTGCAGATCTCGATGCGTCGCTGTGCTCGGACATTCAGGCTCTCGGCCGTAGCCACCGGGTGACGCGATTCCTCACGTTCCTGGCCGCGTACGCGGCGCTGCTGCACCGGATCACCGGGGACACCGATGTCGTGATCGGCGTCCCCGTCAGCGGACGCACTTCGCTTCAGGTCGAGCGGGTCGTCGGGCTCTTCGTCAACATGCTGCCGATGCGTGTGCGCGTCGACGCATCGACGACGTTCGCCGAGCTGCTCGTCTGCGTGCGCGATGCCTTCGTAGCCGCGCACGCGCATCAGGACTTGCCGTTCCAGCAGGTGGTGGAGGCGCTGCAGCCGAAGCGCGCGGGCGGGCGGCACCCGGTCTTCCAGAATGTCTTCGCCTACGAGGAGCCCGCGCCGCTCGGCTCCGGTCTTTCCGGGCTGGTCGCATCACGCGTCAGCCTGCCGATGGACACGGCGAAGTTCGAGCTCACGCTGCACGTGGAGTGGCTCGGTGAGCGGGCACGCAGTGCGTTCGGCTACCAGAAGGCGGTGTTCGACGACGCGACCGCCCTGCGTCTGGCCGAGCGCTACCGCACACTGCTGTCGGACGCTGTCGCGACGCCGGACAAGCGCGTCTCGCGGCTGCGTCTGCTGGGTCCTGACGAGGAGCGCGCCCTGCTGGCCGAGTGGTCCGCGGGCGGCCCCGGAACGACCGGCCGGGTGGACCACGCTTTCGAACGGCAGGCCAGCGCGCGCCCCGACGCGCCGGCCGTGCGCGCCGGTGTGCGGTCGGTGAGCTACGGCGAGCTCAACGGGGACGCGAACCTGGTCGCCGGCGCACTGCGCTCGCGGGAGGTGCCACGGCAGGCCGTGGTGGCCACATGCCTGCCCCGCGGCGTGGGCCTGGTCACGGCGCAGTTGGGCATCCTCAAGGCGCAGGCTGCTTATCTGCCGCTCGATCCGGCACACCCGGCGGGCCGGCTGACCGCCGTCGTGAGCGAGGCCCGCCCCGCGCTGGTGATCACCGACCGGGAGCACGCCGAGGCTTTCGCCGACAGCGGCGCTGCCGTGCGCACGCTCGATGAGCTCCTGACGGAGGGCATCGCCGGTGAACCACCGGAGCCCGGGAGCGACCCGGCCGACCTCGCCTACGTGATCTACACATCTGGCTCCACCGGACGCCCGAAGGGTGTGATGGTCGAGCACGGTTCGCTGAGCGGGGTGCTCGACTGGTACCGCGCCGAGTTCGGCCTCGGGCCCGGCGATCGTACGGCCCTGCTGGCCGCACCCGGCTTCGACGCGGCAGTGCTGGACACGTGGGTTGCCCTCACCACCGGCGCCACGCTGGAGATCCCCCCGGCGCCGGCCCTGCTGGACCCGCTGCAGCTGCGGGACTGGCTCCTGGAACGCGAGGTCACCGGCATGGTGCTGCCCACCCCGCTGGCCATCGAGCTCGCGCAGCTCGACTGGCCGGCCGAGGTGCCGCTGCGTTTCATGCTGGCCGGTGGCGACCGGCTCCCCCCGGTCACCGCGTCGCTGCCGTTCCGCCTGGTGAACGCGTATGGCCCGACCGAGTGCACGGTCTGTGCGACCGCGGGCACCGTGTCCACCGGGCCGCACGCCTCGGATCTGCCGTCGATCGGGCGGCCGGTCAGCGGCGTCACCTCCTACGTCCTCGATGCGGACATGAAGCCGAGTGCGGCCGGTGTGCCGGGTGAGCTGTACCTCGGCGGGCCGTGCGTGGCCCGGGGTTATCTCGGCCGGCCGGATCTGACGGCGGAGCGGTTCGTCCCCGATCCTTACGGCACCGAGCCGGGGGCGCGTCTCTACCGCACCGGCGACCGCGTCCGCTGGCGTTCGGACGGCAGGCTGGACTTCCTCGGCCGCACCGACCGGCAGGTGAAGATCCGGGGATTCAGGATCGAGCCGGGCGAGATCGAGCAAGCCGTGCTCGATCTGCCGGGGATCGCCGAGGCCCTGGTCGAACCGGTCGCGGCCGCGGGCACCGATCCGCAGCTGGTGGCCTACGTCGTACCGGCCGGGCCGGACACAGCGGCCCGCCCGCTCGACGCGGCGGCCATGCGCGAGCTGCTCGGCCGGCGGCTGCCGACGTACATGGTGCCGCAGCGGTTCGTGGTACTGGATTCCTTCCCGCGCACCATGAACGGCAAGATCGACCGAGCGGCCCTGCCGGCCGGCGCGCCGGCCCCGGTGGGCCGGCTGCCCCGGACCCCCATGGAACGCACGGTCGCCGAGGTCTGGGCCGACGTGCTCGGTCACGCGGCGATCGGCGTCGACGACAACTTCTTCGACGTCGGCGGACACTCCATGCGGCTCGTGGCCGTGCAGAAGCAGCTCGCCGCCCGCCTGGAGCGGACCGTACCCATCGTCGACCTCTACGAACACCCGACCGTGGCTTCACTCGCCCGGCACCTGGACGGCACGGCTGCCGCCCACGGTGCGGCGCCGGCGCCGCCACAAGCACAAGGGCCGGCACAGGCGGCCGAGAAACTCAGACAAGGCACAGCACGGCTCCGGGCGCTGCGCGCCAGGAACCGTCAGGCGGAGACGAAAACACGATGAACGACTTAGACCTCGATGTCGACACCCACATCGCCGTCATCGGCATGGCCTGCCGACTGCCAGGGGCCAACAGCCCCGAGGAGTTCTGGGCAAACCTGGTCGACGGCGTCGACTCGGTCCGGCCGATCCCGGTCGAGGAACGCCGGTCCTGGGGTGAGGATGAGGCATGGGCCGCGGACCCGCGCCATGTGGCGATGCACGGACTGGTGGACGGTGTCGGCGACTTCGACGCCGAGTTCTTCGGCTGCACGCCCCGGGACGCGGCCGTGCTCAACCCCCAGCAGCAGATGTTCCTGGAGTGCGCGTGGGAGGCCCTGGAGCGGGCCGGATACCACCCGGGTGACGTACCGGGCCCGGTGGGCGTGTACGCGGGTGCCGGCCGCAACGGCTACGGCCGGATCGTGCTCGAACGGCCGGACCTGCTGCCCGGTGTGGACGTGATGGCCGCGACGATCGCCAATGAGCCCGAGCACCTGTGCACCCAGGTCTCCTACCGGCTCGGCCTGACCGGCCCCGGCGTCACCGTGCAGACGGCCTGTTCGTCGTCCCTCGTCGCGGTGCACGAGGCGGCCCGGGCGCTGCTGGCAGGGGACTGCGACATGGCGCTCGCCGGCGGGATCACCATCCGGCTGCCCCAGGTCGGCTACCGCTACCAGGAGGGCGGCACCATGTCGCCGGACGGCCGCTGCCGTACCTTCTCCGCCGACGCGAAGGGCATCGTCGCCGGGGACGGAGCCGGCATCGTGGTGCTGCGCCGCCTGCAGGACGCGCTCGACGACGGCGACACCGTGCACGCGGTGCTGATCGGCTCCGCGGTGAACAACGACGGCCGTGACCGCGCCGGGTACACCGCGCCCGGCCTGCGCGGCCAGACCGAGGTGATCCGCCTGGCGCACACGGTCGCGGGTGTCACTCCGGAGAGCATCGGCTACGTCGAGTCGCACGGCACCGGCACGCCCGTCGGCGATCCGATCGAGGTGGCCGCACTGACCAAGGCCTTTACCTCACCCTCTACCCGCCCGGGCAGCGTCATGCTCGGCGCGGTGAAGTCCAATATCGGCCACACGGACACCGCGGCGGGCGTGGCGGGTCTGATCAAGGCGACGCTGGCGCTGGAGAACCGGTTCGTGCCGGGCAACTTGCACTTCACGGAGCCCAACCCGCGCGTCGACTTCGCCTCGGGACCGTTCACCGTGCCGACGGCCGGGGTCGACTGGACCGCGGCTGACGACCGGCCGCGCCGCGCCGGCGTGAGCTCGTTCGGCATCGGTGGCACCAACGCCCACGTGGTGCTGCAGGAGGCCCCGCGGCGCACCGCGGAGCCCGACCCGTGGCCCGTCCACGTCCTTCCGCTGGCGGCCCGCACGCCGACGGCGCTGGACGCGATGGCCGAACGGCTCGCCGCGCACCTGGCTCGGCATCCCGACCAGCCGATCGCCGACGTCGCCCACACGCTGCAGACGGGCCGTCAGGCGTTCCCCTACCGGCGCTTCGTCGTATGCGCCGACCACGAGTCCGCCTCAGCGGCGCTGGCGGGTGCGCCGTCGACCGGCCGGGGCGCGGTCACGGCCGCGGAACCGTCGGTGCTCTTCCGCCTGCCCGGCACGGATGTGCCGGCTCGTGTGCTGCTCGACGAACTGGCGGCCGTGTTCCCGGTCTTCCGGGTGGCGGCGGACGAGTGCGCCGCGGCGCTGAGCGGTCACGACGGCGAGCCCGCCGCGCTGTTCACACTGCGGTACGCGCTGGTGCAGCTGTGGCAGGACTGGGGTGTACGGCCCGACTCGTGGCACGCAGACGGTGCCGGTGAGCTGGTTGTCGCCTGCCGGTCCGGTGCGATCGACCTCGCGACGGCCGCTCGCCTGCTTCGCGGGCAGGAGGGCGAGGAGAAGGCGGTCGAGGTGCCGAGCCGTGCCGAGGAGGCCGGCTCTCTGGTGGTGGACCTGCCGGAGACCGGTCCCGGCGGTGCCGTGGCGGCCCTGCTGGCGGCGGCCGGGCGGTTGTGGCAGGCCGGGGTGCCGGTGGACTGGCGGGCCGTGGCACGCGGCACGCGTCGCCGCCGGGTGCCTCTGCCGACGTATCCGTTCGAGCGCCGGCACGTCGCGATCCGGCCGGCCGCCCCGATCCCCGTCGAGACGACGGACGTGGCCGGCGACGAGCAGGCCACTCCGGCCGAGACCGCGGGATCTGCGCAGTCGACGCAGCGGCCACAGTCCGTCGCCGAGCGCTTGAGCGTGCTGTTCCAGCAGGTGCTCGGGGCCGGGGACGAGAGTGCGGACTTCTTCGAGCTGGGCGGCGACTCACTGGCCGCGGTGCAGCTCGTCGCTCTGATCGAGGAGACCTTCGGGGTGACGCCTCCGGTCGACGTGGTGTTCGACACGCCGGCCGTGCCGGACCTGTCCCTGGTCATCGAGGGTCTGATCGCCGAGGCCGCGGCGGAGGCATCGTGACGACGCAGTGGCCCACGTCGTTCGCCCAGCGCAGGTTATGGCTGCTCGACCGGCTCCACAACGGCAACGGCGCGTACAACCTCTACGCCGCGATGCGCCTGCGCGGCGAGCTGGACCAGGCCTCCCTCGAGGTCGCACTGCGGGGGATCGGGACCCGCCACGACGCGCTGCGCACTACGTTCCGTGCCGTGGACGGTGAGCCCTTCCAGGTGGTCGATGACGAGTTCACAGGTGAGCTCGGGTTCCAGGACCTGTCCGGGCTTCCCGCCGCCGATCGTCAGGCGTGTACCGAGGAATTCCTCCGTGAGGCGAGTGGGCGGGGCTTCGATCTGGCGCGCGGCCCGCTGGTCCGCTTCGATCTGCTTCGCTGCGCGCGTGACGAGCACATCTTCACCGTCGTGGCCCACCACAGCGTGTGGGACGGCTGGTCGGCCGGGGAGTTCCTGTGTGAGCTCTCGGCGCGCTACGCCGCGCACCGTGCGGGCCGGCCGATCGAGCTGGAGCCGCTCCCGCTGCGGCTCGGCGAGCACGCCGAGCGTCAGCGGCGCGAGGCGGACGACCCGGCGCACCAGGCCGGGCTCGCACGGTGGACCGAGCGGCTGGCCGGTGCGCCGGGCCTGCTGGCCCTGCCGACCGCGTTCCCCCGTCCGGCGACTCAGGGATGTGCCGGAGCCTCGGCCGACCGGCCGCTGGATCCTGGCCTGTGGGACCGGGTCGCGCGGCTCGCGCGGCGGCACCGAGCGACGCCGTTCATGGTGCTGCTGGCCGGGTTCTCCGTGCTGATGGCACGGTTGGCCGGCACGGACGACGTAGTGATCGGCAGCCCCAGCGCCGGCCGCACGCGCGCGGACCTCCGGCCCCTGATCGGCATGTTCGTCAACACGCTGCCACTGCGGGTGGACCTGTCGGAGGATCCGACGTTCGAGACCGTGCTGAGCCGGGTGCGCCGTACCGTTCTGGACGCCTTCCGCGATCAGGACGTGCCGCTGGAGCTCATCGTGGCCGGCTCCGGTCTCGACCGCGCCGCCGGACACGATCCGCTGTTCCAGGTGATGTTCTCGCTGCAGCAGCCGCTCACACTGCCCGAACTGCCCGGCCTTTCCGTCGAGTTGGTGCCCGTGCCCACGACAACGGCCTTCACCGACCTCTGGCTCGACGTGCGCCCGGACGGCGAAGGCACCACCAGCGTGACGTTCCGGTACCGCACCGAGTTGTTCGACGCGGCGAGCATCGAACGGATGGCCGATGAGTTCGACACGCTGGTGCGGGCCGCCGTCGACGCACCGGACACACCCATCGCAGCGCTGCCCATGCTGGACGAACGGCAGCGGGACGTCCTGCTGAACGATTGGTCGCGCACCGCACCGGTGCATCCATGGGATGTCCCGGTCCAGGAGCGGATCCGCTTGCAGGCCCTGCGGGCCCCCGACGCCACCGCCGTCGTGTACGGCGACACCCGGCTGACGTATGCCGAGCTCGTCCGGCGAGCGGAGGGCGTGGCCGAGCGGTTGCGCGCGGTGGGCGGCGCCGGCCCCGACGCGGTCGTCGGGATCTGCCTGCCCCGCGGTTGCCCACTCGTGGTAGCGGTCCTGGCCGTCCTGGCCACCGGCTCGGCCTATCTGCCCCTATCGCCGGACGACCCGCCCGCGCGACGTGCCGGCATGCTGCGCGACGCGGGTGCCACCCATCTCCTCACCGCCGCCGGGCATCACCTGTCCGGCGTCGAAGATCCGGACCTGACAGCCCTCGCGATCGACGACGCCGATGCTCCCGCCGACGCCGTGCCCGACCGGCCCTGGACGGCACATCCCGAGGACCTGGCCTATGTGATCTACACGTCCGGGTCGACCGGCAGGCCCAAGGCCGTCGCGGTCGCCCACCACGGTCTGGCGAACCGGGTCGCGTGTATGCAGCACACGCAGCAACTGACCGCTGAGGACCGGGTCCTGCACAAGACCCCGTACACCTTCGACGTCTCGGTCTGCGAACTGCTGTGGCCGCTCACGGTCGGAGCCCGACTCGTCATGGCCGAGCCGGGCGGACACCGTGACCCGGGCTACCTCGTCGATGTGATCGAACGGGAGTCGGTCACCTCGGTGCATTTCGTGCCCCCGATGCTCGAAGTCTTCCTCGATCGCCCGGATCTGCACCGGTGCGCCTCGCTGCGGCGTGTCCTGTGCAGCGGTCAGATGCTCACCGCGGCGGTTCGCGACCGGTGTCTCGAACGCCTGCCGAGCGCGCGCCTGGTCAACATGTACGGGCCGACGGAGGCCTCGATCGAGGTCACCGAATGGGACTGCGGCGTCAAAGACGACCAGCCGTGCCAGACCGGCGTCACGCACGGGACCGGCGTCCCGATCGGCCGACCGCTGGCCGGAGCCGAGGTCTACGTCCTGGACCGGCGGCTCAACCCCTGTCCGATCGGCGTCCCCGGCGAGCTCTACCTCGGCGGCGTCCCGTTGGCACGCGGTTACCTGAGCCGACCGGACCTGACCGCGGATCGATTCGTTCCGCACCCGTACGCCGACAGGCCCGGCGAGCGCTTGTACCGCACGGGCGACCTGGTCGCCTGGCGGGCGGACGCGGCGTTGGACTACCTCGGCCGGACCGACCAGCAGCTCAAGATCCGTGGTTTCAGGATCGAGCCGGGCGAGATCGAGAACCTGGCCCGGGCCCACGTGTCGGTCGCCGCCGCCGCGGTGCATGCGACCAGCGTCGACGGGGCCGAACCCCAGCTCGCGCTGTACCTCGTGGCGGCCGACGGCCACACGGACGCGGAACACATGAAGGACGAGGTCCAGGCTCTGCTGCGGGACGGGCTGCCGGACTACATGGTGCCGCGGCACGTCATGATGCTGCCGGAACTGCCGCTGACCACAAGCGGAAAGGTGGACCGGACCGCCCTCCCGAAGCCCGCGCCTGATGTGGACCTCGGCGGCCGGGCCGCCCCTGCCGACGGCACAGAGCGGCTGCTGGCGGAGATATGGGCCGGGGTGCTCGGTCTCGCCGAGGTCGGCGTCACCGACGACTTCTTCGAGCTCGGCGGCGACTCCCTGCAGTGTGCCCGGATCGCCCAGCGCGCCACCGACGCGGGCATGCCCATCGGCATCGGCGACGTGTTCCGGTACCCGAGCGTGCGCGAGCTGGCCACGCATCTGCGACACGAGGCCGGGCGATGACCGCCGCCACGGCAGGTACCGGCCGCTGGCTGCTGCGCTTCCCGCCCCGGGCCACGCCCACGGCCCGGCTGCTGTGCGTGCCGGGGGCGGGTTGTACGGCCGCGATGTTCCACCCGTGGACCACACTGGTGCCAGACGACGTCGCCGTCTCGGTCGTGCAATTGCCCGGCCGCGGAGCGCGGTTGCGGGAGACGCCCATCGAGCGGATGAACCCGCTGGCCGACGCCGTCGCCGCGGCCGTGCGGGAGGAGCCTGGGCTGCCGACCGTTCTGTTCGGGCACAGCCTCGGCGCACTGATCGCGTTCGAGGTGGCGCGGCGCCTAGTGGCCGGGCCGGAAGACGGCAACCTGATCGCTCTCGGCGTGGCGGCGCACAAGGCGCCGCAGCTGGGATCGGCGGGCATCGAGCCCGAGGAGGCCACGCCGGAGCGGCTGGTCTCGTTCGTCGAATCGCTCGGCGCGACTCCCGGCTCCGCCTTGCGGGACCCGGAGATCCGCCGCATGCTCCTGCCCGTCCTGCGCGCGGACCTCGAACTGGACCGCACGTACCGCTGCCTCGCCGGTCCGGCGCTCCCGCTACCCCTGCACGTGTACGGCGGCCGAGCCGATCCGCTGGTGACCGGACCGGAGATCGAGGCATGGCGGGATCAGGCCGGAGGCACGTTCCGGCTGCGCTGGTTTCCCGGCGGCCACTTCTTTCTCACCGGTACCGGCGCGACCGCACTCGTGGCCGACCTGGTCGGCCTGCTGCGCGCTCCCTCACTGCGCAACTGAGCTGCCGAGCAGTCGCATTTCTGAACCTCTGAACTTCTGAACGAGAGAACCGAGATCCCATGTTCGACGACGACGAGCGTCGCTTCGCCGTGGTGCGCAATGACCGCGGCCAACACTCGATCTGGCCGGTCGACCTGACCGCCCCGGCCGGCTGGTGGCAGACCGGGTTCACCGGCCGGCGCCTCGACTGCCTCACCCATATCGCCCAGGTCTGGACCGACCTGCGCCCGACGCGGGAGGAGGGCGTCCGATGGTGACCAACGGAGAGCCCTCGCAAGCCCAGTCCGCGGCGCCCTGTCTGCTCGATCTGTTCACCGCCCAGGCCGTCCGCGGGCCGGACGCACCGGCCCTCATCGACGTCGAGGGCGTCGGCCGGGTTGTGTCGTATAGCGAACTGGCCGGGATGTCGGATCGGCTGGCGGCGGCGATCCGCGCGCTGATGCCGGGGGCGGGCGGCCGCGTGGGCCTGTATCTGCGGCGCGGGCCGCACGTGGTGGCCGCGATCCTGGCGGTCTTCAAGGCCGGCTGCTCTTACGTGCCGCTGGATCCGGGGTACCCGGCGGACCGCGTGAGGTTCATGGCCGAGGACAGTGGACTCGGCCTGCTGCTGACGGATCCCGGCACCGACGCCGGGCTCGTCGTGCCCGGCGTGACCGCCCTCGAAGTGACGGACACGCTCCTCGAAGGGCGGGAAACCGCGGCAGGGCCACCATCGGCACTGCCTGCGGTGCCGGTCACGCCGGAGGACCCCGCGTACGTCATCTACACCTCCGGCTCCAGTGGCCGGCCCAAGGGAGTCGACGTGCCGCACCGCGCGGTGATGGCGCTGCTCGAGGCCTGCGACGAGGTCTTCGATTTGACGTCCGACGACGTCTGGACGATGTTCCATTCCCATTGCTTCGACTTCTCGGTGTGGGAGATATGGGGCGCGCTGAGCCGGGGCGCCGCGCTGATCGTCGTACCGACGGATGTGGCGCGGTCGCCGGAGTCGACCCTGGAGCTGATCGTCGAGCAGGGCGTCACGGTGCTCAACCAGGTGCCCTCGGTCTTCCGGTACCTGTCCCGGGCCGCTCTCGCGGCCCAGGAGCCCGCACCCGAATTGCGCTACGTGATCTTCGGCGGCGAGAGCGTCGACCTTCAGGCAGTGCGCGACTGGCGGACCGTCAATGGCGGGACCACAGCCTTCGTGAACATGTACGGCGTCACCGAGGCCACGGTCTTCTCGACGTTCCACCACCTCACGGAGGCCGACCTCACCCGGGAAGGCTGCTCGCCGGACCCCGCCCGCACGATCGGCCGGCCTCTCGCCGGCACGACGGCCCTGCTGATGACCGAGGACGGCAAGCCCGCCGCGCCCGGTGAGATCGGCGAGCTGTACCTCGCGGGCGACCAGCTGGCGATCGGCTACGTCGGGCGGCCCGCTCTGACCTCCCAGCGGTATCCGGAGTGCGGCAGCCAGGACGAAGTGCCGCGCCGCCTCTACCGCACCGGCGACCTGGCGGTGCTGCATCCGGACGGGACTCTGGAGTTCGCCGGACGCGCGGACGACCAGGTCAAGATCAACGGCTATCGGATCGAGGCGGGCGAGGTCGAGACGGTGCTGCGCGCGACCGAGGGCGTCGGCGAGCTCGTGGTCGTGCCGGTCGACAGCCGCATCGGGGAGCGGATTCTCGTGGCCTGCTACACGGCCGCGCAGGGCGTCCGGCCGCAGGAACTCAACCAGCGCCTCGTCGCCCGGGCGAGGACCCGGCTTCCTTCGTTCATGGTGCCGGCGCGCTTCGCGCACCTGCCAGCGCTGCCGCTGAACGCATCGGGCAAAACCGACCGCCGCGCGGTCGCCGAGCAACTGAGCGGGGCGTGAGCGTCCATGGCTGACGTGCCGCTGAACACCGCGACGCCGGACAGCGTCCCGCTGTCGGTCAACCAGGAGGCCATGTGGGTCGGCTGGCAGGTCGCCCCCACCGCGCCGACGCATGTGCTGCCGTACGCGTTCGCGGTGAGAGGCGAACTGGCGATGCCACGCCTGCGCCGGGCCGTCGCCGCACTCGGGGCGCGGCACCCGATGCTGCGCGGCCGTGTGGTCGCCGACCCCACGGGCGCCCGGCTGACCTGGGGCGACGCCGAGCCGATCCCGGTGATCGAGCGTGCCGTGACCGGCGGCCGCGAGAAGGCCGTGCTCGCGGCCGCCCACGGCACGCCGTTCGATCTCGGTCACGGGCCGCTGGCGCGCCTCGAGGTCCTGCACGGCCCGGACTACACGGTGCTGCTGTTCGTCGTGCATCACATCGTCTTCGACGGCACGTCCGTGGTGCCGTTCCTGCTCGACCTACGGCGGGCCTACGCGGGCCAGGACCTCGACGCGGTGGACGACCTGGCTCCCCTTCAGATCGCGGTACGCCGGGGCCGCGCGTCGTGCGACGGGCCTGAGGGTGCCGACGACCGTGCCTTCTGGCGCGAACTGCTCGCCGAACCGATCGGACGGCAGACACTGACGAGTCGTCGTCAACTGACTGATGGTGAGTTCCACTTACTGAGCCTCGGCATCGGCCAGGAACTGGAGGCGCGGGTGCGGGACCTGGCTGGTGAGATCCGGGCGTCGTACTTCACGGTGATGTTCGCGGCGTTCTCCCTCATGCTGCGCCACCACGCCGGTCATGACGACCCGATCGTGTCCGCGCCGTACCACGGACGGACCGATCCGGCTCTGAGGCACCGCGTCGGGTACTTCGTCAATGTGCTGCCGTTCCGGCCACGGCCGAGCGGATCGCAGACGTACCGGGACTACCTGATCGGCTTCCGCAGCCATGTGCGTGAGGTGCTGGCCCATCACGCCCTGCCGCTTCCCGCATTGCTGCGCGCCGCGTCACTGACCGGTCCCGGAGCGCACGCGCGCACCCACGAGACGGTGTTCCAGTACTGGAACGGGACCATCGACGACCGCTTGGACGTGCGCGACATCGAACTCGCCGCTCCCGAGGGCGCCTGTCGACTGGAGGTGATCGACGTACTAGACGTCGCCGACTACGCGCTGACCGTCATGCTGCGTGAGGACAGCGCCGGCAGCACGATGGTGTGGAAGGACCCGAACGGCCGGTTCGGCGACGAGATGCTGCGGCGTCTGTCCGACGACTACCTCTCCCTGTTGCGCGACATGGTGGAGCGCCCGGACGGCACGGTGGCGGACGGCGCGGCCCACCTGTCTCCTTCCTTGTCAGTCAGTGAGCCGCCACTCGGTGAACCGCTACCGTCGCGCGGCGGACCAGTGCCGATGCCCGACGCGGCGCCAGAATCCGCACCCGACGTGGACCCGGAGATCCTGAGTGCGGTCGCCGCCGTGTGGGAGGACGTGCTCGGCCTGCCGTGCGTGGCGGCGACCGACTCGTTCTTCGAACTGGGCGGCCACTCGCTGCTGGCCACGACGCTCGTCGACCGGATCGCGCGGCGGCTGAACGTCGACGTGGCACTGGCCGACCTGTTCGGCAGCCCGCGGCTGTGCGACCTCGCGGGCATCGTTCAGCAACGCATGTCCGAGCGCGGCGACAAGCGCGCCGCGCCCGATCGTACCGGCCCGGTGCCCGCCTCCCCGTTTCAGGAAGGGATCTGGCTGGCCCAGCGCATGGACCCGGAGCACGCCCGCTATCACGTGCCGCTGTCCTGGGCGGTGGACGGCCCGATCGGCGTCGCGGCGCTGCGTGCCGCGCTCGCCGACCTCGTCGCCCGGCATGAACTGCTGCGCAGTGGTTTCGTCGAGCGGGATGGCAGGCCTCACCTGAAGGTGCTGCCGCCGTGGACGCCCGACCTGGACGAGGTCGACATCCAGGACGCCGGGGAAGCCGAGTTCGACCGTGCCGTCGCGGCGTGGGGTGAGGCCGCCGCACGAACGTTCTCGGTCACGGGTGGCCGATTGCTCCGGGCTGCTCTTCACACGGGCCCCGGCGGCCGACGGACGTTCTCGTTGTGTGTCCACCACCTGGTGCTGGACGGCGGGTCGGTTCCGGTGTTCCTGCGGGAGCTGCGCAAGTGCCATCGGGCTAGGACGGATGTCGCCCCGCGGCGTCAATACGGTGACCTGGTCGCCTTCTGGGCGCGGAACCGGCCGGGCGACGCGGAGTTCTGGCGGCAGCGCCTCGACGGCGCACCCAGCACGCTGGACCTGCCTGCGCCGCACCGGCCCGGGCCACACGGCCGGTTCACGCTCACCCTGCCGGCCGACCTGACGACGCGTCTGGCGCCTGTCCGCGCCGAGCACCAGGTCTCCAATTTCATGATCACGGCTTGTGCGGTCGCCGTGGCCCTGCATCGGCAGACCGGGCGCAGGGACCTGACACTCGGTTTCCCGGTCGCGGGCGGCCGCCCGCCGGCCTACCGCGATGTGATCGGCCCGAGCATGAACACGCTGCTGCTCCGGACGCGGTGCACCCCGCGGACCACGGTGACCGAGCTGCTGCGACAGGTGCGTGACGAGATCGTCGCAGGTATGGCCCACCAAGACGTGCCGTTCGAAAACGTCGTACGCCGGATGCGGCCGCCCCGCACACCGGGCCGGACACCGTATCTGGACGTCCTGGTCAACAGTGTCGACCAGTCCGGCTGGTCGACGGATCTGGGCGCGGCACGGCTGACGCCGCTCGCGATCGGCGACCGCATCGATGCCGACAGCAAGGTGCCCGTGACCGTTACGACGACCGTCACCTGCGACGGGACCCTGCGCGGCAGCCTGGCCTACCGAGGGGATCAGGTCGACCGGGCCGTGGCCGCCGACCTGGCGGCCACGGTGAGCTCGCTGCTGTCCGACCAACTGTCCGCTGCCCTGAAAGAACCTGTATGTGTGCTCCCCCCGACCGGGGTCGAGGTGACGGCGTGACCACCGACACCGCCCCCCGTCCGTTCCGCTTCGGCGTCAACCTCACCGCTGCCTCCACGCGCCAGGCGTGGCTGGACAAGTGCCGCCGAGCCGAGGCATTGGGCTACGACCTGATCGTCGTGCCCGATCATCTCGGTGTGCTCGCGCCGTTCCCCGCTCTGGTCGCCGCCGCAGCGGTGACCGAGCGGCCGCGCCTGGCCACGTACGTGCTCAACTCCGGGTTCTACAATCCGGTGCTGCTCGCGCGCGAGGTTCTCACGACGCAGCTGGTCACCGGCGGCCGGCTGGATGTGGGCCTCGGCGCGGGACACGCGAAGGACGAGTTCGACACGGCCGGCATCCCCTGGACGAGTGCCGGAGGGCGCGTGCGCCGGCTGGCGGAGACGGTGGCAGAGCTTCGGCGGATCATCGACGATCCGAGCCTGCTCGGCTGGTCACGGGCGGTTGAGCCACCGCGGCTGATCATCGGCGGCCACGGTGACAAGGTGCTCCGGCTGGCCGCCGCGCACGCCGACGTCGTCGCCTTCGCGGGAGCCACCGCGGCAACCGCGAACCTCGCGGGCGCGGACGCCATGGCCGAACGGGTCGCGTTCTTCGAGGCGGCGGCAGGAGACCGGGCAGCGTCGATCGAACGCAACATCCTGGTCCAGGCCGTCCTCGTCGCGGCGGACCGGCAGCGGGCGATCGACACACTACGGCGGCGTGCCCCGCATCTCCGGGAGGCCCACGACCTCCCGGAGGTACCCACGGTGCTCCTCGGATCCCCGGAGGACATCGCGGCCACGCTGATCGCCCGCCGGGAGCGGTACGGCATCTCCTCGATCTGCGTACACGAACCGGCGATGGCTGGCTTCGCGCCCGTGATCGAGCTCCTCTCGGGCCAGTGAACCGTTTTCATCCTGTCCTGCTGGGGTGAAGGTGCAGGTCAGCGGTGTGGGGTGACGAGACGAGGCTCCTGGTCGTTGCGGTGGTGTTC
>NZ_JBVJVY010000075.1:0-16737 GCF_055603265.1 Streptomyces sp. NPDC037288
CCGAATAGTCCTTCATCGCCATCGGCGGTCTTCTCGCTTCCTCCGGATCAAGCAGATCCAGTATCAGCGTGTCCACCACTCAGGGGGAGGCCCCGCTCGACCGTCCCACTGATCTCGGCACACCGGTTATAGCCGGACCACAGCTGGGTGATTTCGTCCGAACCGGCGCTCAACCGGGGCTGGACGGGGCTGACGCGGAGTCGGCTTCTCGCCCACTCGTGACCGGCATCCGTCTCGGCCTCATCCGTCTCGGCCGCGGCCGGCACCGCACCGGGCAAGGGTCCCGCCGAGGGCCCCCGCCCCTGGAACACTCAGCAGGCGCGCCTGCTGCTCGCCGGCCACCCGGAGAACGTCCGTGGCACCCGCTGCCGGCTGCGGGCCGTCTTGAGGGCGTGGCGGTGTCCGAGGACAGTGCGGCGTCGGCGGTCCTGCTGCTGAGCGAACTGGTCAGCAATGCCGTTCTGCACGCCCGGGACAGCTGCCGGGTGCTGGTCACCGCCCGGCTGCGGTGGGGCCTGCTGGAGTGTGAGGTAGAGGACCAGGACCCGAGCTGGGGGCCGATGCGCATCGGGCGCGATGCGGGCGAGCGCGGCGCACCGACAAGTCCCGGGCCGGTCGGGTGGGTGGTGCAAGCGCAGGGATCCGTCGGCCACGGTGGTGGCCCGCGACGCGTGGAGGAAGGCGTTGAGGCCGGTCACGTCGCAGAAGGTGACCGCGGTCAGGTCGACGTCGATGGTGCGGATGCCGTCGCGCAGGCATTGCCAGTGACTCGCGCACGACGTGCTCCGTTGTCAGATCGATCTCACAGGCCAGGGTGATCAGCGCCCGGCTGTTCCTGTCGTGCCGGTAGAGGGTCAGCTGGGGAATTGGCATGGCACCTCGGTTCAGAAGACGGCCCTGGCGCGCGAAGGACCGGACACGCGGCTCATCCTGCGCTCGGTACACGGTCGTGCTCGCGTGCGGAGAGGCGAACGGCCGGTTCAGCAGCCTGTGTTCCAGGCGCAGGGTCGGCTGTCCCAGGCGCAGGGTCGGCTTGTCACCTCGGGGGATGCGCCGGCAATCGGACGGAGTCCACTACGGCGGATATCTGTGCGTGGTGAGCAGCCGCATCCGGAGCACGCCCACCGTGGTGACGTTCTCCCTGCCTGTCACATTCCTACTGCCGGGGTGGGCACATGGCCTATGACCTCTGCGGCAGGGGTACGTGCGGCATGTCCGCCTTCGGAGTCCCAGACCGCCTCCCGGAGCGAGCCCCGGTCGGCCGCTTCCTCTGCCGCCGTCCGGAAACGCTCGGCCTCATGGATCAGGCCGGTCGCCGTGAGGCTCCGCGACGGGTCGGTGGCCGTGGCCATGAGCCGAGCCGCGGTGGCCGGCGCTGTCTCCGGTGGAATCACCAGCAGGTCCCAGCGGCCGACGGTGTAGGAGAGCAGCAGCAGCTTGTGCGGGTCTTGCTCGGCCTCGAACCAGCCGACGTGCACCACGTGCCCGCGAACGGGCACCTTTCGCGGGATGGGCCAGAACGTGGGATCCACCATTACCCGGGTGATCCGCCCCCACAGCGGGTCGAGGACCTCGATGAGCGCCGGAAGCTCCGCCGTCAGGTCGCGGGGCCACCAGGCACCGTCGATCAGTGCCGGAGCAGTTCCGAGGGGTGCCAGGATGAGTCAGAGAGGCGACAAAGAAGGAGTCCGGTCCTCGGCCGCGGGCGTCAACAGAATGGTCGCGATCATGACACGGACCCAACCCCGGGCCGGTCGTGGCCGACCCGGTTGTCATGAATCGCCGAAAACGACGTCAGCGTGGAAGCTGGTGTACGAAATGCTCTCGGTAACCACCAGGGTACTCCTCGTCGGGGGCCGACGGACCGTTGCCGCTACGGGCTGAACGGAGCACGAGGCGCCGGCCGCCCGCCGCCGCAGTCAGCGCAGGAGGCGAAGGAGCGACAATTCGCGGGGCCCGTGCCCGATCGCTCATGCCGCGTCGCGCCAGGCGGCGATACCGGTCACCGTGACCGCGACGGTGACCGGCTCCGCGACACCGCGGGTGGCGAGGTGAGCGATGACGGCGGCAGCCACCCGGTCGTGGACGTTCCGGGCGATGTCCAGCGCCCGCCGTCCCTCGGTCAGGACGCAGCGCACCTCGATGTGCCATCCCGAACCGCCCGGCGCCCGGTCGGCGCGAACGCCGGCCTCGGGCGGCGCGCGGTGGGGCGTAGTGTTCGCCCAGGTGGGCGCGGCGACTGCCGCGAGGCGGTGGGCGAGGCGGGGTTGCAGGCCGGTCACGCCAGGGACCGTGAGGGCCGCCTCGGCCGCGACGCCGAGGAGCGCGGTGGTGCCGGGGGCGGTCATCACGTACCACCGCCGGTCGCCGAACCGGGGTCGAGGGGCGGCCACGGCTCCAGTACGTCGACCACAGTGATGTCGACGGCCGTCACCGCGAGCCCCAGGTCCTGCCCGGCCGAGTGGAGGACCGATCGGCGTACATGATGGACCCGGTCGGGCAGCGGTCGGTCGAGGGCGGCGGCCAGGGTCATGGTCACCCGCACGCCGCTGCCGTTGCCCTCGGGTATCAGCCGGCAGGTCGCGGCTCTGGCACCGGGGACCGTGTCCGCGGCCCGCCGCAGTACCTTCGCCGCGGCGCTCTCGGCGATCCGAAGTTCGAGGTCCGGGTCGGCCAGGGGAAGCAGCCGCCCGAGCCGGACCTCTGCCCTGACGATGTCCATGACGCGGTCGGCGAGTGCGTGCAGGCCGGGAGGGTCCTCGGCGCGCAGCGCCCAGGTGGCCGCGTTCACCGTGGACAGTCCCTCGACGGCATCTCGGCAGTGAGGACAGGACACCGTGTGCGGGTCCGGGGGCGGTGCCGCGTCGTGCGCCTCTTCCCAGACCCGGCTGAGCAGGCGGCCGCAGGGCAGGACCTCGTCGCCTGCGAACGGAGGCACGTCCGCGGCTGAGCCGTTGCGGGGCCAGTCGGCTCCGGGTGCTCCGTAAGGCCGCTTGTGCGGGTCGTCTAGCGCCATGGGCCCATCGCCTCCTGCAGGGATCGGCGTGCCCTGAACAGTCTGCCGCGCACTGTCTGCTCGCTGGTCCGCGTCACGTGGGCTATCTCCTTGTAGGGCAGGCCCTGCAGTTCCCGCAGGATCCAGCAGACCCGCTGTCCGGCGTCCAGCTCGGCGAGCGCGCGGGACAGGGCGGCCGTGGCCGCGTCCTGCTCGGCGGTCCGGGCGGGGTGGCTCCACGCGTCGTCCGTCGTGGGTTCGGCGACGATGTCCAGGGGGATGGGCGGTGGCCGGCGGCGGCGCATGGTGAGGCAGCGGTTGACGGTGATCCGGTACATCCAGGTGCGGAACTCCGCGCTGTGGCGGTATTCCGGCAGTCGCCTCCAGGCGCTGACGAAGGCGTCCTGAACGGCCTCCTCGGCGTCCTGGGGGTTGCCCAGCATGCAGCGGGCCAGGGCCAGGAGGGGCCGGCTGTGCCGCTGGACGAGAAGGGCGAAGGAGTCGTCGTCTCCCTCGGCCGCCCGCACGGCCAGCAGTCGGTCGGGCAGGTCGGCTCCCAGTCGTGGGGAAGCGGTGTGTTCGATCATGGCGCTCCCACGCAGGTTCGGAAGGAGCGTGTACCCCCCACGCGAGATGTGATGCATGTCACATGACATGTGCGTGAGGCATACGCGGAACCGTGGGTCCAACTCTTTGACGGGCACCACTCCGGTGTCCGGCCGACCGATCGAGGCGACCGTCATGACGGAGAACATCACCAGCGTCGGCGGGGGCGGCAGGCCCGATGTGGGCGTGAGCGCGCTGAAAGGCCGCACCGGGGCCGGGGCTCCGGCCGAGACACGGGGGAAGACCACCATCGCCGACGGCGTGGTGGCCAAGATCGCGGGCATGGCCGCCCGCGAGGTGCCGGGCATCTACAGCCTGGGAGCGGGTATGGCCCGCGCCTTCGGTGCCATGCGCGAACGCGTCCCCGGCGGCGGAGGCGGAGCCGTCACGCGAGGAGTGAAGGTGGAGGTCGGCGAGCGTCAGGCCGCTGTCGACCTGGACGTCGTCGTCGAGTACGGCGTCCCCATCGTCGACGTCGCCGGCGGTGTCCGCACCAATGTCATCAGCGCCGTGGAGCGGATGACGGGCCTGGAGGTCGTCGAGGTGAACATCGCCGTCGACGACGTCCATTTGCCCGACGAGGAGGAAGGGACCGAACCGGACGAGGGGCGCGTGAGGTGATCGACCCCCTGCCGGGCGCGAAAGATCGCGCGCACGGTGTCGTACCTGCGCGAGACGGGTGAGTGCATCATGAACGCAGCAACGACGGGCCTCGCGGCCGGCATGGCCCTGGGCTTCGCCGGTTACTTCGGCGGCTTCTGGGCATTTCTGCTGGTTCTGGTCCTGGGTACGGCGGGACTGATCGTCGGCCTCGCCCTGCAGGGCGACCTCGACGTCCGGGCACGGAGGCGGCGGTGAAGACCCGGCCCGGTTCCCCCGGCAAGGCGTCGGGTCCACCGGCGCCGGCCCCCGGCCTGCCGCCCCCGGCCGAGCGGGGAGCCACCGTCATCCCGGACAGGGTGGTCGCCCGTATCGCCACGCATGCCGCCCGCGCGGCCCAGGCCCGGCGGGCCGCCGTACCGCCGGACCGGGGCGGGCCGACGGCAACCAGCGCCTCCGCCACCGTCCGTACCGGATCGGTGCGCCTGCACCTGACCATGGACCTGCCCTATCCCACCGACCTCCCCCGTGTCTGCGAGCGGATCCAGCAGGACGTCGCCGAACGGGTCGCCCAGCTGACCGGCTTGCGCGTGGGAGAGGTCCTCCTCACGGTACGACGGCTGGTGACCGCCGCCGATGGGATCCGGGGGCGGGTCCAGTGAGCGGCCACGCGGCCCGGGTCGCCGGGCACGCCGTGGAGGAAGGGCGATCGCGATGACACCCGACCCCGGTCCTCCGGACCGCAGCTCCGCATCGCCCGCGCCCCGTGGCGCAGTGCCGCTGACGAAGGAGCCCGACCCGCCCGAACGCGACGTGCCCACCTCGGGCCCCCGACCCGGTGAGCCCGGCAGAGGGCACCGGACCCACCGCAACTGGTCGGCGCGTCGCATCACGGCGGCGCTGGCCGCGACGGTGATCCTCGTGGCCGCGGTCGCGGCGCTGATCGACGTCATCGCCGTACGGGCGGGACGTCCGGCAGCGGCCTGGCGGCGGCATCTGGCCGACGAACTGGCCGCCCGTCCCGTGGACGACGTGTGGATGCTGACGGGATCCGCCGTGGCCGCCGCCGTCGGCGTCTGGCTGATGGTCCTCGCCCTCACTCCTGGTCAGCGCCGATGGCTGCCCCTGCGCTCACCCGCCGACTGTCCCCGAGTGCGGGCCTTCCTGGACCGCGACGGCGCCGCCGACCTGCTGCGTGACGCCGCCATGCGAGTCCCCGGAGTCGGCTCGGCGCACGTCCTGGTAGGCCGCCACCGCATCAAAGCCCGCGCGGACGTCCGCTTCCGCGACCCCCAGCGGGTGAAGGACGACCTCACCGCCGTCCTCGACGAGGAACGCGACCGGCTGGCCCTCGCCCGCCCTCCCCGCATCGTCGTACGGGTGCGGCAACGCACCGACTGACTCAGCACCGGAGCCCGCACCATGACGCCGCGATCCGCGCTCAACCGCAGTCTGCTGGCCGTCGCCGGCCTGGTCCTGCTCGGCGGCGGACTGCTGATCCTCTTCGCCGGACTCGACCTCTACCGGCGACATGATCTGGTCCCGCCCGCCGGCTGGCCCCTGGCCACCCCGGACGACGTCCTGCTCGGCTCCGCCGACCGGGCCCGCTGGAGCAGCCAGGGCTGGTGGTGGTGGCCCGCGGTCATCGCCTCCCTCGCCCTCACCGCCCTGCTCGCCCTGTGGTGGCTGCTCGCCCAGCTGAGCCGACGCCGCCCCGGCTCACTGCCCGTCGGCGGCGCACCCCCACAGGAAGGCGTCGAACTGCGCGGGCGCGCACTCAGCGACGCGATCGCGGCCGAAGCCGGTGCGCTGCCGGACGTCGACCGTGCGGCCGTACGCATCACCGGCCGGCCCGCCCACCACCGCACCCACGTCAGGCTCACCCTCACCCCCGAGGGCACGCCCGGCGCCACTCTCGGTGCCCTCTGCAAAGGCCCGCTCAGCACCGCACGCCGGTCCACCGGCCTTGTCGACATGCCCACCGAGGTCCGCCTGCACGTCTCCCGCCACAAACCACACAGAGTGGAGTAAGGAAAGGATCGACCGTTCCTACCGCAACGCGCTTTCAACCCCTCGCAGTTCGCAGGGAATCAGCACTACTCCCCAAGGAAGAAACCATGATCATCCTGGTGGTCGTCGGAGCCATCCTGTGGGTCCTCGCCGCGATGGGACACGCCGTCGCCGGTCGGCGCCACTCCTGGTGATCGCTCCCGCGCAGCCGGTCGCCGCCGCACGGCTGGCCGCTGTCGACGGCGTGCCGGGCGCGGATGGGGTCGCCGTGGTCGCCGTGGTGGAGGTCGTGCCGGCTCTCGCCGAAGCAGAGCAGAGCCAGCGGCCGCAGGTTGGTGGCCCGGTCGAAGCGAGGGGTACGGCGCAGCAGGGCCGTGCCGGGTTTCACCGACCGGTGGACGGCGTGCGCGACCGCAGAGCATGCGACCGCATACGACCCTGCTCCCTCACCGTACCCCGCACGAGGCTCGCGCGAGCGTCTCGCCGCAGAACGCGGTTATGGAAACAGGCAACGGCTCCGGCGTATACCCGCCGGAGCCGCCCTTCCGGGTCATTGCACGTGAGAGTGCGCCGACCCGCTTCCCACGTTACGCCAAGGGGATTAATCCGACATGAACAATCCTTGTGAAGGTTCGCTTCGGTCCGAGAGGCCGATGCGGTCGCTCAGCCACGCCCTTCCTCTTCTGTTTCCATCTGCCGGATCCCCTGGTGCGTCAGCGTGATCATCGCGGGCGTGTTGCCCCTCTCCCAGTCCACGACGACCCAGCCTTCGCCCGCCAGGTACATGCAGGCAGCGGCCATGTCCTGCTCAGGGATGCCGAGGTCGTTGCGGAGCTTCGCCCCGTCGACGCCCCGGAGGCGATTGCCTTCGGCGGCTTGATACAGAGCCTGCATGATCCTCTCGCGGTACTCTTCCGGTCCCGCAATATCGCCATGACGCGCCATCCTCTACCGTTCGTGGTCGGGCCGGAGTCGATGTCATCGGCGGTCGCCGTCGCGGTGGGACGCGTCGGAACGCTCGCGTCGACCGCCGACCGAGGGTGCCTCCGGGGCCGACGCCCGATCCCCGGCAGAACATCGCTGTAGTGGAAGGCAGCGATCCGTTCGTCGTGCTGACCGTTGAGCTGATGGATCAGAACGACTCCGACGGCGATCAGGACGAGCAGCACGGCCAGAGCGATGACGAGCATGGGATCTCACCTCCGCCGACCGCCGGGCAAAGGCCCTGCCGAGCCGATGGGCCGAGCCAGGGACGACGGTCGGCCTACTCCGCCGTCGGCCTCCCACGCTTCTTCCCTGCTTCGGGCATCGATCCTTTCTGCTGCTTGCTCCCGGGCCGGGGCATCGATGCCGTCGCCGGCCATCAGCTGCGCGGCGGCATCCGCACCGGTTTCCCGGCGGCCATCAGCGGAGAAGAGAGTGACTCTGTGCGGATCCTGCTCTTCGGTGGACCAGCCCACCTGCACGGTGCGCCCGGCGTCGGACACCCAGTGCGGCAGGACGGGCCAGCAGGTTGACCAGATCCTGGTCGGCCGGGACACCGCGGCGCGGCAGTGGGTCCTGTTCGACCGCCGGAACGGCGCCCACTACCGCGCGGCCGGCCACGTCCAGGTCCGTAGCCGCCGGCAGGACCAGCGCATCGACAAGATCACCCCCACCTCCGGCCAGCGGCGGCTTGCCCAGGCACAGCTCGCCGCGGCCTGGCGCGACGACGGCACGCTGCTGCTGCCCTTCGGCGGCCACCCGATCACCTACCCGCCCCGGGCCGGGGAAGACTGGAGCGGGTCTGCAGCCTCCTGGCAGCGGGACTGGAAGATCAGCCACCCCAGGCCCGCCGACGATGCCACATGGTGAGGCCTGCTGCCCCTGCCCACATCCGCGCCACCCGGAATGGGACCGTGCGCGTCGAGGACGCCACCCAGGCGTCCCGCTTGTCGAGATCGAAGAGCTACGACTTGTTCGCCGCGGGGATTCCCCTGCCGCGGGCTGCCGACAGGCCGCACCACCCCGCGTCGTCACCCCCTCGCTCCTCCCCGTGCTCGAGAGCGGCGAGCCGGAGTACAACGGCGCCCCCAGTACAAGCCGCAAGACGTCTTGACCAACTGCCCGACGACGTTCCGCCGGAGCAGGCCGGCGGGGCGCCGTCATATCACGTCCCCATCTACGCAGCACACCCGTCGGAGCAAGCCGACGGGTGTGCCGAAGCAAACAAGACGGCTTGGTTCGTCGCGGGGAGTTCCGAGGTCACGTGCTGCGCATCTACCCGTACGACGCTTGTCGTCGCCGCGTCCTTGCTTCGGGTGCTACGAGAGAGGAGAACCGAGTACAACGTGCCGACGCCAGACGCTGCAACCCACTGCTTCGGAAGTCCCGCCGGGCCGCGTCGGCGGGGCTTTCGTCGAACGGCGCTCTCACACGCCCATCACCGACTGCGTCGACTCCCCCGGACCAAATGGCACTGACCTGGCATTACGTGCCCGTCATGGACTGGCCTGGAGCTCTGTGGACGGCTCTTACAACCTGTGCCATGTGGTACCGCACACGCAGACGACTCCCATAAGGCGTCGCCCTTCCTGCCCTCAGTCCCTCCCACGCACACGAAGCCGAGGGACAGGAAAGATCCGGACCATACGCGGACCAACCGAGACGCAAAGGCCACCGCTTACACCCTGCAGTTCAGGCAAAGCCGGGTCGGCCTCTCAGTCAGGTCGCCTACCCGCGCAACGACCCTGAGCCGATCAGCTCCAAGATGGCCGAGTTCAACGGAGCGTAATCAGCACCGAGTCAGCACCGCACCGTCAAATCACCCCGAACTACGCGTCCCGGACGGCGCTGGTTTCGATCACTCGCGAGCCCATGAACCGCTCTTCCCTGAGCCGGCATGGTGGCCACACGCATAGCCGCCCCCCGAACTATGGTGCCCCACCACATGTGGCCCTGACCTGCATCTTCCTACCGTGTGCCGACACGTACCCGTCCCCACCGCACACGAGGAAGTGGCGCACATGGCCTCCGGAACCACCGCTCCCCCACCACCCGCGAACCTCAAGCGCATCGTCGCCGCCAGCCTCATCGGCACCACCATCGAGTGGTACGACAACTCATTCGATCGGGGCTAGGACCTGCGGTTTTCGATGGTTGCGCCCCCCAAAGTCAGCACCGAACCAGCACCGGAATCTGTACAGGCTGGTACGGGCTTGCCGGACAACCCACGCCCCACTCGCTGCAGCCTCAGCGAGGGCCCTCCAGCGGTTACGCACCGTGCCTACGGCCCGGACGTCGTCGTGGCAGCAATTCCCCCTTGGGCCTGTCCAGCATGTCGCCGCTCTCCCTCCACACGACGGCAATTCGCTCAAAGGCGTTGCTGCACCTCATGAGCAGCCAGGCACGACGACACAGCGAGCGTCTTTCCCCCAGCAGCGTCACGCGGCCTCGCCAATGGGTTCGAGCTGGAGCGGAAGGACAAGCTGGCCTCGAGGCTGAGCACGGCGACCCTCACCGATCGCCGGCGCTGCGGGGCGTCCGGCAGGACGTGGGCGTAGGTCTGGTTGGTCGTGTGGGGATCGCTGTGACCGAGCCGTTCGGCCATGTCCGCCACGGGTGCGCCCCCGGCGAGACCGACGGAGGCGAAATAATGCCTGAGCCAGTGCGGCGTGATGTTGCGGGTGATTCCTGCGTCCTTTCTGGCCGTGTGCCAGAGCCGATGCGCGAGCGCATGCTGCGACGCGGAAAATACCGTGCATACGGACGTGTTCGCGGACTTTGGCCGCGAACACGCTCGGCAGCGGAACAAGGCGCTCATCGCCGCTCTCCCGCCATTTCAGGTGCCGGATCCGGTGCACCCGTCCTCTCCCCTTCGCCGCAGCACCCCGCCGTCATCGCAGCCCGGCCGTCTCAGCCTCGCCGTCCTGTGTGATCTGCCGGTCCACCAGCAACGTGCCAGCCGCGAAGTCGAACTGCTGAAGGAAGCCCGCGCTCGCCTCACCCGGCCGCAACTCCCACGCCGTCATCAACCTCAGCGCACCCAAGCCCGACCAGGTGCTCCGCGAAGGCGTGCTGCGCCTCACCCAGCAGATCGACGGCCAGACCGTCGGCGGCCTGTTGCACCTGCTGAAGCCGGCCGAGGACGTCAGCTTCCAGCACACCGACGGCCATCGGCCCTGACGCCGATTCCAGGTGACCGCCGGTCGGCAGACCGAAGGGCGGTCACCGTCTTGGCTGGGTAGCCTCGCTCAGCCACTGCAGCTACCCCGATGACGCCGCTGGCATGGACCGGGCTGGATGAGTTCTTCGGTCGTTCGTTGCCCAACCGGCGAGATGACCTCGGACACTCCAGTGTCAAGGCAGTGCAGCGCGTCGACCGGGCACTGGCGTATAGGCTCACACACGCTTTCAACCTCGCCGGTACTGGCCCCGACCTGCTGTGCCGTTACCCGATGCAAGAACGTCACCCCAGTGACTACACCATTCCATGGAACAACGATCCCCCACAGGACGCCGTGCATAGAACTGGCCTGTCGTTTCGGCCGCTTCGTCGGTTTGGCTCCGTTCAGCCGACATTTCGGCCGCTGCCCGTCGGCGGTGATGGTGATCGCCGCGATGGAACACAAGGGCAGCGTCCTCGCCGAGCGCCGGGTCGCAGACAAGGGTCCTCAAAGGAAGTGGTGTTCGGGATCCACGATGTACGTGAGGACCCCGTGCCAGCGGGAATCGGGGTTCTCCAGGGCTGCCGGATCCACAGACATCATGGCCCTCCGGACTCGAACCTGTGCGGCCTCGGGGTCGTAAGGCACCTCGATCTCGCTTTCCCATTGCGCGTCGAAGTGCGGGCGTTCCAGTTGGAGGAGGTACAGGAAGTGCACGAAAGACCGGAGCGAGCTGTTCCATAAGTAGATCTCGGAGTCGTCGGGCAGGCAGTAGACCGTGCCAGTGCCAGGATCGAAGGCGAGACCGTCATAGGGGATCATGCCCAAACTGATCCACTTGTCCGCTCCCGTTGGGACGACGGAGTAACGGTCGGTGAGTTTGCCATCCCAATCCTCGACGCGCCCGAACCGCTCTGCCAGCTCAGCGTCTATATCGAACCACGGATTGTCCCAGACCGGAATTCCCAGCATTCCCAGGATTTCCCTGGCGTCGGGATCGCCGATAGCGGGTAGGTTTCCTTCCGACGCGACAATCAATTCAGCCGGATCAAACACTGTTTCCAGCATCTCACGAGTGAGGGCGAGCGGACGGATCATACTCTTTTCCTGTCATTTATTGCTGACCTGCGGGAATGTCAGGATATCATCTATTGGCCTGCAGTTCGGGGAGATGCAAATCCATTTCATCGTTCCCCGCGCCGAAACGGTGCGTGACCATGGTGTTTGATAATTTCTCGGCCATCCAGCACTGCAGTTCACCCCATGACGCGCGGCGCTCTCTCCGTATAGAGCTGGAGTGACTCCAGCAGCCGCATCAGATCAGACTGGCACAAGGCCATCATGCGCTCTCCTCCGGCAGAGCTGATGCGTTCTCAGGTGGCGAGATGAAGGGTCACCGGGTTCGGCGGGACGGGGGTCAACCTGGGCCCCCGTTCGAGACGAACTGCGCTCGTTGTGCCCACCGGGGTCGCGTCCACCCCGGAGCCGACGGAGAAGTAACCGTGTGCAGCTCGGTATCGAGAATGGCTGGGCCCCCATGCGTCACCCGCGGTGAGACGGTCCCCTTATCTTCAGCAGTTGCTCGGCGCGCGGCCGCTGGCCCTCCGCCGCCGTACAGTGAGCGCTGGTACTGCCGCCGACCTCCTCCTTCATTCGCCGGTCACGGCTGCGCTCCCGTCGGGCGTTTCGCTGCTGTCGACATAGACGACCAGCGTCTGCTCCGGCTGTTCGGCCAGGTGAAAAGCGGTGTACGCATAGTCGATCGCTCCCCGTTGCGGGTGTCGTAGCCGTTTGCGACCGCTGTGCCGAGCCTGCACCTCGTACTGCGGCCACCAGTCCCGCACCTCTGGGCTGCCCTCGTTCAGGTCCTCGATCAGTCGGGCGTACCGCGGGTCGTCGGAATGGCGTGCCGCTAGCGTCCTGAGCCGGCCGAGCAGGCCGCGTGCTTCGGGTTCCCAGTCGACCAGGATGTCCCGGGCCACCGGTTCGAGGAACACCCAGCGGGCGAAGTTGGCGGGCCGGTCCGCCTCAGTGATGAGCCTCGGGAACAATTCGTGGGCTGCCTGGTTGTGACTGAGGACGTCATAGTTGCCGCCGATGATGTATGCCGGGTTCGGCTGCAGCAGCAGGGGGACGGCACCCGCCTCGGCCGTTAGCGGCTCGCGTTCCTCGGCTTCGGCCGCAGGTGGGTGACCGGCGAGCTGGAGAAGATGATCGCGCTCGTGCCGGTCGAGCCGCAGCGCCGCGGCCAGGGCGTTGAGCACCTGTTCGGAGACGCGGATCTTTCGCCCCTGCTCCAGGTACGTGTACCAGGTGGCGCTGATCCCGGCCAGCAGTGCCAGTTCCTCACGGCGAAGTCCCGGAGTCCGGCGGCGGCCGGTCTGGGGCAGGCCCACCTCGTCAGGAGTCAGGCGCTCTCTCCGGCTGCGCAGGAATTCACTTAGTTGACGGCGTTGGTCCGGCTGCGTGGGCATGACGGGTGGCACCTTCAGTTCCAGAATAAATACGGTCTGGATACCAGGCTAAGCCCGTCGGAGACTGGTGTGTGAGCACGGGCCGCGGCATGACCGACGGCCCCACACGGTCACACCGGCACCCGGCCTGCCAGGGCGCAGCGGCTTGGCGGACGCTCCTCCAGGACCCGCTGCCGCTCGGCACCCCGGCCCCGGTGGCGAAGACGGAGAGGGCAACTCATGTCCGGAATCAAGGGCAAAGTGGTGGCGATCACGGGAGCCAGCAGTGGCATCGGCGAGGCGACCGCGCTGCTGCTCGCCGAACGCGGCGCGCGACTCGTCCTCGGCGCGCGCCGGTCCGAGCGCCTGGCGGAGCTGGTGGCCCGGATCGAGAAGGCAGGTGGCACAGCCGTGCAGATCCGCACCGACGTGACCCGGCGTGACGACCTGCAGGCCCTGGTCGCGCTGGCCGGTGAGTGCTTCGGCCGACTCGACGTACTCGTCAGCAATGCCGGAGTCGGCACCATATCGCCTCTCGACGATCTGCGCGTCGAGGAGTGGGACCACATGGTCGACGTCAACGTGAAGGGTGTGCTGCACGGGATCGGCGCCGCGCTGCCGGTCTTCCGGGCGCAGGGAACCGGCCACTTCATCACCACCGCCTCCACGGCCGCGTTTCGCATCGTGCCGGCCATGGCCGTCTACGCCGGCACCAAGTTCGCGGTCCGGGCCATCTGCGAAGGACTGCGCCAGGAAGCCGGCGACTCCTTGCGGGTGACTACCGTCTCACCTGGTGCGACTGCGACCGACTTCGCCGAGGCGTCAACCAACAGCCAGGTCAGAGCAGAGATCACGAAGATGCGGGACGACATCGCGATCCCGCCCGACGCGATCGCCCGGGCCATCGCTTTCGCGATCGAACAGCCTGCCGCGGTCGACGTGAACGACATCGTCGTCCGGCCCACCGCCCAGAGCTGACCTCCCCCGCCCTTCCGGCGCGGACACGCGCACCCGCGGGAGTGTCCCACAGTCACACGGCAACACAGGCCCGCTGGCCCGTGGGGTGGGTGGCATGCCCGAGTGGAAACGACGGATGCGACACCAGATGATCAAGGTGGCTGAGACCGAAGATCGACCTGGAGCCGCGTCCGCGTGCAATCTTCCCTGATCAGCGTGCTCACGCGCCACTTCGAGGACGCAACCGCGCCATGTCCACCCACAGTCCACCTGGACCGTCGGGGTCCGGGTGGTCCCGCCGGTCCAGGGAGGCGGCTACGAGCCGAATCGCACGCTGTGGGGGAGGTCGCCGAAGAAGCTGGTGAACTGGCCGGGCTGCAGACTGCCCCAGGAGTTCCCGCAGTTGCTGTCGAAGTAGAGCGTGGCAGTGGCGTTGGTCTGGTTCGAGGCGTTGGTCGCACCGTCGTGGAGGGGCTCGCACACGCCGAGGGGCGGGTCGGTGATCTGGAAGTCACCCACCGACGAGCTGTAGAAGAACGTGCCGGAGGCGGCGTAGGCGCTGCTCATGGGCAGCGCGGTGAAGAGCGCGAGGGTGGCACCCGTGGTCAGGGCCAAGCGGCCGAGACGCGTCGCCGGAATGCGTCTGATGGTCATGATCGCAACGGTTCCAGACGCTACCAGGGAACCCAAGGTGGTACAGCTGCGAACCAGGAAGCAGAAGGGACAGTGCGCGCCCCTGACGCGCTTCGCGCGCCTGCTTAGGCTCCCCGCACAGCTCCTGCCCGGAACAGCGCCAGATCCACCACTCGGGCAAGAGCCATCAGACACGGCCTAGAGCGTGTCCGATGGGTCATGTGACCGGCGATTGGCGAGATCGTTCCGGCTGGTGTGGGGCGGGGTGATCTTTCTGACGCGCAGTGGGCTCGGTTGGAGCCGCACCTTCCGAAGAACGTGGGACGGGGCGGGCGGTGGAAGTGTCATCGTAAGGTGATCAACGGCATTCTGTTCCGCGAGCGCACCGGCATTCCCTGGCGCGACCTGCCGATGCGCTTCGGGAAGTGGAAGACCTGCCACGACCGGCATCGGCGCTGGTCGGCGGACGGCACCTGGGAGAACGTGCTGCGTTCCGTCCAGACCGACGCCGACGCCGAGGACCGTATCGACTGGAGCATGGTCGGCATTGACTCGACGACCTGCCGGGCCCATCAGCATGCCGCCGGGGCTCGAAGGCGTCCGCCGCGAATTCCTAGGAAACGGATCCCGCCCGCTCAGCATCGCCCCGACGAGGCCCTCGGCCGGTCCAGGGGAGGTCTGACCACGAAAATTCATCTCGCCGGAGACGGCGGCTGTCGGCCCTTGGCGGTGCTGATCACGCCAGGTCAGTGGGGCGACGCACCTCAGTTGATCCCGGTCCTTGAGCGCGTTCGCGTACGACGGCCGGGTGGCGGTCACCCGCGCACCCGGCCTGATCACCTCAGCGGCGATAAGGCGTACTCATCCCGTCGTAACCGCCGGTGCCTGCGCAGGCGCCGGATCAAGCACACCATCCCCGAACCGAGGAACCAGCGGGCCAACAGACAGCACCGTGGCAGCCGGGGCGGTGGGCCCACCGGCTTCGACAAGTCGCTCTACAAACGCAGGAATGAAGTCGAGCGAACGATCAACGCCCTCAAGGGCTTCCGTGCCGTAGCCACCCGATTCGATAAGAGGGCATACATCTTCCACGGCACCGTGACCGTCGCAGCCATTCGCCTCTGGCTGCGCTCATGACCCGCCGCACGGCCCTTAGGCGCGTGCGGTCAGCTCAGCCGGGCATCGGCGTACACGGTCATCGCATCGCGCTGGTAGACGGCGAGACCTTCGGCGATCTTGTCGAAGTTTGCCCGCATCTGCGGGTCGTCGACATAGGTCTGGCCCACTCCCTTGTACGCGGCTGCGTTCGGGGTCCAGAACCGGCAGATCTGCTGGTAGTTGGCGTCCACCTCGGCCTGTACCGCGGGGTCGGAGACCGGCGTGCCGGCCACCATGAACTCCGCCATACGGATCATCTGCGCCGTCACCTCACGCTGCCAGCGCTCCGTGTCCTCGGAGGTCATCGCCTCGACTGCCTGCCGGGACTGCTCCCACGCCTGCGGCCACCGCTCCCGTACCGCGGCCTCGGCCTCGGAGGGGGCCTGAAACCCCTCGAACAGGTTCTCCGGCTTGTTGATCTTCGTCATCTTCCCGTTGTCCCTACCTTCTTCCAGTTCGGCGATGGTGCGCCCGACCGTACGGGCGAGCGTCTCCAGCCGGTCCCGTTCCGCGAGCAGCCGTTCGTGGTGCTCACGCAGCACGGCCACCTGGTCGAGCTGGTTGTCCAGGACCGCCTGGATCTCGCGCAGCCCCAGGCCCAGCTCCCGCATCAGCAGGATCTGCTGCAAACGCAGCAGATCGGCCTCCTCGTAGTAGCGGTGCCCGTTGCTCCCGATCCATGCGGGCGGCAGCAGGCCGATCTCGTCGTAATGCCGCAGCGCCCGCGATGTCACCTTGGACATCCGCGCCACCTCCGCGATCGACCAGGCCATTACCGGTGCCTCCCTCGCCGGGCCGGTCTCTCCGGCCACACACATGACCGTAGAAGTTGCCGCAACGGAAAGCGCAAGCCCGAAACCCTATTGGACAGGCACCAGGGCCTGACCCATCGGACAGGCCCTAGCGACCTCCGTGGCATGGCCAGGTGTTGGGCTCAGTCCTTCGCTTGACTGAGGCCACCTCCGCGTCTGCCCACCCTCCGTCAGGCGGCCTCGACCACTGCCTCGAACTCAAGGGGCAAATTGAGCTCGGTCTGCATCGTGAAGACGGCATCCATCAGAGACCTCAGACGCTCCGGAGCGTCATGAGGCGCCCCGAAGTTTCCGGACAGTGGTCCCACTACGATGGGTCTGTTCGGAAAGGGAAGCTGGTTGTCGCAGAAACGCAGGAACTTCACTCC
>NZ_JBVJVY010000076.1:0-16534 GCF_055603265.1 Streptomyces sp. NPDC037288
GGGCGACCTCCGCCGCAGGCTTCCCAGTCTCCAACACGATGCGTACCGCACCCTCACGGAACGGCGCGTCGTACGACCGTCGCTTCCCACCCATGACCCTCAACTTCCGCTTCAGTCACACCTCCACGCTACGAGGGGAAGGTCACTGCGCAGCTTCCTGCTCTCTGCGTGGTCCGTGCCTGCTTTGGAGGCGAGTTCTGCACGGTTGGCCGACTGGCTCGACGGGCCCGGCGCGGCGACACCACTCCCAGATGTGGCGCACACGCTGGCGCTGCGGCGCTCCCACGCCATGGAGCGGCTGGCGGTAGTGGCCCGTTCCCATGACGAATTGGTGGACCGGCTGCGCGCGTACGTCGTTGGCAAGACGGTCCCTGGCGTGGTCAGTGACTTCACGCGCGGTCCTGGCGCTGGAGCACCGGTGTGGGTCTTCAGCGGGCACGGGTTCCCAATGGGCCGGCATGGGAAGGGAGCTACTCGAGACGGAGCCGGCCTTTGCTCGCGCCGTCGCCGAGCTGGACCCTCTTGTCGCAAAAGAATCTGGCTTCTCGCCGCTGGCACTGATGCGCTCACGCGCCGAGGTCAGCCGCGTCGACCAGGTACAGCCGATGATCTTCGCCATGCAGATCGGACTCGCCCGCGCCCTGCGCTCCTATGGAGTGGAGCCGGCTGCGGTCGTGGGCCATTCGATGGGGGAGGTCGCCGCTGCCGTGGTAGCGGGCGCGCTCAGCCTTGAGGACGGGGTGCGCGTGATCTGCCGTCGGTCGCTGCTGTGCCTCCCCGACGCCGAGGCGGGCACGGGGGCGATGGGTGTGGTGGAACTCGACCATGCCAAAGTCAGCGAAGAGATTGCCAACCTCCCCGACGTGGACATCTCTGTACTCGCCGCTCCGCAGTCCACTGTGATCAGTGGGAAGACGGCCACGGTGCAGCGTCTGGTCAGCACATGGGACGCCAATGGCACGCCCGCGCGAATGATCGCTGTTGACTTTGCCTCGCATTGTTCGCTGACACGCCCGCTTGCGGATGCTCTCGCTGCTTCGCTGCATGAGCTGCGGCCCCGCCGGCCGGATGTGCCCTTCTACACCACCGTTCTCGAGGATCCGCGCGAAGAGCCTGCCTTCGATGCCGCGTACTGGGCAGCCAACATGCGGTGTCCAGTGAAGGCGGTGAGTGCTGCTCTGGCCCTGGCTGAGGACGGCTTCCGGCTGTTCCAGGACATCTCACCGCACCCTGTGGCCGTCCATCCCCTGGCCCAGACACTCAATGTCGTTGCCGATCCGGTTGTCCTTGCGACTCTGCGCTCAGGGCAGGACCAGGAGCTCGCGCTGCATACTGCGGTCGCCGCCCTGCACTGCGCGGGCTACCAGGTGGAGTGGAATCGCTGGTACTCCGATGGGGCGCTCGTCGACGCTCCCGCGACCACCTGGGAGCGACGCCGTCACATGATTGATCTGCGCAAGAGGCCCAGAGCGACCACAACCGTGCGAGAGGTGACCAGCGATGAAGCCGCTCCGGCCGCCATCGGTGACGTACTTGCTGACCTGAGAGGCACCGCCCCGGCCCCCGGACCCGGTCGCCGCTCGGTACACGAACGCCACGTGAGTGCACAACTGCGGGCTCTGCTGCGGCTGCGCTCGCGTCACATCGACCCGCACACGGCCTTCTCCGACCTTGGCCTGGACTCTCTGCGTGCCGTCGAACTCCGAGGCCGGCTCCAGAGCGCCCTGCACATCCCCCTTCCCGTGGCGGCCGTTTGGACTCATCCCAGCATCCACTCCCTCAGTGCTCATCTGGAGGACATGCTCAACCTGGATGCACCGCTTCAACATGAGGAGGCATGACTACGATGCCCATGTCCCCCACACTCGGCCACGCCCGCCACGAGCAGCCACAGCCTTCCGGGGGGAGTGTCACGTCCGCTGACGGCCTTGTAGGTGTGTGGTCGCTCGTCTCGTTCTCCATCATCGACGAGACTGGACACACGCTTCTTGTCCCCATGGGGCCGAAGCCAAGCGGCCTGCTCGTCTACACCGCCGATGGCCACATGTCGGCCCACCTCCTGGATCCCGGACGACACGGCGCCGGACCTGCCACCGGACCCGATGCCGAACCGGTCGACCCGAGCAGCGTGGAAGCCGTTGCCCAAGCCAACTCGTACATTGGGTACGGCGGAACCTACGAGTGCCGGGGGAACCTTGTCTTGCACCAGGTCCACGTCGCCTCCGTGCCGCAGTGGATAGCGACTCAGCAAAAGCGTCGCCTGCAGCTGGCCGGCAACGCGCTGACCCTGTGGTCGCCGACCACACAGACCGGCGGGCACGAGCGGACCCCGTGCCTCGTCTGGCGCCGCCTTACTGGAGCCGCGTGATGACCGCTGCCCGCTCCCGGTTCATCGGCCTCCCGGCAGGCCAGTTCCACTATCTTAGCTGGGGGACCGATCAATCGGCCAATCCTCCGGCGGTCCTCCTCCACGCGAACGCGGGATCCGCCGCGAGCTGGTCGCGGGTGGGCCCCGCCCTGGCCGACCGCTTCCGTGTCTTCGCCCCCGACCTGCGAGGGCACGGCGACAGCGCCAAACCACCAGTCGGCTCCTACGGCCTGCGCAGGGCAGCCGGCGACATCCGTGCCTTCACCGACACTCTGGAACTGGCCGAACCACTGCTCATCGGGCATTCCTGGGGCGCGGCCGTCGCCCTCGCCTTCGCCACAGGCGCCGAGTCGCCAGTCCACGCCCACCCTCTTGGGCCTCGTGCTGGAAGACCCACCACCCGCAATGTCCCCCACGCGACAGAATCAGCAGCTGAACGACCTAACCCAAGCCATCATGCTGCCCGCCGGAGCGGATCGACGAGGCGGCGAATGTGGCGGTGTTGTGGTCGGTGCCGACGTTCACCCAGCCGGTGTTCGCGGCCATGTCGTAGATCCCGTACGGGATGACGGACTCCCCATGGGGGCCGGCGAAGAAGCTGTGGTCCTCGACTTCGACAGGCTGTCCGGCCGGCCGCCATTCCTGTCCGGGCATCGGCAGCTGCCCGATCTGTTCTTTCTTCTTCGCGTCCACGCTGATCACCGGCTGGCCCGCAGCCTGGTGTTCCTTGACCTGCTCGTTGATATAGCGGAACTGCGCGTCCCGATCCGGGCGTTGATCGCCTTCCAGGGTCTTGGCGGTGCCCTGCAGGCTGAACCCGTGTTCCTTGAGCAGCCGGCCCACCGTGGGCGCGGTCACGCGATGCCCTTGCCGGGACAGCTCTGCGGCCAGGTGCCGCAGTGACTTCGTCGTCCAGCGCAGCGGCGACATCGGATCATTGGGCTCGTCGGGTTCGACCAGCGCCATCAGCGCCGGAACCAGCTCAGGATCGATCGCCTCGACCCGCATGCGCCCGCCACCAGGGCGCCGGACACGCCCTTCGCGCAGCGGATCGACCGCAGCCTCGAGTTCGAACACGCCCTTGCGTACAGTCGTCTCGCTGACCTCGGCTATCCGCGCAACCAGCCCGGCGCCCCCATGCCCGAGCAACCGGGCCTCGGTCGCCAACGCCAGGCGCCGTTGACGCTCGTTCAGGTGCGGGAGCAGAACATCGAACCGTCGCGCCAACTGACTGCGGACCTCGTCGGATATTCGCCTACCACATCAACGAGATCGTCTCCGCCAAGCAACGCGTTGTTTCTTGACGGCTTCACTCGATCCGCAGCAGCATCCGCTACTGCGCTCGCCAGGACTGGGACAAGGTCGCCAAGGACCTGAAACCCGTCTACGCCGCGCCGAGCGACGCCGCCGCGACCGAGCGGTTCCTGGAGTTCTCCGAGAAGTGGGGCACCAAGTATCTGGCCGTGGTCAAGTTGTGGTCCGACGCCTGGGCCGAGGCCTGGCAGCGTAGGCGGGCCCGAACCGCTCGCACCACAGCCGGATCGCCTCGTACGACACCTGGATGCCTCGCTCGAACCGCAGCTCTTGCACATCACGGAAGGACAGAAGGAAACGGTGGTACAGCCAGACCGCGTGCAAGATCACCTCCGACGGCAACCGGAAGCCCTTGGACGACGGCGCAGCACTGTCCACCAGCAGACCCCTCCCACGATATCCACCAAGATCAACGCGCCCCGCCCCTCAACTTGATAACACCCGACAGCCCAGGGGCGGAAGGCCCTCACTGCCGTAGCTGCGGGGCATACGCGCGCACTGCTGCGGTCATCTCGTGGGGGAACGGCTCTGGTCGTGTGTGTCCGTTCGGGCCGCGCATACAGGCGACGCGCTGGCGGCCGCGGGCGAAGAGTACTTCTCCCACACCGGGACGGTCGATGATGTAGTCGAAGGTGAATTCGAGCTGGGTTTGCGTCAGCTCCGTCGGCTTCAGGCGGATCGCGATCTCATCAAATGCGGTGATCTCCGCGAAGAACTCGCATTCCACCTTGATGGTGAACAGTTTGAGGTCCTTCTGGAGTTCCTGCAGGACCGTGGGTGCGTGCTGGCGGAGGAAGAGTTCCCGGCAGCGGCCCTGCCAGCTGAGGTAGTTCACGTAGTACACGTTGCCCACGAAGTTGGTGTCCTCGAAGCTCACGATGTGCCGGTACTCGAAGTAGTCCGCCATGTCCTAGCTCCGTTCGGATGCGATGGTCCCGCTCTCACCGTTGGCAAGGACGGCGAAGACGACGGGCTGCCGGATATCGCGCAGTGTGGTCACGAAGGTCGCGATCCGCAGTTCGCCGGAGGTGAAGGTCACCCAGTTCATCTTGGTGCGGGGAGCGAGCGTCAGGGGAGCGCCGGTGCCAAGGCCGGTCTTCTTGAGGCACTCGATGGCGCTCCATACCCGGGTGGCCGCGGAGTCCGGTGTTTCTGCGGTCTCAGCTGCCACGAGGGCGGCGAGCGGGTTGTGCTCGCCGAGCAGGCCCTGCCAGTCGTCCCGGGAGCGGATGATGACCGCCTCGACGTCGCAGGCCACGATGTGTTCGGCGGTGTCGGAGACCACGCCGAGGGTGATGCCGGGGCCGTGCGCGGCCGAGACGTGCCGTGCCTGGTCGATGTCCGGACGGCCGTCGGGGCGCCAGCGGACCTCGGTGGGGCGACCGAGGGCGCGCTGGAGGGCACGGGAGGTGCTGGCACGGCGTTCCTGTGTGCCGCCGCCGGTATGCGGTTCGGTGGCCAGTGCGAGGGGTGTGCCGAGGACCTCGATGAGTGTCCGTTCCAGGTAGGGGCCGAGGAGCGCGGGGATCCATGGGCCCGCGCCGTCGGTTTTGCGTACGGCGTGCAGGGCGAGGCCTTCCCAGCGCTCGACGAGTTCGCCCTCAACGGTGCGCACGGCGATGTCGTAGACGTGGGTGTCGTCGTTGTGGTGACGCTCGGTGGCGCAGTAGCGCAGTTGGTCGGGGGTATCGGTGGTGGATCCGAGCGGGTAGATGCGTTCGACGTGGGAGGGCAGGAGCGTTCCTTCGGGGATGCACGCCTGGAATCCGTGCATCAGCGCGTCCCTCATCCCGGGATCGGCAAGCAGCAGTGTGTCGGGCAGGAAGTTCGCGAACCAGCCGGTCGGTGCCTGGAGCGAGACGTCTGCGTCCAGGTTTTGTGCCGCGGCCCGGTGGAGGCGGAGCAGCCGGTGGAAGCGGGGGCCTTGGAAGTTGACGCCTCCGTACAGGTCGGTTCGCGGGTCGAGCGGTGCTGGCGGCACATTCGGGCTGGTCTGTTCGGGAGGCCCGTCGGGGATGGCGGTGTCGCGGTAGACGAGCCGGGCCCGGAAGTGCTCTGCCACGAAGCCGGTTTCCTCCGTGTGGAGGGCGACGGCGACCGTGTCGGGCCCGGTGACGGTGGCGGCGACACGCAGACGGGTGGTGCCGTCCAGTGGCACGACGATGGGGCGCAGGAAGCGGGCGTCCTCGATGGTGAGGGCGGCATCGTTGCGTCCGGTGAGGGCGGCGGCGGCCTGGGCCATCGCCTCCATGCCGAGCACCGCCGGGAGCAGCAGGTTGCCGTCGAGGGCGTGGTCGGCGAGGTAGGGGTCGGTTCCGGGGTTGAGTTCCACCTCGGTGACCAGCTCTACGTCGTGGTAGCGGATCAGCGGGGTGCCGATGAAACGCAGTAGGGGCAGCGGCGGCGCATGCCGGCGGAGTGTCTCGATGCCCTCCGTGCGGCCGGAGACCACCGTGACCACCGGGGCGTCGGGGTCGTCGATCAGCCGCAGCAAGAGGGCGATGCCCTGGTCGGGTGAGAGAGGGATGATGCCCTGGCGGGCGAGCGATTCGACGACGGAGAGCTTTTCCCCCATGCCGACGCCGGACCACACCGACCATTCCAGGCACCGGGCACGGCAGGCGGGGTGAGTGCGGGCGATGTGTTCCGTGGTCGCGGCCAGCCATTCGTTGGCGGTGGCGTAGTGGGCTTCGCCGCGCAGGCCGGCGCGGCCGATGATGGAGCCGAAGGTGACCAGGAGTTTGAGGTTTTCTTCACCGACCGCGTCGAGGACCGTGTGCAGCCCGTCGACCTTGGGGGCGAAGGTGGAGGCGAAATCCTCGGCGGTAAGGGTGCTGAGGGGTGCGGGCTCGTTGCGGCCCGCGCCGTGCAGCACGGCGGTGACCGGGCCAAGGCAGTCGGCCAGTTCGGCAACGGCGTCCCGTACCCGATCGGGGTGGCTGACGTCGGCGGCGGCGTAGCGTACCTGCACTCCCGCGGCGGTCATGCGGCGCAGGTTGGCGGCGAGGGTCTCGTCGGTGGCGGGGTGGGAGCGGCCGATGATGGCGAGGTGCGCCCCGGTCTGTTGGGCGAGGGCGAGTGCGCATTCGGCGGTGATGCCCTTGCCCCCGCCGGTGACGAGCAGCACGTCGCCGGCGCCGAGGACGCGGTCGGTGCGCGCGGCGGCGACCGGCAGGGCCCGTAGCGTGGGCACGGTGCGTACACCGCCTGCGTCGTAGTGGGCCTCGGTGAACGAGGTGGTCGCGGCGACCTCGGCCACCACGTGCTCGACCGCGTCGCCCGACATCGGGATGTGCACGATGGTCGTCTTCAGGTGCGGGGCCTCCTGGTGCAGAGTCTTGGCGAGCCCGGCGGCACCGTGGCCCGACTGGACCAGGACGAAGCGGCGGTCGAGGTTACCCGCGAGGGCGTCCTTCGCGCCGTTGAGCGCCTGCTCGATGTGCCCGGGAGGGCAGTCAGCCGCCAGGCACACCAGCACACCGGCTCCGACCCGCGCGCTCTCCAGGGCCTGCTGGAGGTCCTGGGCCAAGGGATGGGCGGAGTCGGCGAACAGCTGCCAGGCACCACGGTTCTGCCCGGGTACGGCCGGGGCCAGGGGCAGCTCGTCGAGGTCGACGCGGAAGGCCCGCGCCCAGGGGGCGGCGCCGGACACCAAGGCAGCGCTCCCGTCGCCGGGCCGACTGGTCTGCGCCAGCGATTCGAGTGCCTCGGCGAGTTGGCCCAGCGTGGCCGTCGCGAAGTTGGTGGGTGCCTGAGCCGTGGTGAGACCGAACTGGGTGGCGGCCTGATTGATGATCTGGCCGATCGTGATCGAGCTCATGTGCAGCTCATCGAGAATGCGGCAGTCGTCGGACACCAACTCGGGCGGCATTTCGGCTCGTTCGGCGACCAGGACGCGCAGCACCTCCAGGGGCGTCCGGTCGGCCGTAGCGTCGGCTTCTCGCGTGAGACGGGAGTCTTCGGGAGTCTTCCCTCGCCCTGCGGTCTGCGCGGCGGGAAGATTGGTGGGGGGAGCCGCCTCGCAGGGGCTGGCGAGAAAGCTGAACTCGGCGCCGATCTCCAGGGGCCGGGTCAGCCGGTCGTGGAAGAGCCGCTCGTGGAGCAGCGGTGCACCGATGACGTAGGCGGCGCCGATCACGTGGAGCAGTGCCCGCAGCGACTCGTCGTCGGTGTCGAGGGCGATGGCCGGCACGTCGGTGAGGCCGGTGGCGAGGTGGGAAAGGACCTGGCCGGGGCCGACCTCGACGAACAGGTCGAGGTCCTGTGCCGCCTGCTGAACGGCCTGCGCGAACAGCACCGGGCCGGTGATCTGCTGGCGCAGCACCTTGGCCAGATCCTCGTCCTCCTCCAGCTCCGCGCCGGTGACGGTGGATACGATGTGCCGCTGAACGGGCCCGAAGGTGATGCCGTCGAGCCACTGTCCGAAGGACTCGGCGGCCGGGGCGACCAGGGGCGAGTGGAAGGCGTGCGACACGGCGAGCCGGGTGCAGGTGATGCCCGCCCGCGCGGCCTTGGCTGCGACGGTCTCGATGTCCTCGATGGGGCCGGAGACCACGGTCTGCCCGGGGCCGTTGTAGGCGGCGATGACGACGGGAAGACCGTCGAGGAGGGTCTTGGCCTGATCCGGCGTGGCGGCGAGGGAGATCATCGTGCCGCAGGCAGCGTGCTGGGCCATGGCCCGCCCGCGCACCCGCGCGGTGTCCAGAAGCATCGTGGCGTCCAGGGCGCCCGCCCAGTGCAGGGCGGAGAGTTCACCAAGGCTGTGGCCCACGGCCAGGTCGGCCTCGAGGCCGAGCCAGTCAAGGACGCGCAGGCCTGCGGTGGAGCCGGTGACGATGCGCGGCTGCGCCACGTCGGTGGCGACCATGTCGCCGGTGGTGGGCAGACCTGCCTGGTCGAAGACCTCGCCGGCCACCGCGAAGCGGCGGCGCAGCGCTCCTCCGCCGGTACCCCTCCCCGAGCCCTGGCCGGGGAAGAGGAAACCGATACGGGGCTCCTCGACGGCCCTGCCGAGGAAGATGCGCCCGTCGGCGGCGAACGGGAGGCTCTCGCCCGCGTCGACAGCTTCGATGAGCTGACGCAGCCGCGCTACCGCGTCCTCGGGTGAGGTCACCACCGCGGCCGCACGACAGGGCAGCTCCCCCAGTTCGCGCTGCAGCGTCGCCGCGAGATCGCCGATCTGCGCATAACTCAACCCGGCCGCGAAATCGGTGACGTGCACCATCCGCGCGCGCAGCGCCTCGATGGACGCGCCGTCCAGCAGCAGCAGCTCGCAGTCCTGCACGGAGTGGGCGAGGGTGGTGGCGCGTCGGCCCAGCCTGGTGCGGGGCTTGCCCGTGACCTGCTTGTCGAGGACGACGTGGGTGTTGATGCCGCCGAAGCCCATGGCCGTGATCCCGGCCCGGCGGGCCCCGCCCGTGGGCCATGCCTCGGCCTTGCGCAGCACCCGAAGATTGGCCTGATCACCGGTGAGCAGATCGTGCGGATCGACGCAGCCGATGGCGGGCGGCAGCATCCCGGCATCCACGGCCATCGCGGCCTTAATGAGTCCGGCGACACCGGCCGCGGCCTTGGTGTGGCCGATCATGCCCTTGATCGAGCTGATGACGGCGGTCGGCGCCTGCTGCCCGGCCTCGGCCCGCGCACCCATGATGGCCCGGAGTTCCGTGGCATCGCCAACCTGAGTACCGGTGCCGTGCCCCTCAAAGAGCGGCACGGTCTCGATGCCGAACCCAGCGCGCTCATAGGCCCGCCGGAGGGCGAGCCGGTAGCCGTTGACCTCGGGCCGGGTGATACCGCCCTGACCGTCGGAGGAGATGCCCCAACCGGCAACGCTCGCGTAGATGCGCAGGCCCGCGGCGATCGCGTCCTGTTCGCGCATCAAGACGACCATGCCGCAGCCCTCGCCCGGCCAAAAGCCGTTGGAGCCGCGGTCGTACAGACGCATCTCCTTCTTGGCGAGCGCACCGGTCTTGGCGAAACCGATGATCTCGAACGGGTCGATGGACAGGTCCACACCGCCCGCGATCGCCACGTCGAGGTCGCCGCTGTGCAGGGACGTGGCGGCCGTGGTGACAGCCAGCAGCGATGAGGAACAGGCACCATCGACGGTGTAGCCGCCGCCGTTGAAGTCGAAGTAGTTGCAGATCCGCCCGGCGATGGTGTTCGCCAGACCACCCGCGAGGGTGTCCTCATCAATGGCCGGAAAGGGCCGCTTGTAGGCCTCTTCGAGACCGGCTAGGAAATCGGCGGTGCGGACCTCGTCCCAGTCTTGCGCCCCCAGCGCACCGGCCAGGACCCTGCGCACGTACGGCCAGCGCAGCCGCATCGTGTTGGCGCGGGAGAACTCACCGGTCAGGGTGTTGCCCACGACCACACCGGTGCGCTGCCTGGGCAGCTCCTCGGCCCCCGGGAATCCGGCATCAGCCAGCGCCCTGGCGGCAGTGTCGAGCGCCAGCCAGTGCGTGAGGTCCGTGGAGCGGTAGGTGCTGCCCGCGATGCGGTACGCGATACGGTCGAACTCGTAGCCCTCAAGCACCGCCGCATGACGGGCATAGAAGCGGTCCGGGGTCGCAGGGTCGGGATCCCAGTAGTCCTCCAGGCGCATGCGCCCATCCGGCAGGCGCCGGAAGGCGCGGCGTCCGGCCACCGCGTTCTCCCACAGCTCGCGCGGAGTCGTGGCGTCCGGGTAGCGGCACGCCATGCCGATGATCGCAATGTTTCCCAGGCCGTTGTTCACCGCAGACCTCCTTCGGCGGCGCCTCGCACCGGCGCCACTCACCGTGCAGACAACACTGGCCAGGCGCCCGCCCTTCGGGACCTGAGGCCCAACCCAAAACTTCGATAAGCGGTGCTGCGCCACGAGCCGTCGCTGCCGGCAGTTCTTCCAGCATCACAGCCGCAGCACCCTCACCCAGCACGAAGCCGTCCCGGTCCGGAGAGAACGGACAGGATGCATGCTCCGGATCCTCATCCGGGTCCGACAGCGCACCGATGTTGGTGAATGCGCCGAGCACGAACGGGCAGAGAGGAGCCTCGGCAGCCACTGCTAGCACCCGACTTGCCCGCCCGCTGACCACAGCGTCATAACCAGACCCGAGCGCGTCGAGTCCAGCTGTGCAGCCCGTCGAGACAGCCAGCGCCCCGCCATAGCCTCCGACGCCATACCGCGTGTGTGCCCAGTCGGTGACGTGATCGAAGGAGAACTGGCCTGGCGGCGGAATGCGACCTTCGCAGAAAGCGCTATCCAACTCCACGACGCCGCCGGTTGCAGTGGCGGTGACCAGGCGGGTATCCGCTCGTTCAGGTCCGGTTACAGTAGGCCCAACTCGAAGACGGCCTCAGCAATCGCCAGATCAGCGAAAGCCACGTAGCGGGGCAGCCCATCGACCACAGGAACTGCTGACCAGCGCCTTCATCGCAAGAGGAGTCACACGAATAGACTCACGCGACACTGGCCCAGGTCACCTCTGAGCGAGGGCATCCAACGCATTGTTGCGACGCCTCCTTGAATTTAACTTAGGGTGTATTGTGAGTCGCCTGCCAGGAGGTACGTGGTACAAAAGGTAGCCATCCGTGAAGCCATTGTGCTCGCTGAACATTGTGGCCCGCAGTCGCACTACCCTGACGGCAACTCATGACCAGGACGACCAGCAAGGCTGCGATCTGTTCATTGTTGGGACGGCCGCGGACTACCCGAGCGGCCAAAACATCGGGAAGGGTAAAGGTTCTCGCCATGGCGGTGGGCTCCTTGAGGATGCACCCGCTGAGGACGTCAAACAGTGAACCGCGCAAAGCACGCCTTGTCGGCGTGGGGTGGCCGAAGGCCAGCGCCAAGCCGCCGCATGCGCCCTTGACCACTCGAAGCTGTCCGCCCACTTCTCGATCGGACGGCCCCGGCGCCTTCCGCCGTCTTTACGCCTGCGGCCAAATACCTTGTTGGTAGCCGTTCCTGCCGTCTTCTCTCTGCATTACCAGAATGGATATTTGTTGGTCTACGCAATCCCGCCGTCAGGCGCTAGCTCCCCGGAGCCGAACAACCTGCTGCGAAATTTGGCCAACCTATTTTCGGCCTGTTCTCGAGACAAGTACACCTGATAGCCGGTTATGCCACAAGATCCTGACTAGCTTCACGCGTGAACGCGTTGAACACCCATAAAGTAGATAATCGGATTATCGTAACCTTCCCTGCTGTTCGGGCGTCGCTGAAATGTGCGATGTGCCGGGTTGGTGCCGGTGGGGGTGTCAGTGACGACATGTCAGGCCAGGGTGATTTCCCTATTCGAGCGTTCGCGAAGGACAGCGTCACTTTCGTGGAGCGGTATCTGCAGGTTCTGATGGCCCACAGACACGTTTTTCTGCGACCGAACAGCGGCCTGGAGGTATTCGTACGAAGGACCCTCCGCCGGCTGCGCTCGTAGCACCGCCCCCGCTCCTGGCACTCGATCTGCCAAGGCCCTCTCCGTCAGCCTTGGGTGAGACGTCCCGCTTCGTCGGGTTAGCCTGAGAGGGCACTACAGGAGAACCACCCCTCATGACCAGCACAAGCCCGCCCGGGTCGGATCCGGCTCCCCGGCCGAAGCGCCTCACTTTCAGTCCCGAGTACAAGCTGCGGATCGTGGCTGAGTACGACGCCGCGCCCAAGAACGAGGAGGGTGCGGTCCTGCGCCGGGAGCGGCTGTACCACTCGCACGTCAAGGAATGGCGGGCCGCGCGGGACGCCGGGGCGCTGGAGAAGCTGGTCGACCGGCGCACCAGCCCGGCGAGGCCGAAGAAGCCGGCTGCCGAGGCGGAGAACGAGAAGCTGCGCCGCCAGGTGGAACGGCTGGAGAAGGGACTGGCCCGGAACAAGGCTGCGTTGGAGGTCATGGGAAAAGCCTCCGCGCTCTTGAAAACGATCTCCGAGGGCGCGGACTGAACGCTGCCGTCGGCCCGGTGGTCGGCGACGCGTTCACCGGCGTCGAGGGCGAGCTCGGTATCACGGCCGCCTGCTGGCTGACCGGCCGCTCCAGAGCCACCCACTACCGCCGGCTCCGTCCCTCGCCACCACGCAGACCCCGCCGGCAGCAGGTCCATCCCTCAGCTTTGTCGGCCGAGGAACGGGCTGCGGTACTGGAGTTGATGAAGAGCGTCGAGTACGCCGAGCTGCCGCCCGCGCAGATCTGGGCCCGCGAGCAGGACGCTGGGCGCTACCACTGCTCCGTCTCCACGATGTACCGGATCCTGCGCGGAAAGGGGCAGTCCGGCGAGCGCCGCCGCCAGGCCACCCACCCGGCCAAGACGGTGCCCGAGCTGGTCGCCACCGGGAACGTTGTCCCGGGTCATGATGCTGCTCCCTTGAGCAGAGGAATCGAGGACAGCGGACACCTGGGGTGGTGTCGTCCACGTGGGGATGGTGCGCGCCTCGCGGTCGGCGGTCCTCCTGCGGCACTCTGCCTGACATCTCGTCTGGGAGGGGAAAAGCCCGATCGGCCGGTACCTGGCCGCCCTGTCCTTCATCCTGGGACACATGACGTCCAGTGACCCCGCCCGGCACACCCGCAGCCATCGATCACAGCGGTGACGCGGTACGAAATCTTCAACTACCTGCTCGGGTATCGAGCCCCTGGTGGGGGAGACTGGACGAGGTTACGTTCCTGGAGGACCTCTACGACCTGGACCAACCTACGTCCGAGAACAGCCGACTCCCGCCCATCCGCGCTGACATCCAGCAGCACCGGATTAACAACTACGACCTGCCCGACGACTGGATCTTCGAGGACTCTCGGTTGGAGCTCTCCGACGGACCGGACGAGGTGCTGCTCGCCTTCCTGGCGCGAACCGTCCATCCCGAGGTCGCGGCTGGTGCCGAGGAGACGACGAAGCAGGTCGAGGAGCTGAACCGGCTGCTGGCAGCCGACCGATGGGGAAACGCGCAGGCTAGTGGTCTAGTCTCAAGGCGCTCGCAGTCCGTGCGGGCCTCAACTGCCAGGAGGAATCCGTAAAGATGGCCTTTCCCGTGAAGCTTTTACGCAGGAGTCGCCGGGTCTTACTCCCCGCGCTCGTCGCGGCTTCGGCCCTGGCGCCCTGGCCAGCCCAGGCCGACCAGAGCAATCATCTCGGTGCTGAGGGGGGTGGGCGTGTCCTTGTACGGACGTCGAGTGGTTGGGTGCGGGGCAAGGCCACTGATCAGGGGCGGGAGTTCCTTGGCATTCCCTATGCGCAGGCGCCCACGGGTGCTCTGCGCTGGCGTGCGCCCAAGCCTGCCCCCGGCTGGGTAGGGGTCAAGGATGCCACCCGGTTCGGTAACAACTGTCCGCAGAGTGCCTTTTGGATACCGGGCTACGAGAAGGATCAGACGACTGAGGACTGTCTCGACGTCAACGTCTACACCCCACCCGCCACCCGGCACACGGGCAAGCTGCCGGTCATGGTGTTCACCCACGGTGGCGGCAACGTGGGCGGTGCGGGACGCGACATCGTCCCCGATACCTTCGCGCGCAGGACCAACACCGTCGTCGTGACCTTCAACTACCGCCTCGGGGCGATGGGGTTCCTGACCCTGCCCGGCACCACCGGCAATTTCGCCCTGCTCGACCAGCAGGCCGCGATGCGCTGGACACAGGTCAACATCGCGCGCTTCGGCGGGGATCCCGCGCGGGTCACCATCGCCGGTGAGTCGGCAGGCGGCGGTGCGGTCTGCACTCAGCTCGCTTCCCCGACCAGCCGCGGCCTGTACCGGGCTGCCATCATCGAAAGTGGCGCCTTCTTCGACTGCGCCGGCAAGAGCCGCAAGGATGCCGTCTCCGTCGGCCTTGCTTTCGCCGCCAAGCTGGGCTGCACGCATCCGGCGACCGCGGCAGACTGCCTGCGCGCCAAGCCCGCCAAAGACATCCTCAAAGCGCAGCAGGGCACCAGTATTTTCCACGAATGGAACTACACCATCGGCGGACCTGAACTGCCGCTACAGCCCTCCGCCGCGTTCACCGCAGGCCGCGCCTCCCATGTCCCCGTCATGAACGGCGCCAACAGCAACGAGGGCCTGTCCTTCACCTATGACAGCTTCGACCGCTTAGGTCACCCGCTGACCGCCGACGCCTACCCCAAGGCCCTCGTCTCGGCCTTCGGTCAAACCGCGGGCTCCCGCGCGCTGGCCCAGTATCCGCTCGACGCCTACGCCCGGCCTGACTATGCCTATGCCGCTGCTTTCGGTGACCAGCTCTTCGCCTGCCCGGCACTACGCACCGACCAGCGCCTCTCCACGCGCGGACGTGTCTACACCTACGAATTCGCCGACCGCACCTCCCCCCTGTCCGCAAACCTGCCACAGCATGCCGACTTCGACTTCGGCGCAACCCACGCGGCCGAGCTGAACTACCTTTTCAAACCGTACGGCCTCGCCGCACACCTCAACCCTGAGCAGCGGGCGCTGTCCGCGCAGATGACCACCTACTGGGGCTCCTTCCTCCACGACTTCGTGCCACGGGCTCACATGCAGCAGACGATGCCGGAGCAGAGCGCACACCCCGGCTACGTACTTGAGCTGCGCACCGCACCCGCCGGCGGCAATGCCACGACGGCGAACCTGCGGGCCGTCCACCACTGCGATCTGTGGGACACCGCTCCCCTACCGGTAGTTCGTTAAATTCGGCGGTGGTGTGGGTTGACGGCAGGTCGGGTTGGCCGTAGGCCGGTGGGAGGACTCAACTGGCGTGCTTGGGACTGAAGATTGACCGCTCGCCGTCCGTGTCCGCCTGCGCCGGGGCCGTTGGAGGACTACGCGGCCCGGTTCGACGACCTCTTCTTCAGTCTCGCCCAGCGGCGGGGCTTTCGCGAGTATCTGACCGGACTGTTGGCGCCGCGGGAGCGGAACAAGACGATCACCTGCCTGGCAGGGGCGGAACCGGTTGCGGGTGCGGGGATGCCGGGGGTGCAGCGGCTGCAGTTCTTCCTGTCCGAGTCTCCCTGGGAGGCCGAGCAGGTCAACGACCGGCGGCTTGAACTGCTGCGCGAGCAGTCGGCGACGGCTCCGCACGACGGCGGGGTCATCGTGATCGACGACTCCGGAGACCGCAAGGACGGCACGGCCACCGCGCACGTGGGCAGGCAGTGGCTGGGCCGGTTGGGCAAGACGGACAACGGCACCGTCACGGTGACCACGGTGTGGACCGACGGCCGCGTCTACTACCCGCTGCACACGACTCCCTACACCTCAGCCCCCCCACTTCGCCCGCGCCCGCGCCCGCTCCGATCCGTCCTTCCGTACGAAACCGCAGCTGGCCGCTGCCCTCGCGGCCCGCGGGAAGGAGGCGGGCTTCGGCTGCCGGGCGGTGGTCGCCGACTGCGCGTACTCCGTGAGCGACGACTGGTACCTCGCACTGCGCGAGGCCGCCCTGGCCTATGTGGTCGCGCTCAAGCCGCACCGCGGCACCTGGGCTCGGGCCGGCCAGCCGCACACCCCCATCGAAGCCGCCCATGCCCTGGCCTGGCGCGATGCCAAGCGTCCCGGAACCGCCGGCCGAGGGGCTGGCCGACAGGGTGCGCACCGCGCGCCAGCTCAGCAGCCTGTGGGTGCTGTACCTGAACAAGGAGCAGATCGCCTCGGTAGCCTATGCCTTCTACCTGCGCTCGATGAGCGGTTCGGTCGCCGCCGGCAACCGCTTCGCCCGCCAGTACGGCGTCGCCTACCGCGCCAACCGATCGACGGCAGCCTGCGGCTGATCGCAAGAGCTCGTGGAGGATCCGGACTCGCCGGTGGTGCCACAGCGAATGTGGGCACTGAACCGTTTTCATCCTGAATATGTGCAGGTCATCAGGGTGTGGACGGCTTGAACTGCTGTGCCGATGCGGCGGGTGGAGCAGCGTGCTCGCCGT
>NZ_JBVJVY010000077.1:0-16465 GCF_055603265.1 Streptomyces sp. NPDC037288
CTCACCAAGCGCATAACGGACGAGACGACACCAACCTGGCGAGGGACTTACTAGAACAGAAAGGGCAATTCGCCTAGATCAAATGCCCTCTCAGGGATCAAGGCCGACGAGATCACGGACGCCGACCAATATGCGGGCTTCACCCGAGAGTCGGTCACCTACAACAACGACACTGAGGTCAGCGGCACCATCAGTGACCCGTGGTCGAAGCGGACGGCAACCCAGCACAAGTCCTACGCGGACACCGAGGCGTACTACGTCCGCACCGGTGCCACCCACACGCGCACCAACATCACCAGCAAGCTCACCCCGTTCGACCGAGTGCATACGGTGAAGACGACCTACGACGACTACGGCATGGCCGAGACCGTCGAGGACGAGGGCGACGACGCGGCCACGGGCGACGGGAAGTGCACCCGCACCTGGTATGCCCGCAACGACGACAAGGGCATCAACTCCCTTGTCACCCGCACCCGAACCGTCGCCGCGCCCTGCACAACCGCGGACTCGGCGCTCAACCTGCCCGCCGATTCCAAGCGTGCAGGTGACGTCATCTCCGACACGGCCACGGTCTACGACGACACCTCAGCCACCACGTGGTCGGCATCGCAGAAGCCCACCAAGGGTGACGCCACCTGGACGGGGCGGGCCAAAGCATACGGCAACGACGATGCCCCACTCTGGCAGAAGGTGTCCACGACCTGGTACGACACTCTTGGACGCCCCAAGACCGTCAAGAACACCAACGACCTCACCGTCTCCTCAACCACCTACGTACCGACGGACGCAGGCCCGCTGACATCGACAACGGTCGCCGACGCCAAGACGTACAAGACGACCACCGCGCTGGACTTCGCGACCGGCGCCAGTCTGAAAGTCACCGACCCAAACAACAAGGTCACCGAGAGCGAATACGACAGCCTCGGCCGCATCAGCAAGCTCTGGTTGCCCAACCGCTCCAAGGCGCTGGGCAAGACCCCGAACTACGTCTGCAACTACTATGTCACCAGTGACGAAACCGGCATGTCATGGGTTTCCACCGGCACCCTGAAATACGACGGCTCGGGATACAACACCAGTTATGAGTTCTACGACTCCTTGCTGCGTTCGCGCCAGATTCAGTCGCCGACGCCGCAGGGCGGCCGCCTCATCTCGTTGACGCTCTATGACGCTCGGGGTCTCGCGGTCAGTCAGCAGTCCGACATCTGGGACAGCACCTCACTCCCCAGCTCCAAGGCAGCGGAGATCTCCGGCGGCCAGGCACCTATCGAGACGGACACGACGTACGACGGCGCAGGCCGGCCGACGAAGGCGGTGACGAAGGTCCACGGCGACGCCCGCTGGACGATCGATACCGGCTACACCGGTGACACCGTCGCCACCACCGCCCCGACCGGCGGACAGGCGACCACCGTGATCACCAACGCGCTCGGCCAGACGATTCAGCGCCGCGAGTACGCCGAGACCACTCCGACCGGCACGGACTTCACCACGACCGACTTCACTTACACCCCTGCCGGCCAGCAGGAGACGGTTACCGGTCCTGACAAGACGAAATGGTCCTACACCTACGATCTCTTCGGCCGCCAGGTCACGGCGACAGATCCCGACAAGGGCAAGACCACCACCGCGTACAACACCCTTGACCAGGTCATCAGCGCCACCCCGAACGACGACCCGTCGAAGAAACTGCTGTACGCCTACGACGACCTCGGCCGTAAGACCGACATGTGGCAGGTCGACAAGACCGACGCCAACAAACTCGCCGCCTGGGACTACGACCAACTCGCCAAGGGCCAGCAGGACACCGCCACCCGCTACGACGGCGGCGAGAGCGGCAAGGCCTACACCGAGAAGGTCACGTCCTACGACTCGATGTACCACGTGACCGGCAGCCAGCTGATCCTCCCCGACACAGAGCCTCTGGTCTCCGGGGGTTACGTGCCGAACAAGCTGTCGTTCACCACCGGCTTCAACCTGGACGGGTCGATCAGCCAGTACTCCGCCCCGGCCGCGGGCGGCCTGGCAGCCGAGACGGTCTCCTACACCTACGACGCCATGGGCGACCAGCTCACCTCAAAGGGCACCACCGGCTACCTCCAGGGCGCCGCGTTCTCCCCACAGGGCGACCTGCGCCAGCTCACCCTGGGCATGGACGGCTCGTCGTCGGCGAAGAAGGCCTACCTCACCTGGGACTACGAGGAAGGCACCCGCCGACTCACCCGTTCCTACGCCACCGACGACGTCCACGGCTACATGCCACAGGAGCTGAAGTTCACCCAGGACGACGCCGGCAATGTCAGCTCCGTCTTCGACGGCACCACGCAAGGAGGCACGGCCAAGGCCGACTATCAGTGCTTCGCCTACGACGGCAACCGCCGCCTCACCGAGGCGTGGACCCCGAAGACCGCAGACTGCGCGGCCTCCGGCCGCACCGTCTCCGACATCGACGGGGCGGCCCCGTACTGGACGTCGTACACGTACAACGACGCTGGCCAGCGCAAGACGGAAACCCAGCACAACACATCAGGCGACAAAACCACGACGTACACCTACAACGACACCACTGACAACAAGCCGCACACCCTGGACAAGACGACCGGCGCCCGCCCGGCCACCTACTCCTACGACAGCAGGGGCAACACCACCTCCCGCCCCGGCCCCCTGGACATCAGGACACAGGCGACGACCCAGCAGGCCTTGGCCTGGAACACCGAGGGAGACCTCGCCAAGCTCACCGACGGTGCCAAAGAGACTAGCTACCTCTACGATGCCAACGGCGAACTGCTGATCCGTCGCGCCAAGGGCGACGGCGAAAGCGTCCTATACCTGGGCGCCGGCACAGAACTGCACCTCACTACCAAGGACACAACCAAAACCGCCTCCGGCGCTCGCTCCTACACGGCAAACGGCCAAACCATCGCCGTCCGCACGGCGACGTCCGGAGTGCCGGGTACGAAGCTCAGCTTCCTTGCAGCCGACCAGCACGGCACGTCCAGCATCGCCCTCGACGCGAACACATACGCGGTCACCAAGCGCTACAGCACGCCCTTCGGCGCCCCGCGCGGCAAGCAGCCGACGTCGTGGCCCGACGACAAAACGTTCCTCGGCAAGCCGGCCGACGGCACAACTGGCCTGACCCACGTGGGAGCTCGCGAATACGACACCACCATCGGACAATTCATCAGCGTCGACCCGCTTCTGAGCCTGGACCAGCACCAATCACTCAACGGCTACGCATACGCCAACAACACACCAGTCACCTCCAGCGACCCGTCAGGACAAGGCATCTGCATGCCGGACGGGATGTGCGGGGGGCAGAAGTCGGTTGAAGAGTGGGAGAAGAGGCAGGGGCAAGAGCACGGGGACGGAAGTCTAGGCGGTACAGGCACTGCGCCCACCAGCAGTGACGGTCAAACGAGCGCGCCTGATGCTGGCCACTGGGGCTACAGCTGCATCCGCGGCGGCATCTGCAAGAAGCACTGGGAACAGGGAGCACCAGGCGACGACAAGGATCTCGTCTGGGGCATCCTGCAAGGCGCCGTCGACACCGTCACCTACGGCTGCAACTTGTTCAAGCTTTTTGGCAGCGTGGACTGCGCCAGCGACGCGATGCGCAAAGAAGCAGCTGATCACGACGTCGACGTCGACTCAGAGGCCTACGGCAACGGAACGGGAATCGGCGGGATACTCTCCGCCGCAGCGCCCGAGCTCTTCGGCGCCAGAATGTTCAGCGAAGCGGCTGTGCTAGGTGACCTTCGCACGGCAAACGGAGTCAGTGCGACAGCTGCTGAAGGTGCTGCCAATGCGAACCTGCCCGGTAGTACAGGAGTTCGAATCCCTGGACGCCTGGGCGGTGATCGAATGGCGGCGCTGAGTGCGGAACATGGAGTCGAATTTGCCCTGGTTTACCGGATTGGACCCGGGCGTAACGGCGGTGGTGGGTCGTACTGGCTTTACTCCGGTAGGGAACGAGCTGTGAGCGTACCCGTCGGCGAGGATGTCCGCTGTATCTCGCACACTCATCCTGGTGGAACCCCATACGCGAGCCGGGGTGACTTGAATGTGTTGGCGGCCCTTCGGAAGGCTGGCTCACCGCAGGTCTCCAGCCAGGTCGTCCTACCTGACGGTTCCGCCATAAGATATGGAGGGCGTTGGATGAGAGACGGGACGTTCGCTCCATGAGTCTGGATGAATTCAGGTACCTTTGGGAAGCTCCGAAGGGTCGGTACGTGTTGATCAGCGTGGACGAATCGGCCGGGGACGGCGGGCTAGTGATTTACGACGTTCTTGGTCGATCCGCAGAGCTCATTGATGATGACGACCTTCACGATGAGGTGGTGCGGCTCATGCGTGAAGCAGGGGTGCCCGTCATGGATGATTTTCCGAAGTAGCTGAATTAGAGAAATCCCGGAAGCCTCTCCCAGAATGTTCCGGGGGAGGCTTCTGGCTGTTTGACGGCAATGGTGACGGCACGTCAGTGCATGCTCCTGATGCAGCCATGACATGGTGGCGGCTGTGACGCGTTGGCAACGGCCGGTTGCTGACGCGCAGCCATCCCCTTGGAAAGGACATGGTGAAGGTTCTCCTCACCGACTCCGGTATCAAGAACGCGAGCATCCAGGATGCGCTGGTCGATCTCCTGGGTAACAACTATGTCGTCTAAACTGATTTGCGGGCTGAAGGTCCTTTTGTAACTCTCTGACCTGTAGCGCTTCAAAAATTGAGAATGTGGTCAAGCGGGTTCTGGCTGGCGAATCTGCCCTGTGACCTGCGAAGCTTCAGAGACTGAGACAATCCTGCACTCTCAGTGAGACGACTTTACGTGAGCTAGAGGATGGGGGACGCTGTGGTCATATCCGGCGGTCACTCACGTGGAGCCGCCAGCCCCCTCGTCGTTTGGGTACGGGCTCGCAGCCGAGGGGGTGGGTGGGGCCCGGCTGACGCGAGAGGCTCAGACCTTCTCGTTGTCCGGCACCGGAGCCTTCGGTAGCTGCCGAGCTGGACCAGGACGGCTGCGGGTCTGGGGCTGGCTGCCCGTCCTGCCCGCGCGGCTGTTGGCCTGGCCGACTGGGAACCGGTGCTGGCCGCAGTGAAGCGTCTTCAATGCGCCGGCCCGTACCTGCGCACCGCACCCGGGCTGGAGCCGGCCAAAGGCCACCGCCGCCCTGGACGCCGAGGACCTGGCCGAGGCGGCCGCCGCACACGGGCCGACGGCGACCGCCGCCGCTCTGGCCGCAGCGTAGGACGCTGGCGCCGACGGCTACACGGTGGTCCTGCATTACCTCGTCGCCGCCGACCCCACCTTCCTGGGCGATCCGGCCCTCTCGTGGGCCGAGCTGGTCACCGGCAGCGGGGGAGTGGACGCGGCCGGCCGGCTGCTGGCCGCGATCGCCCCCCGGACCCCGCGCGCCGATGATCCTGTCCCGCCCGACACCGGCGCGCCGACTGCCGCTCACCGCAAGTAGGTTGGCGCCAGCCGGATCCCGCCGCCGGTGCGTGGGCTGCCAGGAGGAGGGCCTGCTGCTCGGCGGGAGCGGGCGATTCGGGCGTGCCCGGCCAAACAGCAGGCCGCCGGCCTCGTACGACGCCGCCCTTCCCCGGCCTCACCGGCAGTCGGCGTACGGGCCGCGCCGAATACCGGGCAACGGCGGCGGGCGGGACGGCGACGAAGCCCGCCAGTCCGGCCTCCGGGGCCAGCGGCCCCGGGCCGCGCCCAGCACTGCGGGCCCGCCCTTCACCCTTCCCCGCCGCGCTGGTCAGGCGGCGGTCGCGGATGGTGGCGGTGCGCCCGGCAACGCAGGGGAAGGGCCGTGCCGTTGCTGGTGGCTCTTGACCTGGAAGGCGGTGGTGTGGCCGTCGGGGGTGCGGGTGATGAGGTCGATGCTGCGGTCGTCGGCGGCGTGGGGGGTGACGACGACGGCGTCGAGCCGGGCGGGGTCGATGCCGTGGGTAACGAGGTTGGTGGCGGTGATCCAGCCAGGCGCGGTGGTGCCGTTACGGTGCGCCCGGCTGGATGGTCGACCGGTACATGACAGCGAGTGCATCCGCGAACCCCTGGACGCCCGCGGCCAGCGCGGTGGGGGTGTTGCGGATGACGGGGTCTGCGGCGATGGCTTCTACGACTGGTCTGATGCCTGCGGCGAGCCGGGCGACGTCGTAGCGGGCGCCGGTGTCCGCTACGACGCGGGCGGTCCGGCGGACGTCGGCGGCGGAGGGGCCGAGGTCGGCCCGTGGAAGCCTCCGGGTGCGTTTCCAGGCGTCCTGCCAGGGGCCCATGCGGCGGGGGTGAATGCCGCAGCCGCGCAGGAAGGCCTCGCACTGGGTCCAGTTGGCAGGCCCAGACCCTCGCGGCGGGTAATGCGCCAAGCGGTGGTCAGCGGCAGCAGCAGGGCGCCGCCGGCCTCCCGGATGCCGGCGCGGGACTGCAGGACGCGCAGGGGCGGGGCGCCCGCGCGTTCGTAGGCGGCGACAAGGGCCGCTCGGAAGTCGGCGCGGGTGCGGACGCTGGAGACGGACGGGGCCCGCAGCTCGCCGAGGATGCCGCGGTTCTCGGCGCGGGCGGCCCGCCACACGTTCAGCATGTCGCGCTCGACCTCGACCGCGGCGCCGCAGGCGCGGACGAAGGCGGTCACCACGTGCTCCTGGGGTATGGCGCGGGGGTCGACGGCGCGCTTGAGGGTGCTCGCGGACACGCCGTCGGCGCCCTTGAGCCCGGCGGTGCGGGCGGCCAGCTGGGCGTAGGAGAGCCGGCTGCGGTCTTTGAGGGCGGCCAGGAGGCCGATGAGGTGGGTATGGCGCCGGCCGGGGCGGCAGCCGCGCGGGGACGGTGAAGTCATCGCAGCAACCTCCTACTTGCCGGGTTCGGTGCCAGCGGGCCGCGCGGACGGCGGTAGTGGCCAGTGCGGTGAGCAGGCGGCGCCCTCCACCGGCGGCGGCGATGGTGGCCGCGCCGTTCGCGCCGCACCCCGGCCAGGTAGCCGCTCTCGCCGCATTCCACGGCCCGGTGGGCGCCGACGGGCCCGACAGCCTCTCCAAGCTCGCCGCCGAGGTCCACTTCGGCCACGCCGAGGGCGACTTGAGGCCCGAAGCCCTCGGCGAGCTCAACAAGGCCTGGACGCGGCGGGTGCCGGCTACACCTCCGAGATCTACCCCGGCACCGTCCACGGCTTCACCATGTCCGACACCGATGCCTTCGACCCCGCCGCGCTGCAGCTTCACTGGGACCGCCTGCTGCCCCTTCTCGGCCGCACCCTGACCAAGAGCCCGGTACGCCAGAGCGCTCGGCTAGCTGCCAGATGCGGTAGCTCGTCCTACCCCCGACGGTAAACCTTCGACCCGAACTCGTATGGACGGCGCGGGGGATGCGGGGGATGAGCACCGAGTGGTCGTCTCTCGGGTACAGGTGAAGGTTGCGCCAGCCGTGGACGCGGGCCATGTACGCGGCGGCGCCCTCGATGACGTCGGCACACCGCTGGTGCCGGAGTGTCCCAAGACGGGGGGGCGAGCACACGCGGATCGCCTTGGTGCGGCGGGTGGGCTCCGCACCAAGGCCGAAGATGTCCGCTTACGGGATCGTCCAGTGGTGGTCGTCGTTGTCGCTGCAGTAATACAGCGTGAGCCGGGCGTTGTCGCCGCCGGTGCGTACGCCGTCGACGTCGAGGCACAGGCCGCTGGCAAGGTTGACGAGCCAGAAGCCGTCTGAGCGAGCGACTTGAGCGTAGAGCTGGTTGTCGCCGGTCGTCTGGTTGCAGTAGAACTCGCTGACCTTGGTGCCGGCGTTCACACTGCCGTAGTTCGGCACGTCGAGGCACAAGTTGTCCTTGACGTTGCGGAGGTTGTAGAGCGCGTAGCCGTTGGAGCTGTCACCGACATGGTCCCAGTAGAACAGCTGGTTGTCGCCGGACGTCCCGTTGCACGTGTACTCGTTGACCGGCCCGTTGACCGTCCCGGCACCGTAGCCGGGAATGTCGATGCATTTGCCGGTGACGACGTTCTTGACGAGGTAGGGCCCGTAGGTGGTAGCCGCAGGCGTTACGCGTCGCGCAGCCCGGGGCAGCGTGGTCGTTCCGGCGGGGGACGCGATCCGTACCGGGCTGGCGCCGAGGGCCGCCGGACTTACGGGGTCCGCCTGAGCGGGGACGGCGGTGAACGCGAGCGTGAACAGGGTGACGCCGGCGCTGAGCGTGCCGACGAATCGTCTGATGGGTCTCATGGTTCGTCCCTGTCTGTGTCTGATGATCTGGCTCTGGGCATTGCGACGGTGAGAAGTCGCGAGCAGGGCGAGGTCGCGTTGGCCTGCGTCGCGCCGTGGTGTGTACGCATCGTTTCGGTTGCACTCGGCCACGGGTAGCTTTCGTCTGCACGCGCAAAAGCCCTGTTGGGAACGTCAAGTGCACAGGGAGCCAACCTTGATTCGGATTCATCTCGGGTCCGCAGGCTTAGGCAGCGTCAGTGTCTGTGCACGCCCGGACTACGACGCCGAACTGACAGCAGCCGGGAGGGCTTACGCCCGCAGTGGGCAGCATCGAGACCCGCTGGTGCAGCTCTACACGCGCAGCATTTCGCCGGAACTCGCTGACGGTGTCAGCCTCCTGCACCTCTCCCACTTATTCGCCCGCCGCAGTCCCACGCCCTTCACCAAGGCCCTCGCTGAGGGCGAGGAGCGGGCCCGTAGGGTCCTCGCCAACGCCGTCGCCCACCTTCACAGCACCGCCATCGAGCCATACCGCTCGGGCATCCGATCCGCGGTCGCAGCCCGGGCCGTCGGCCTCTCCCAGATCTACGTCGGCAGTGGCGCCTCGGCAATGCTCCAGCAACTCGGACACGGAACCAGGTTCCGTCACGGCGTCCTGGAACTAGCGACGGCCTTCGACGCGGACCTTGAACTCGGCCAGCGGTCCCTGCAGATCCAGGCGGTAGCCCTCAGCCGACGGGTCACCTTGGCCGAACCCGCCAGCGATCAGCTGACCGTCCGGATCCCCGCCGGACCCGCGCCGCGCATCGGACCTGGCCAGCGGGCAGCCCTGCGACCGCTCCTGGGCACCAGCAGAGCGCAGGCACTCGAGAGCATCGTCATGTCCGGAGGAATCACCGGGCGGCAACTGGCCTCCCTGCTCGGCGTATCAAACGCCACGGCCAGTCGGCACGCCGCGGTCCTGCGGCGTGCCGGCCTGATTCAGACCCTGCGGATGGGGCAGAGCGTTGAGCACGTCGCAACTCCCCTGGGTTACCACCTGACGCAGACAGAAACACCGACCAGACCGTGATTAGAACGCTCCGTTGGCGAGCTCGGACAGGACAGTGACGCACCGGCTGTTCGAAATCGATGAAGATGAGTCCCTGTTCACTCAACGTGCACAATCACGCGCGAACGGGCCGTCCAGGAGCCGCGGGGGAGTCCGGCGGGGAACCACTCCAGGACGGTGCGCTGGGGCTGGACGGCCTTCAAGGCCGCCTCCCTTCGGGCATTGCTGGTGGTCACGGGTCGGTGTCCTTGTCCGGGCGATACGCGCCCACGCACCGGCCCTGGGCCACACCGCGAGGCAGCCGTTCCTGAGGAAGAGGACGACGCCGCCTGATCCCTCCCAGCCAGCCGGGCGGCCGGGCCGCGAACTCGGCCCGATTACCGCTTCCGTCGGCAGTGTCACTGTGCATGGCTGGAGCCGCTGCGCGATGCCTACTTCGCCAGCGGCCGCACCCTGGGCGACCTCAGCGTCGAGATGCCCCTGGCCAAGTCGAAACTCTCCGAGCTCCTGCGCGGTGCCAACGTCTACCCCCGCTGGGAATCCTCTCCCGCCTCGCCACCCTCCTCGGCGTGCCCCACGTCCCGCTGCAGAGACTGTGGAAGCAGGCCGCCCTGGAAGCCCACAAGAGCCGCGACTGGCTCGACCGCAACACCGACAGCACCACCGCCCTGACCACCACGCACACCGCTGCGCCGCCACTCGACCACCGCGCATGCTGCGAACGCGTCGAGCACGACTACCTCCTGTGCGCCCAAGCGCTCGTCCCCGACGACCTCGCATGCGAGGCCGCCGTCTCCGACACCTTCGACATCCTCTGGCTGTCCTGGAACGACGCACTGGCCAGCTCCGACACCCGCCGCTTCGCCTGGACGGTGTTGCGCCGCAGCGTCATGTCCCGCACCCCCCACATCGACGGCCGCCCCTGCTTTAGCAAGGCCGCCGTCGACACCGTCGCGCTCACCTACCTCACCGACGAGGAGGCGCGCACCCGCCAGCTGAGCGAGACCATCGCACTGTTCCAGGTCATGAGCCACCTGCCCACCAACCAGTTCGGCGTGATCGCGCTGCGCATCCTGTGGCGCATGTCCACCGAACGCGTCTCCGAACTCCTGGGCCTCGCACCGCCCATGGTGCGCTCCTGCGAGCGCCACGCCGAGCATTTCCTGAGAAGCACCCTCTATCCGCCCGTGACCGACGAAGGGGCAACTCCATGACACGCTTCGACGACCTGCTCTCCAAGGCCTGCCTCGTCAAGGAACGCAACGTGCCCCGCGACGTCGTTCCCCCCTGCGCCTCGGAGTCCTCCAGCCCGGCCCGCCCCTACGCATGCACTACGGACACCGACTCTCTCGAGGCCGCCGAGGACCTCAAAGCCCTGTGCGAGACCGTCCTGACCCACACCCCGCCCACCACCCTCGCTGACTTCCTGACCGACCAAGTACCCCAGCCTCGCAGCGCCCTCGCCCTCGCGTGCATCCTGCAGCTCACCGACACCGACGACGGCGCACGCCTGTGAACCGGCCGGACGTGTCCGACACCCTCCTCGCACGCTCCGCAGACCAGGAGCTTCCTCCCGACCCCGACCACACCGCCCCAGTCAGGCCTGCCCTACACCAGCACATGCAGGAGCCCGCACAACGATGAACAGGTGAACCAAAGGGCGCGCCTATCCACAGACAACGGCACCGCCGTCCCGGCAAAAGCCGCGGGAGCGGTGCCGTTGAACGACGGTGCTCATCCAGGCCCGGCAGGCCTTCTCACGCAGCCCGCCCCACCCCCGCACACGCCGTCTCGCGGCGCGAGCCCGGCTGGGTTGCGCGATCAGAGGCGGTGCAGGGCAGCCGTGCTGTCGATCCAGTGCCAGTTCACCGGTTGCCACTGGCGCTTGAGGGCAGTGCGTTCCTTGGCGTAGGAGCGCAGCGCGTCCTCCACCACCTGGCCGAGGTTGCCGAGGGAGGCGGGGGAGGGGATGCGGAGCATTAGGTGCTGCGTGCGGTGAACGAGGATCAGCTCACCCGCCGGGGTGCAGTCCACGAGCGTGAAGTGCTTGAGCAGCTTGTACCGCTTGTCTTCGAGGTCGAGGCGTTGGGCGCGCACGCCCGTGGCCGTCCAGGCGAACAGCCCGTACCGGTTGAGGTGGTAGATCCGCTCGTGTGCGGGGTCAGCGGCGATCTCGAAGCAGAAGCCGGTGAAGGGGCTGTCGCGGTGCAGGTGCATGCCTCCGAGCTGGCCGACGATCTTGCCCTTGTCGCTGACCAGGACGAAGGTGAACCGCTGGCCGCGGCTGCCGCTCCGGTAGATGTGTCCGTAGACGGGGATGACGAACAGGTCCTCACGGACCACTGCGGGTCGGCCGAGCCGGGCGTCGTCCCAGTCCCACCGTCGTGCGGTCTGCTCGAGCTCGGTGAGGTGCTCGGTCAGCGAGGGCCGCGGCCGGTGGTCCATGCCGACCGGCTTGCCGTTGCACAGGACGTCCTGCCGAAGGTCGGCTTCGGTGTGCTTGACGGGTTCTGCCTCCATGGATGCCAGGGCCCGCAGCGTCGGCTTCGAGGTGGTTGTGAGGGGCTGGTCGGCGATCGACACGATGTTGTTGAGCAGGTTGGCGTAGTTGTAGACCCCGTACTCGCCGGTCGTGCACAGCAGGCGGCCGGCCGGGGTCGTGCTGATCCAGGCGGCGAACGGGTCACGCGGGCCGTCGTCGTACTTCCTCAGGGGCATGCCGTGGCGCGCGGTCACCGCGGTGAGGTCCGCAGTGACCAGATGGGTCTGGTCTCCGGGGCCGGTTGCGGCGAGTGTCCCGTCGGGCAGGACGCACAGTCCCTTGGCCCACCTCAGGTCCTCGCCCAGCCCTGTCGTGGGGCCGCCGAGAGTGGTGTCCTGGCCCAGGTACTCGCTCTGCCCCGAGACCGCGGTGGCGAGCAGAGTGCCGTCCGGGGCGTACCTGGTCAGCAACGAGTAGCCGAAGTTCGCCTTCGCTGGGTCGGCTGCGTCGTCAGCCACGCCGGAGGTGTGACGGTGGACGCCGTAGAGGGCGTAGATCTCACCTGTGGGCGCGGTGGCCACGTCGTCAACTCTCACGCCCCAGCCCTCGGTGTACTTGCGCTCCAGATCGACCGCATGGTGATCGACGAGCGCGGACGGCAGCGGCACGGGTATCGCGTGAGTCATCACGCCATTCTCACCGGCCCCACTGACAACATGCCATAGAGGAACTGGTCGATGGCAGCCTGCTCCTGGCGGAACCCGACGGTGTCCTTGGCGAGAACCGCTACCGCTTCCACCCGCTGGTCCTGCGGCACGCGGACGACTCCCCGACGGGAGCTGCCCTGGTGACGCCGCTGGGGCAGGGGAGGAGACGCTGCTGATCACCTCCAGCACGGCCGGGAGTACCGCCGGTCTGGTCGCTGATCTGGGCGACATGGCCCGCGTCGTCCACGCCGGTACCCGGGTGCGGGCGGTCGCCGTCGGCGAGTTGGACCAGGCGGACGCGTGGTGATGTGTCCCGGGGCCCCGTTCACCAACACCGCCACCCGCAACGTGCGCACGGCCGGGCTCGCCGCGAACGCCCCGCTGATCGCCGAACTCGCCCGTGCCTTCACCGGCTACAGGCGTCCCGTCGTCGTGGTCACGAACCCCGTGGACGTCCTCTCCCGTCTGTTCGGCACGATCAGCGGCGCCCCCACGTACGGGATCGGGTCGGCGACCGACACCGCCCGCTACCGCGCCGCCCTCGCCGCCCATCACCGCGTGCCCGTGTCGGCCGTGGACGGTTATGTGATCGGCGAACACGGAGACGGCGCGGTCATCTGCGCCTCGACCACCACCGTGCACGGAGCCCTGTGCACCGTGCCCCTGGACCTGGTCCGCGCCGAACTCGCCGAACGCCCACGCCGGATCAACGCCGGGATCGGCCGCACCCGCCACGGCCCGGCCGCCTCCGTCCTGTCCGCCCCTTTCGGCCCTCCAGCGTGGTTGAGGTAAACCCGACCATGCCCGGGCTCGCCCTCCGCTACGGCTTCGACGGCTCACTCTGTCCGAGTGCTCGGTGGTGCCGTACCGATGGCGGTAAGCCTTGTTGCGGCGGTCCGCGGGTGCTGTTCTGCGAGGGCCGCCGGGGAAGCCCGACGTCGGACGCGTCGTCGATGCCGTTCATCGTGTACGGCATCGTGCTCGTCTAGTGCAGCGCCGCGTTGATCCTTCGGGGGTTCATGCGGCTTTGAGTGGGCTGCCGTCGTAGGTCCAGCGGTAGGGCTTGGCGTCGTGTTCGTCGTAGGCCAAGACGAAGGTGGCGCTCGACGATGCCGGCGAAGGGAACCCCGCGCCGCACGACATCGTCCCGGCGGATGACTCCGGTACCTCGCGGGGGCTACGAATCGACAAGGGGGCGGTACCCAACCCGACCACCCGTCGGCAGCGAGGAGAGCCCATCAGCGGGGGTAGGGTTTACCCCCCGTCCGGCCGGCGGGTTCACACTACCGACCCGGCGCCGCCTGGTGCGACATCGTGGGGCCATGACCGATCGACACTCGAGCGGCGCCGGCCGCCCCTGCCCGGCCGGCAGGATGAAGCGCAATCGCCGTATCAGCGCTGTCGCGGTGCTGGCGCTCGCCGCCCTCGTCACCGGAACCGGCGCCGGGTTCGCCGCCACGACCACACCGTCGGCCACACCGGTGGCCACGCACGCGTTCGACACCGCACCGGCCACGGCCACCGCGCCCACGCGGTCCTTCCAAGGCACGCTCCCCGCGCCGACCGGCCCCTACGCCGCCGGCGAGGACGTCATCCACCTCACCGACGCGAGCCGCCCCGACCCGTGGGTGCCGTCATCCGGCCCCCGCCAACTGACCGTCACGATGGTCTACCCGGCCGTCCCCGGGACCGGGACTCCGGCCCCTTATGGGACCCTCGCCGAGGCAGCCGGATCCATCCAGCGCCGGAAGTTGCCGGCGAGCTCCGGCGTCACCCCGCAGAACCTTTCCAGCGTCACCACTCACGCCTTCGACGGCGCGCGGCCGCAGAGGGGCAAGTATCCGCTGGTGGTCCTCTCACCCGCGTATGAGGACCCGCGCATGGTGCTCACCTCGCTCGCGACCGACCTGGCCAGTCACGGCTACGTCGTCGCGCTCGTCGGCCACACGTACGAGGACAGCGGCGAGACGCTGGCGAACGGCCAGACGCCGCCGTGCGCGATCTGCGATGCCCCGGCGCTCGACTTCGACTCCGTCGCCGCCAGCCGCGCGCTGGACGTGTCCTTCGTGATCGACCAGTTGACGCATGGCAATACCGCGTGGCGCCTGGCACACCTCATCGACAAGCACGTGATCGGCATGGCCGGACACTCCCTCGGCGGAGCGGCGGCCGCCGCCACGATGATCGCCGACCCGCGAGTACGGGCCGGAGTGAACATGGACGGCGCCTTCCACCCGGCCCCGATGCCCGGCCAGATCAACCGGCCGTTCCTCATGCTGGGTGCGGCCGACAACCACCCGGTCGGCGGCCACGACACCACGTGGGGGCAGACCTGGGCCGCCCTCGGCGGCTACAAGAAGTGGCTGACGGTCGCCGGCGCCGACCACTTCAGCTTCAGCGACCTGGACCTGCTTCTGGAGGAGGCCGGGTTCCCGACGCCGCCCCTCTCCCCGGAACGGGGGCTGGTGATCACCCGCGAGTACGTGACAGCGTTCTTCGACCAGACGCTGAAGGGGATCAACAGTCCGCTGCTGGACGGCCCCTCGCCGAACAATCCGGAAGTACTCTTCCAGTACTAGTGCAGCGCCGCGTTGATCCTTCGGAGGTTTATGCGGCTTTGAGTGGGCTGCAGTCGTAGGTCCAGCGGTAGGACTTGGCGTCGTGTGCGTCGTAGGCCAGGACGAAGGTGTCGATGGCCGCGGCCAGTTCGTCGCGGGAGGCGAACTGGCCGCGGCGTAGTAGACGTCGGGTCAGAGTGGAGAAGAACAGCTCGACTTGGGTGAGCCAGCTGGCGTGTTTGGGGGTGTGGTGGATGTTGAAGCGGGGACGGGTGGCCAGCCAGGCCTTCGTCTTCTTCGCGACGTGGGATGAGCCGTTGTCTATGACCAGGTGGATGCTGGCGCCGGCGGGGATGGACTCGTTGAGTTGGCGCAGGAAGCCGATGAAGGTGTCAGCGTTGTTGCGGTCGATGCGCTCGGTGAGGACTTGGCCGGTGTGGACGTTCCGGGCGGCGATGATTGAGACGGTGCCGTGGCGGATGTACTCGAACTCCCGGCGGGTGCGCTGCCCGTGGCGGCCGGGCTCGTAAGGGCTGCCGACGAAGTACGCGACCTACACGTCCGTGATGCTCTTCTCGGTGCTTCGCTCGCTGCGCAGCGCCCGCTCCGGACGACCGCTCCGCGCCAGACCGGAGCGAGCGCTGCGCGCTCTCACGCGCTGCGGGATACGGCAGTCGGTCCCAGTGCCCTCCGCGCCCTGTCCCTCGCTTCGCGCTGCCGCCTCCCTTGCCCTCGGCGCTCCGCGCCTCACGGCCGGCCCGCAACCGGACAGGGCTGCACCCGCCCCCGAACGTCATCTGACCTGCGGAAACCTGAGTGTCACCCTTCCCGGTGGTGATGAAAATGAGCTATATTTGTCCTGTGGGGCGGTTCTGTGGCAAGGGCCCCGATCACCGAAGACACCAACACCCAAAATCTGGGACAACCCGTGGCGTTCGACTTCGACAACCCCCACGAGATCAGCGTCTTCACCACGCTGCACCCCGACGACGAGGTCGCCGACTCGGTCGGCGAGCCCACCCGCACCACGCTGCTGACCGAACTGCCCATCCTCGCCGGGGCAGCGCTCTACGCCACGCTGCCGATCGCCGACGGCATCGAGCTGCACCACCACCACGCCGTCGTCATCTCATAGCGGTGTGGGTTACGTCCTGCCGTGGCGGCTGCGGCGCGGCCCTGGCGTAAGCAAACCTCGCCACCGTCTCCTCGGTCGCCCACCCTCAGCCTGAGGACTTCTCGATCGCGCGTGGCGGGCCGTGGTCCAGCGTCGGGATCGGGTGGTGCCCGGTCGGGTCATGCTGGGGTGAGCACGATCTTCTTGCCGCCGGCCCGTCCGGTGACCACTCGGGCGAACGCAGCCGGTCCCTCGCTCAGTGGCATGGGTTCCGGTGCGAGTTTCAAGGTTCCGGCGGCGGCCTGCTCGGCCAGCTGGACAAGCTGCGCGGCGTTGGGCTCGAGGTAGAGGTCCCA
>NZ_JBVJVY010000078.1:0-15337 GCF_055603265.1 Streptomyces sp. NPDC037288
CCACCGTCCGCACCCCCTACTACCACCACCGTGAACAACCCGCCCACTACCAGCAGTTCAACCGCGACCACGCCCGTCTCCGCGCCCCCGGCGAAGGAAGCCTCGCTGCCCAGCCGGTCGGGGTTGTCGCCGGCGGCGATGACAGGGCCGCGGCGCTGTCGGGCCCGATGCCGAGGCGTTCCAGGAGGCTGGGTGCGCAGGCCCGGACCGCCGCAGTCATCCGCCGCTGCAGCTCGGTGACCTCGGCCCGCAACTGCAGGACGCGCCGGGCGAGCAGGCGGAGCGTGAAGACCGCGGTGTCGGCCACCGGGTCGCCGCTCCGGGGGTCGGGAAGCTCCCCGCATCGGCGGACAAGCGCCGACGTCGATAGCGGCTCCAGCATCTCCCGCAACGCGGACGGCGCATTGACCAGCACCGCCTTGAGCTGGTTGAGAGCCTGGGTGCGGGCCGTGACCGCGAAGTTCTTCGCCAGCCGCAGCATCCGCAGCGCCTCCACGTGGCCGTCGCCGCTTTTGGGCCGCGCGGTCGCGGTGCCGGAAAGCGCGGCCCGGGCCGCGGACTCGGCGTCGGTCGGGCTGATTGACCTCCACAACCGACACCTGCTCAGTCGCGAGGAAGCGCGCGAGGGCGGCGCCGTAGGAGCCGGTGCGCTCCACCCCAGCCAGCCACACCGTTCCGAACTGGCAGGCCCACTCCAGCAGTTGACGGTATCCAACCGCGGTGGCAGGGAACTCGCCGGTGTCCAGCAAGACGCCCAGGTGGTCCAGTACGGCAGCGACATGCACGTCCTTGTGGGTGTCAACGCCGAGCACCACCGACCGCGGCACCGGGGCGGCCCCGCCAACTTGGAGGGAACCGATGGTAGCGGGCATGCTGGGGGCGGTCACGGTGCTCCTGTTCGACGACGTGGTGCTGATGACCAGCGCCGGTCGGTGGAGCGGTCAGGACTGTGACGGTGCCTTCTAGGCCAAGGCCCCTAATCCGTTGTGAACGTTGTTCCAGAAGGCCGCAGTTGGGCCTCTGTGTCGGCTGTCGCGCGTCAGACTTTCTGGCACAGGGGTTTGTTTGAGCCCCGTGAGCATGTAGGAGAGCCTGATGTCCCGTCCGCCGCAGTTCCCGGTGGAGCAGAAGATACGGATCGTGTTATCGGTCCTGTCCGGAGAGATGACGGCCGCTGACGCGGCCCGGAAGTACAAGACGTCGCAGACGTCGGTGGCCAAGTGGCGTGATCAGTTTCTGGAGTCCGGCAAGGCTGGTCTCGCCGCCGCGGGCAGCCGCCGCATGTCGGGCCGGGAGGAGCGGCTCGAGGCGGAGATCGAGGAGCTGAAGAGCGCGCTGGGTGAGGCGCATGTCGAGCTGCGGGTGTGGAAGAAGTCCGCCGGGGGCCGCCTGGCCCCTTCGAGGACCTCGAGGTGATCCGCACCCAGGCGGCGATGCCGACCACGAGGTTCTGTTCCCTGATCGGCATCCCGCGCCGCAGCTACTGCCGCTGGCAGGCAAGGCAACGTCAGGGTCTGCCGGCCGTGATCTGACGCTCGTTCAGATGCCGAAACAAGACCCTGAACCGCAAGCCGAGCTGCCCGCGCACCTCACTCGATATCCCCATACCAGCGGCAACGAACCCGACCAGAAGAAGCAACGCTTTGATTCTTTACGGGTTCTCCCCACCCGAGAGCGCGAGCGGCGTATGAAGGGCTTCCGCCACGTCGGTACCGCCCAGAGATTCCTCGCCGCCTTCTCCCGGATCTCACCGCACTTCCGTCCCCGCCGACACCTGATGACCGCCCCCGGCTATCGCACCGAGATGACCAACCGCTTCACCATCTGGCACCAGATCACCGGCACCACACTCATGGCCACGACCGCCTGAACCAGACACCACCCGCACCACCGGCCCACCCCAACTCACCTACTATACAAGGAACTTGACAAGCCCGTGCCGGAAGAAGCGGCTGAGCCGGTCTGGACCGCTGTCGGCCGGTACATCGCCCGCGACGGAGGCTGACACCTCACGCCGACGAGCGTTGGCCGACCACTGTGCCCCGCACGCCTGTTCTGTGGTTCGCGGCCCAGCTGCTGGGGTAGCCTGGCGACAGTGTTCGTGGCGTTCCCTCCGCGCCGCCTGCGGCGGGGCGTCACGCATACGGTCGGCCACGCCGACTGCGCACTGTCGTAGCGCCCTTCTGTTCTTCCGGACACGGCTGCGACGCGCTTGCCTCCTACGACCCCTTCCTGCAACTCTGCGTGCAGTAAGCCGGGATTCACCGCAGCAGTTGCCACGAATCAGCTGTTTGAAAGGTCGAGGTCAACGCGGGCGGGGCGTAGGACTCGACCAGATCGGCCACTTCTTCTGCGCAGCCGTAGGAGAAGCTGAAGCCGGACCCACCGTGTCCGAAGTTGTGAGTGATGTTGAAGCCGTAGTCGCGGGCCACGCACACGTTCTCCAGCCGGTAGGGGCGCAGTCCCACCGTCGGCTGGATACGCGGGTCGTCGAGGTCCAGGGGGCCGAGCCACTCCGGCAGGAACGCCCGGCACCGGTCGAACATATCTCGCGCAGGTCGGTATTCCTTACCGATGGACACGTCGTACTCGGACGGCTCCACCAAACCGCCGAGCACCACTTCATCAGTCCGCGGCACCACGAAGACCATGTCCTGCACATGGTCGCTCTTGGCCATCACGCAGGCGCGCTGGGGACCTGTCCCATCAGCGAACAGTACACGGGGAACTCGCCACAACAGCCCGCGAAGCGGCACCATGGCCGCGCCCGCGAGTTCAGCCGCGCCTATCCCGGCACAGTTGACGATCGCGTCGACGCCGAAGACGCTGCGCAGCGCCGCCTCCTGGGGGATAAGCGGACCGGTCACCCGCTGCGGCACTCCGTCGCAGCCGGGACGAACCAGTTCCACTCCAGCTGCGACGGCCGCCTGTCGCAGCCACGGGATGTACCGGGGGGTGTCGATGGCCGGCACCACTATGCGATATCCCTCGACCACACGGAATGCTGCTGGGACCTCTGACAGTTCCTCGCGGGACAGCGGCCGCAGCCTCTGGAGCTCTCCCTGCTCAGCCAGTGCGGTGAGCTCGGCGAGTTTGGTCCGCTCCACCCTGTCCGACTGCACCGGTGAGGCGAAGTAGAAGTCGGCCTCCACCATGCGCACCCCGGTATGCGGTCCCTGCGCCGCGATCCTTTCGAATTCCTGGTAGGAGGTCACGCACCAGGCCTTGGACCGGGCCACGGACAAAGGATTGCCGTGCTGGCCACAGACTGCGGGCGGGAACTCCCACAGCGCGCCGGCCACGGTGGATACCGTCTGCTCGGCCGAGTTTGCCGCCAGCAGCCGCACCCGATGCCCGCGCCGTGCCAGCACCAGCCCGGTGGTCAGCCCGCTGACACCGCCGCCGATCACCAAGACTCCCAGATTCATACCACGCACTTGCACCATCAAGCCCCCCATGGGCACCATGAACAACCAGAACAGCAAAAAATCCATCCGGCCCCGCCCACACCTAACTTGACGCGGCGTAGCCGCCGTGGGCAGGCGGAGACCTCACCAGTGCACCGCCGAGGGACGACGCCGGACAAGCCGCCAGCGCGAGCAGTCCCGGGCGTTACGGTCAAAATTGCGCACTTGTGAATCACCGTGAACACGCTGAAGATCCGGGACGACCCGGCCGTGTGACGACCCTTGGTAAAGGTGTTACGTATCCCGCTCGCAGAAATGAGTAGTTCTGAGAGACCGGAGCCCCCACCGGCCCGCGTCCGGTTTGCCCCTGATCTTCGTTCTCACAACCTCTCGCAAAACAGCTTTCGCACAAAGCCCCTCGCGATAGGTTCCGCAACATGCCAGACCCCACCGAACCAGCTGGCGACATCGAACAGTTCGACTGCCCTACCTGTGAGGTACCCGCCGGAAGCACCTGCCGCACCCGCGGCGGCAAGGCCGCCGCGAAATACCACACCCCGCGTTTCATGCTCGTCCCCCAGCTCCGCGCAGAGCTGGAGGTGAAGACCCCCGGTGAGGGTCCCCTCGTACCGTGGAGTCCGTGATACCAGGGGAAGCAGAGGTTCATGAGGTCCAAGCAACAGAAGTACGACGCCGAGTTCCGTGAAGGTGCTGTACGCATCGTGATCGAGACGGGCAAGCCGATCCCGGAGGTCGCCGAGGACCTCGGTGTGCATCCGGGGACGCTGCACAGCTGGGTCTCACGCTGGAGGAGGAACGGCTCGGCCTCCTCCGACCGGCCCGCGCCCGCCGCCCCGGGCGGCCGGCTACGGGAAGCCGAACGGGCATCGTCAACTTGAGCGAGGCCGTCTCGGGTCTGGGATGATTGCCGGGTTTGTTGACCTTCCCGAGGAGGGACTGGCAGTGGGGACCGAGGCGGCGGTGTCGTACCGGGGTTTCCGGTTCCCGGCGGAGGTCATCTCCCACGCGGTGTGGCTGTACCACCGCTTCCCGCTGTCCTTCCGCGAGGTCGAGGAACTGCTGCTCGCCCGCGGGATCATCGTCTCCCACGAGACGGTCCGGCAGTGGTGTGACAAGTTCGGACCCGAATGCGCCGCCAGGCTGCGCCGAAGGCGGCCGCAGGCCGGCGATAAATGGCACCTCGATGAGATGTTCATCAAGGTCAACGGGGTGCGGCAGTACCTGTGGCGGGCCGTGGACCAGGACGGCCATGTACTGGACATCCTGGTCCAGTCCAAGCGGGACGCGAAGGCCGCGAAGCGCTTCATGGCCAAACTGCTGAAGAAGCAGCGCCGCGTCCCGCGGGTACTGGTGACCGACAAGTGCCGCTCCTACGGGCCGGCTCACCGGCACCTGATGGGCTCGGTGGAACACCGCTCCCACAAGGGGCTGAACAACCGGGCGGAGAACTCACACCAGCCCACCCGCCAGCGCGAACGCGCCATGAAAGGCTTCCGCTCGCCCCGGTCAGCCCAGAAGTTCCTCGCCGCATTCAGCCAGATTTCTCCCCATTTCCGGCCCCGCCGTCACCTGATGACCGCACCCGCATACCGGGCCGAGATGACCAACCGCTTCACCGTCTGGGACCACATCACCGGCGTCAACGCCCTGCCCACGGCAGGCTGAACCAGGGCCGGCATCCCACCCCACCACACCCTCAACAACCCTCCAGTCCCCCATAAGTTGACGACGCCTCTGCCAATACTCAGGATGAAAGAGGTTCAGTGACATGCCTGCCGGGAACAGTGCGATGTCCCAACTGACCGAGCACAGCGGATTCTCACCGGCGTCGTCATCACCGGCGCCTTGACCATCTTCGCCCGGTAGCGTCTCTTCCCAAGGCGACGTTTCAATCTGTTACGCGCACAAGTAGCTTGCCCAGGTTTTCACCGTTGAACAACCGGTGGAGGGCGTCGGGGGCCTTTGTGATACCGCCGTTGACGATTGTCTCGTCGTAGTGGAGTTTACCTTCGTCGAGCAGCCCAGCCAGGTACGCGATCACCTCCTCGAAGCGGTGGGTCCAGTCAAGTACCATGAAGCCCTTGATTGTAGCTCGCTGCATGATCAGCTGAGCAACGTTGGTGAGGCTGCCGGTGTGCTCGCCGCCCCTATTGTAGCTGTTGTACTCGGAGATCATGCCGCATAGGGAAACGCGGGAACCGATGTTGAGCCGCATCAAAATATGGTCCATGATCAGGCCACCCACGTTCTCGAAGTCGACATCGATCCCGTCCGGTGTGGCGGCGTCGAGCTGTGCACGCCAGTCACCGGCGCGGTAGTCGATGCAGGCGTCGTAGCCCAAAACCTTGACGGCGTGTCGGCACTTCTTCTGCCCGCCAGCAATGCCGATCACCCGTCCCGCCCCCTTCTCCCTTGCGATCTGGCCTGCAATCGAGCCGACCGCACCGCAGGCGGCCGAGATGACGATCGTCTCTCCCCTCTTCAAATCGACCAAGTCGATGCCGAGATAGGCCGTAATGCCGGTGTGACCGAGGGCACCAAGGAAGGCTGATTCGGGTGCCGACAACGGAGTAGGCAAGACCGTCAGCGGCGCCTCGAGCTGCGAGTCATCGGCCACCACCAGTTCCTGCCAACCGGTGAAGCCCGCGACTGTAACTCCGACCGGCAAGTCTTCGCGCCTAGACGCAACTACTTCACCGAGGCCGAGGCCACGCATCACTGCGCCAATCGGGACCGGGGGCATATAGCTGCGCATATCGCTCATCCAGATGCGGGCGGTCGGGTCGAGCGAGAGAAGCTTGGTGCGGACCAGCGCTTGGCCGTCGGCTAGCTCAGGCACCCTCTCTTCCACCAGTTCGAGGTCACCACGGGTGAGCTGCCCAACAGGGCGGCGTCGCAACCGGTAGGCACGGTTCATACAGTTGCCAGTCATACTAGTTACCCACCTTCTTGGCTATTGATGCGGCGCTGCTGCCACCCTCTGTGCACTCAAAGACTCTGACTGAGTCTCTATCGGCCTGTGCGGTGGTGGTGATATGGCCTGGTCAGAGGTCCTGTTGATTTCGCATCCATCCAAAAGTCGACACCCTTACGAGTTGATTGAGCACGACGCCCAGTTCCCCTACAAACATGGGCATGTGACCAACTGACGCTGCGGCAGGCTTACTGTTGCTCTGCTCCCTCCGACGCACCTGCGCAACAACGAGACGTTCACCCAGCGCAATTTTGGGTGTGGGACGACAACCACCTGGCAATGGTTCACCTGGCGAACGAGCCTTCCCTAGCTCAAGACGCGTCCTGGCGGCCTGTACCAAACCCGCTGCTCCACCCGCCCATGCAGGCTGCTGACGACGATCCAGATGAGGGCGGCATTGGCCCCGCTGTCGCCGCCGATAGGTGGAGCCGGACTCTCAACAGATTCACAATTTTGCACGGCACCTCGTGTTGGGGGCGGATCTCTCTCTGCACATGGTCTACCTGGGGCGGTGTACTGGTTGTCCGGGCCTATGCGCCGACGGCAGGACCTGCACCCTGCTAGATGATCTGAGAGCGCATCTTGGCGCCCGGGGGCAGGGGGACGCGGCGCGGCGGTGCCGGTCTGTTCGCTGGCAGGTGCCGGATCCGCGCAGTCGGCATCCGCATTCCGCTCTTGTGCAGAAGGGGTGCCCCAGCACGGGACCGGCCGATGTCCAAGGATCTTCGGCGTCGAGTCAAAGATGACCCAGCTGATGCTTGGTTGAGGGTGTTGAGTCGTTGGTGGTGGCATCATGCGGGATGCGTCCGATTTCGCATCTCTTCGTTGCGGTATGAGTGGCCTTTGAGTGAGTGGACCTTCCCCACAAGGCGGGTAGTTAGGGTTTGCGGGGGAAGGGCCCGCTAGGCTCAGAGCAATGAGCTGACAAATCCTCCGTCGAGGACGAGGCTGCTTCCGGTGCACCAGGAGGACTGCTCGGAGGCGAAGAAGGCAGCGGCAGCAGCTACTTCGTCACGGGTGCCATAGCGACCCTGCTTCTGGGCGATCAGGTCGGCGAATCCACCGGATGGCAGACCAAGCGCGGCTTCGAACTTCGGTACGGCATCGGTGACGAGCCTGGTGTCGACGAATCCCGGGAGCAGCGCGTTGACGCGGATCCCATGGGGACGCAGTTCGCAAGCTGCAGTCTTGGTGAGATTGCGGACAGCCGCCTTGGACGCGGCATAGGCGGCCAGCAGGGGCGAGCCTAAGGTGGAGGTGATGGATGACATGGTGATGATCGATCCTCCTCCGGAAGCGATGATTGCCGGTGCGGCGTACCGGATCGACAAGAAGACGCCATCGATGTTGACCGAGGTGACCCTGCGCCACTCCGTGAGGGAGGTTTCCACGATCGGCTGCTGCGATCCGACGCCTGCGTTGGCCACCATGACGTGCAGGCCACCCAGTTCGGCGACGGTCCGGCCGACGAGGGCTTCGACCTGGTTCTCGTCTGTGACATCGGCCGGTATGACGATGGCTCCGTCGATGGCGTCAGCGGTCTTCTTGGCCGTCTCCGGGTCGATGTCGGACACGACGACCCGTGCGCCGTCGGCTGCGAACCTACGGGCGATCGCGGCACCGAGACCAACGCCGGATCCGGTGATCACTGCGATCTTGCCTGCCAGGGGAGCTGCCATGTTTGTTGGCTCCTTCCTTGAAAGCTCTTCAAAGGCCCAGCGAGTCTTGAAGAGTTGATCGCTGGACGCAACCTCGGTGCCCTTGCGCTAGCGGATGAAGTACCAAGGTTCACGCGTTCGTTCGGCGCATGCGCTTTCACCAACCCACCGGTTTGAGTCCGCATCAGTTGTAGCTGATCATAGGGAGGATGGGGCGCCGTCTGCCTCTCTGGCACAGTGCGGTCGGCCGGCTTCATGCGCGGCAGTGCGGAGGTGATGCTGCTGTGTTTTTGTTCCGCGATACCTCGCAGTGGAGGAGATGGCCGGTGAGCTCTTCGACATCTCTCAGCCGCCGGTCTCGCGGTACAGCAAGATGCTGCGGCTGGTGGCGCGGGACAGCTGAAACAGCTGGGCTTCGGCATCACACAGCTGTCTGTGATGAACCTGCCCTGGTGGGGGGCCTCGCTCCGTGCTGGGCGCGGAAGGCCGCTGAGCAGCTGCTTCCGCCAAGCGCCAACGCACCGGCGACAATGTCCAGGTCATCTCCGACCTTTGGGGCCTCGGAATGTGGGCCGGCCGCTTCACGGCGCCCGCCATGATTTCTACGCCTACACGGCTGCGGGCGCCCGGGCCCGTCGTCGACAGACGTCCCGGCCTCGGTGCTAAGGGTGGCCAGGTCAGCAGCCGCTGACCCCGTACAAGAAACCCGGGCACCGCCCACTCACCGAGGCGGAGAAGTAGTCTAACCGGATCCACTCCTCAATCCATTCCGCGGTCGCGCGCTGCATCGGCTACGTGGAGAACTGGAAGATTCTTTCCGAAGACTACGGAGATTTTCCTCACTCGCTTTCCTGAGGTCCCGCCGTTGCAGCCCAGCTGACGACAGGAGTCCCACTAAGCGTGCCTACCCTAGGCGATGAGAGCCTGCTGGGGATTGAGGTTGTACAACAGGCTGCTGTACCCGCTGTTGGACCGGTGCAACAGGAGACCTTACTTGAGCGTGTGAAGCAGGGGCACCGGGAGTGAATGGACCCAACACGCCAGTACCGGCCACCGCCAGCGGAAGGTTCAGAAACTTCATGGAGCAACTCCTCATAGATTGAACCGAAAGGTATCGCTGAGCATCGAGATGCTGTCCTCATCGGGTCAGAAGCACAAGAGGTGAACTGGTCTTGGCTGAAATCCGATGGCTAACCACAAGCCTTTTCAGACAACCTCGCTGGTTGCAATCAGAACCCTAAGTGCGGTGCCCTTGATACCGGCTCCACATGGGGTAACTTCTGGGGCCATCCCCTATGGTGGGCCCCGGTCAACGCGGCGATTCCCTTGACGGCCGGGGCATTTGCTCGCTTCCTCTCCACATTTGCGTAGCTGGCGCGTGCTGACGGTGATTGCGATCTTGCCCATGGCTGACGGAGGCATCAACGGTGCCCTTGGGTGGCCCACCTGGGCCGCTCTCAATAGCAGCGTGCCTACCACAATCGTCTGGTTGGCTGGCACAGCCACCATCGGCCCGGGCTTCCTGACCGCATGGGTCGTCTCCCTTGCTGTCGGCACCGACACTCAGCAACCCGACGTCCGGCGGGCTGGGGTGCCCGGCGCTGGCCTCGATCCTTCAGCGTCTGGTCGGTGGTAATTGTGTCGGCTGGGTGCCCGGTTTGTCCTCAGTGTTGGTGAAGCGGGCCGTCGCGTGACGCTGCGGGTGCGCCGGGTCCCGCTTGCCCGGGTCTGCTCTCCTTCCGTCTCGTCGGGATGGTGGCCGGCGGTCAGCTGAGGGCTGGAATTCGGTGAGGCGCTGCCAGGCCAGGGTGAACGCGTCGGCCCAGGGCCAGGTGCGGTCGAGGCGGAGCCAGCGGCGTCGGGCGTGTCGGACGAGACGGGCTGGGACGCTGAGGATGTCCAGGACGTTGCCGTTCTGGTCGACCGCCGCCACAGATAGCACATGCGCCGGCGTCGTCAAGTTGAAGGGCGGGGTGTGGTGCAGTGCGTCGCGCAGGGCGATATCCATGATGGTCATCACGCCACTCCTTCGTCGTGACGGTGGTCATCACGGTCGTCGTTCGTCATGTCGGGGGTCGCGGCGGTCGCGAAGAGCCGCGTGGGGCCATGCAGTTACAAAATCCGCGTCGCCACCCTTTTCTGGACCCGATTGCGGGCTAAGTAATTTACTGGCGTCGCCGCCTATCGTCTTCCGTTTACCTCACCGAATGGGAGATGCATGCAAGCGTCCGAAGTCAGGCGCTAGCTCCCCAGGGCCGAACAACCTGCTGTAGGAATGAGACACGATGCTGCGCTGAGTCACTCTTAAATTACACCAAGTACACCTGATTTCCAGTTACCTGTACAAGCCCGCGCTGGCCCCAATGCGTGAACGCGTTGAACGGCGCTATCAAGTTGTTGCGGGCAGTGCGTGATGATCTTGTCGCGCGTCAGACTTTGTGGCAGGGCTCGTTTCTTGCGGGTCCTGCTGTGTGAAGGAGTCTGATCGTTCATGGTGAGGCCACCGGCGTTGCCGCCGGAGGAGAAGGTCCGGATCGTGCTGTCGATCCTGGCCGGTGAGTTAGAGGGTGTCTGAAAAGCCGGTCAACGGGCTGATCTCGTGATGCGACGCAGGAGGAGCAGGGCCATGGCCAGGTAGATGACGTTCTCCGAGTTGACGCGCAGGAATTCGTAGTCCTTCGAGAGGCGGCGGCAGCGCCCGAGCCAGGCGAACGACCGCTCGACCACCCAACGGCGCGGGACTACTGCGAACATCGGCACCACGCGTGATGGTGCGTCGGCCTTGGCCCAGGTGGAGCGGAAGCCACCGTCGCGGCGCTGCACGACTTGCACGGTGATGCCGGTGGCTTCCTGAGCCCAGGCGTGGAAGTCGGCGCCGCGGTAGCCCTGGTCCGCCCAGACATGCCCGAGGCGTGGGAAGGCTTCGGCAGCCCGGGAGAACAGGACCACGGCGCCTCCGCGTCTCACTGAGCCTTTTTCAACCTGCGTGCGCGGGTCGGTAGTTGGGCTGACAACGTGCCCGCATGAGCTCGTCGAGCATGTTGCCTGGCTGCTGTACGAGCACCGCCGCGCACGCAACACCCGCTGGCGGAAGTACATCCGCGATCTGTGGAATAACGCTATTGACGGCGTTGAGGTGGATGACGGTCCCCCTCAGCTAGCGCCGGTCCCGGAGCCGACACCGCCGCCCGCCCCGGAGGGGGGCTGGGGAAGCAACGCGCCCTCAGGGGGGTGGGGCGCTTCGCAGCAGCCGCAGGATGATCCTTGGGCCACCGGAACGCCACAGAAGAAGGCCAGCAGTCAGCAGGCGTACAGCGACGAACCTCCCTTCTGAGCACGGACGACCCGGTCTGCCTGGCACCCCCGTGCGACCGGGACCGCTGTGACTACGTCCAGCGCATGGCGATGGCGGACAGCTGCTCGATCCGCCTGGATTATGTCCACCGCATGCCGATGGCGGAGAGCTGCTCCACGCGTTTCGGCGACAGCGTTGCGGCTCTGCTGCGCTGGTTCCCGATCCATGCACCGAGCCGCAGCTGTCGCTCCTCCTGGCCCTCGCCGACGATGGTCTCGATGTGTTTCCTGGGGACCTGGAGGTGTCCTTCGCGCTGGTAGTACTGCCGGGCGGCCGCGAGGTTCATGGCCCATTTGTCGGCCTGGGTCCGGCGTGGCTTCGGTTTCTCGTCGTCGGTCGCGGGTTGGATGCCGAGGATGTGTTCGCACATCCACTGCTGGACGGTGGTGAGGTTGTCCCAGCCGAGGCGGACCGATCGCACCCACCGCCCGAGGTCCTCGCCCTGGTGCACGATGTCGCCCGGCTCGGTGGGCAGCTCGCCGCCCTGTTCCAGGTGCTGTCGGGTGAGGTGGAAGGCACGTTGCCATTCCACTGGCCAGGTGGGGCACCACGAGGGGTCGATGTCCTCGAGCTGTTCGCGCCGCTCCTGCGACAAGGCGCCGGCCGCCGACTGAACCGGCAGTCCTTCGGCTCGCCGCTGCTCGATGTCGGCGGTCTTACGGGCGGCGGCCCGGGCGTTCTTCAGCCAGATGCCCACGCGGTAGCCCTGGTAGGTGGCGTTCAGCGGTGCCAGGAGATGCCCGTGTTCTGCAGCCCACCCGCGGGCTGCGGCCAGGCCTTCTTCCCAGGCGACGTCGAAGTGGCTCCAGACCATGCCCAGCTTCTCTAGCTGCGCGATGCGGTCGGCGTCCATGTCCCCGCGGGCGTAGAACCTTCGGGCGTCGGCGATCCATTGCCCCAGCGGGAAGGCGGCGAGCGAGGCCGGCCACCCCTCAGCTTCCGCCTCCTGGCCGTCCTTGGCGGGCACGCGGTACGTGAACGGCACCTTCAGGTCCCCGTGGAGCCGTTGGTACAGGGTGGCGGCTTCGATGCCGCGCCGCCAGTGCTGATGCTCAGGGTTGAGCACCCGCAGGTTGATGAACGCCGCCAGCTGCGCAGGGTCACGAGGCGTGCTGAACTTCAGTAGCTCCCGGGCCGGTACCGACAGCCGGTTGCTTCTCTCACCCTCGGCAGCCTCGCCTTCCTCGCCCCATGAGCGGCTCTGTACGCCTCTGACACGGCTGCGCGCTTGGGGCTCGGCCAGTGCCTCCACGACGCGGGCGTCGTGCGCGCGGAGAGCTTCCAAGAGCCTGGCCAGGCCAGTGAACGCCCTGCTGGTGAGCATGTTGTCCGCCGTCTCTCCGGGCCCGAGCAGGACGGGTACGACGAGTGAGGCGGTCTTGCCCTCACCGGGCTGGATGCGAAGTGCGCGGCCGACGGCTTGGACGAGGTCGGGCATGGAGCCGCGGACGTCCGCGAAGTACACGGAGTCACATCGGGACGTATCAACGCCTTCTCCGAGGACCTTCACGGATCCGAGGTAGCTTTTCTCTACGACGGTGCCGTCAGCAGCGATCCCTCGGGAGAATTCGTCCAGGACGCGGCGGCGGTGGAGGGGCTTGTGCTCGCCGCATAGCCAGTTGGCCCAGATGGTGCGCGGATACAGCTCCGGCTCGGCGGCGTGCAGCCGCTCGGCGATGTCGGGAAGACCGGCCGCGAAGGCCTCGGCTTCCTTGACGACGTGGTGGAAGACGAGCGTCTTGCGGAAGCCTTCCTCGGCTGAGGCCTTCACCAGCGCTGTCTGGAGCGCGGCGAGCCGGGCCCCGCGCACCTGCTCGGATCGTGCGTCCTCGCCCAGGAGCTGGGCGGCTTGGAGCCGGGTGTCGGTGATGTCTACGCACACCACCTGGTAGGGGGCACAGATGCCCCTGTCCACGGCCTCCGAGAGCGTCAGGGTGAAACACCTGGTGCCGAACGGTGAAGCCGGGTCGTCCTCCATCGACGCGACCAGTTCGCCCGGCACGCCCGGCCCGGAGTCCTCGTCCGGCTGCCACAACCTCGGGGTGGCGGTCATGTACAGCCGGCGGAGAGCAGGAATGCGGGTGTTGTCGTGGACGACCGCCCACGGCTTCCCGATCCGACCCGAACACCGGTGGGCTTCGTCAACGACGATCAGCGACCACCCTGGAAGGCCGGCGGCGTGTGCGCGCTCGAGCGTGCCGAGCCCGAGGGAGGCGTAGGTGGCGAACACGGTGACCTTGTCGAGCGGTCGCACCCAGTCGACCAGCTCGCCCACGTCCGTGGTGTTGGGGAAGGACGCCTCCTCGCCCCGCAGGGACGAGACCCCGATCATCGGGCCTGTGCGGCCGCCCTCGCGCCACGCGGCCTCGGTCTGGGCGAGCAGATCCAGGGAGGGGACGAGCACGAGCACGCGGCCCGCACGGAGTTCATCAGCGCTCCGGGTGGCGACGAGGGTCTTGCCTGATCCGGTCGCCATGATCACCTGAGTGCGCAGACCCCGCTCGGGCACAGTGGATCTTGCAGGAATTTCGAGGGCCCGGAGCACCGCGTCCACGGCTTCTCGCTGATGAGGACGGAGCGCCTTCACCGTCATTTCGGTCTACCCTCTCCGGTGATCCGGACGACAGCTCTCAAAACCAAAACCCAACCAACTAGCCCTCTCAGAGCTAAGGTTAGGGTCACAACATCTCCATTCACGCCCCACACGACACCGGATCCACACCCCGATGCAGGGACGCATACCACCTTCGAACGGGCCACACACCGCACACCCATGGAGCCGTCTAAGTCCAGAGTCTATCGCATCAACAAAATGAAGCAGACCCTCTAGGGAATCAACCACGGAAGCCACGGGTACTCCCCAGTCGTCACTGCCCAGCCCTCCGGGAGAGTCATGACACACAAGAGCGATAACGACCGCGGCAACCGGTTCTGCAAGGCCTGCGGCACGCCCGCCGAAGACGGGAAACTGTGCAACCACTGCGGCGCCGTCCTGGACCTCCCGGATAGTGCAGGGCTCGTCGAAGGCCAAGGCGCAGCAGTACGACGCGACTTCGAGGACCGCACCACGGGGCAGCAAGAGCAAAGCTGAGCGGAACAGTAGAGGCGAACCCCGGCCTGTTGAACGGCGTACGCGGGGGTACACGGGCCGGCATGGCATCCAAGACTGATCGCGTCATGTCCCTGCGGGCCGTGCGGCAGCTGCGCCGGGTCCGCGCCTTCTACGCGGTGGGCGCCCTGGTGTGGGCGGCATCGACGGCCTGGACGGGCTGGCAGTCTCCCGGGGGCCGGCAGATGTGGGTGTCCGTCCTCCTCCTGGCCATCTTCACCGGCCTCCTGCTCACGGCCTCCCTGTGGCTCCAGCGCCTCCAGACGGCAGGCGCGGCCGGTCCTGCGCACCACGCTGCACCACGGCGGCCGGCCGGGTCGCGTCACGCGCATGCCTGACGTACCGCTGGTGCATGGCCGGGCATCCTGGCTGTGTTCCTGGCGTCTGCGGGGGCGGTGGCCGGGCATACGGGCTTCATCCCCTTGTGAGAGGAGCTCGTGATGCTTGGCATAGTCGCGGCGGTGCTGTTCTTCGTTGCGTTTCTGATCAACGCGGCTGACATCAGTACCAATGATGCGTTCTCTTCGACGAACGTCATGTTGCTGGGGCTGACGGCTCTGGCTTTGCATGTGGCCGGAGTGGGTGCCGGCTGGGCCCGCAGACGCTGACCCCCCACCCTGCCACCCTTTGCAGCCAGCCCGGCCCGCGGCAGCGGGCCGTAATAGTCCTGCAGGCGCAGCCGGAAAGACTACCAGGCGGGGAGCGCAGCGAACCGCCGTCCCGGGCTGAAGCGAAGCGGAAGCCCTACCAGCGGGACGCGAGTCCCGCCGCTCCGGGAGCGCAGCGGACGGAGCGTCATCCTCCTTGCGCAGC
>NZ_JBVJVY010000079.1:0-2812 GCF_055603265.1 Streptomyces sp. NPDC037288
ACGTGCACACGCCCCGCAAAACACCGACGACGAAGCAGCGAACGAAGAAGTCAACGACCCCACGACCCCGCCGCACAGGTTAAAGATCAAGCTAGAGCCTCCTCCCGAGCCGGTCGCCTGCAGCAGCCATCACGAGCGACGGCCAGCCACGTGGCACCCTGTAACGCACACCCTCACCAGTACCTCCACCACCACACTCCTCCGCGTCCTGCGACACCTCGCCAAACACACCATCCGTCCCCGCACCGCCGCGGTCAGCGAACTCATGGCCTACGTTTCAACGGCGATCACCGCCGGATGGCTGCGCGAACCGGACTCCGACATGACCCTGCCTGGCACGGACTTTGCCCACCGGATCACCGCGCTCCTGGAAGCAGCCGCTAACCGGCCGGACGTGTCCGACACCCTCCCCGCACGCGCCGCAGACCAGGAGCTTCCTCCCGACCCGGACCACACCGCCCCAGTCAGGCCTGCCCTACACCAGCACATGCAGGAGTCCGCACAACGATGAACAGGTGAACCAATAGGCGCGCGCGCCTATCCACAGACAACGGCCCCGCCGTCCCGGCAACAGCCGCGGGAGCGGTGCCGTTGAACGACGGTGCTCATCCAGGCCCGGCAGGCCTTCTCACGCAGCCCGCCCCCACCCCCGCACGCGCCGTCGGCCGGCCCGGAGGTGCGCGAGCAGTTCGCCACCCACATCCTCGCTCAGGCAGCCCCCGTGACCAGGCCGCTCACTTGGCGCCGCTCCAGGGGACGAGCCCGGCCAAGCTGGTCACTTGGGAGACGGGTGAGTGTCCGCCCCGCTGTCCTGGAGCTGGATTTTCCAGTCCCCGTCGAGCCACTTCATGGTGAAGGTAGCGACGTTGAAGGTGCCATTGTTCATTCGGCTGACGAGGTTGATGACAGCCGTGTCATGGGTGTAGCTGGCGAACTGGGAGCCAGCCGTCTGTCCGTCGGTACTTCCGTCGCCCGTCTCTGGCCCAGCGAGTACCTGGAGCCCGCGGTCTACGCCCGGACCTGGGACGGCCTGTTTCTTGAAGATCTCGATCACTTCGCGGTTGGACGCCACGCCGATCCGGTCTCCGATCTGCGACGCAGCGATCAGCGCGCCAAGTGGTGTGTGGGCGTAGCAGTGGGCGATGGGTCCCTCGATCTTGCCCGGGCCGGCTGTTGGGGAGACAGGCATCGCGTCGCCCTTCATCCCGCTTCATCCGTCCACACACGCACACACGGCCCGTCGGCAGCGTGCATGTCAGCCGCTGCAGAGGTTCAAGGCGACGGTCAGGAAGAGCAGGAGGTTCGGCACGGTCTTGACCTCGGCCTGCGCCCAGGCTTTGCGCCGTCCGTACTGTCGGACGACCACGACGCCGGCATGGACGTCGATCGCCTCGACCGTCGGCCAGGGCAGGGTTCCCTTGCGCTTGGTGGTGATGCCGGTGGCATCCAGTGCGAACGGGCCGTAGGTCGTCCTCCGTCCCGCCTGGACTGCCTCCCACGCCTTCTGGGCCTGGGCGCGGCCGATGGCCTCGGCTATCAGGGGCACCCAGGTCCCGAAGCCGGCGGCGAAAGAGTCCGAGATCTCGACCTTGGCGCCACCGGGCGCGACCCAGGGTGGAGGTGTGCGAGCTCCGCGAAGTGATATGTGCAACCATGTAACTGACCACTAGCGTGACTGTCGCCTGGTAATGGACCGCGTGGTCCCACGCGACCGCGGACAGCTGCCCGGCGCCTAGGTCCACGAGCAGACCTTTTTCGAACAGGTACAGGCACTGGCCGCCCGGTTTCTCACGGAAGTTCGGGCCGTCGTACGGGGCACTGAGGCCTACGGCGACGAGCAAGGGGAACAACGCGAGCACCCGGTCCACGAACACCCACAACAGGACGCCCCCGGTCGCCAGGCAGGCGACGGCGGCCAGGGAAGCGGCGATGAACAGTGCGCCGTGCTTCTCCTGCACGTTGACCTCCTTCCTCGGCAGGAAGGCGTGTTCGAGTCGGCCGAAGTTCTTGCGGGAAGCCAGTCTGGCGACTTCAGGGGACGGGGAATCCGGCTCGCTCATATGCGGGGCCTCGGTTTCGTATCGCAGCGACCTCGTCGAGGCCGCTTCAGCTGGTCGTGTGTTCAATTGGCCGTGTGCTCGATGAGTCGAGCGAGTAGACGGGCGCGGGGGACCATCCGCGCAACCTCCACGTACTCGCTGTCCGCGTGCGCGCCTGCGCCCACGGCACCCAGGCCGTCCAGCGTTGGACAGCCCACCGCCGCGGTGTAGTTGCCGTCCGAGGCGCCGCCGACGGCGATCCCCCGCAGCGGTTCCTGACCCGACTCCGTGGCGAGCCGGGAGGCGAGGGCGAACAGTTCGGCGGACGATTCCGGTGTCATGGGCGGCCGTTGCCTGCCGCCCATCACCTCGAGCCGGGCTCCGGGCGTTCGGGCGGTGAGCCCCCGCATGAGCTCATCGACCCGGTCCTGCGCCGCCGTCGTCGGCACGCGCACGTCCACCGACACCCGTGCCAGCGCGGGCACCGTGTTACGGGCACTGCCGGCCGACAGCAGGGTGGGCGTGACGGTCGCGAGGCCCAGAACGGAGTGGGGGCCGCCAGCGGCATCCGACGAGGCTCCGAGGCCAGCGATGAACAGCACCTGATGAGCGGCCTCGACCGCCGCGTTGACCCCTTTCTGCGGTTCCAGACCCGCGTGGGGGGGCCGGGCGCGCACCCCACACCCCCCCCCCCCAGTGCTCCTTCGGGAGGTTGTTCGCCCCCCCCTCTTCTCTTTGGAAGACCCCACGGCCAAAAGAGCCCTTCCACCCCC
>NZ_JBVJVY010000079.1:2822-15126 GCF_055603265.1 Streptomyces sp. NPDC037288
AGATGGGGTCCCGGGACAAGAGAGAAAAGCAACGGGGGGGGGGCCTTCCACCTCCTTGTTACCCCTTTTTTTTGTTCCCAGCCCCGTGCGCGGGCCCGGCCCCCCCACCACGACCTCGTACCGCGAGGTGCCCTTGCGGGCGGTCTTGAGCGCACCCTGCTCATCTGCGGACGCCTCCAGTACGAAAGCGGCCCTGCACCCCCGCGCGGCTTCCTCGATCAGCTCTCGGGATGTCGCGGAGCCGACCTCCTCGTCCCCGTTGACCAGTACGCACACCCCGTCCGGGGAGGGCAGGGAGGCCAGCGCGTGGAGCATCTGTACCAGGCCCGCCTTCATGTCCAGGACCCCGGGGCCGCGGGCGATCCCGTCGGTCACCGACCAGGGGTGGTTCTGGAGCGAGCCCATGGGCCACACTGTGTCGTGGTGTCCCACCAGGAGGACCCGCGGGGTGCCGAAGGTCCACCGCAGATGGGTCACTCCGTCGATCGCGATGGTCTCCGGCTCGGTCCCCAGCAGCGTCGTCCCGATGGCGCCGACCACCTCGGCGCTGCGCGCCACCGCCGCGTGGTCGGCTGAGAAGGACTCGCAGAGCACGAGCTTCTCCAGATCGGCGAGCATCGCCGGCAACGAGAGCGCGGCCCCCCGGGTCACCGGTCCGGCCCCTTCTCAACTTCCTGTCGCAGCGGCACATTTCCCCCTCGGAGCTCGTGGGCCATGGGTGCGGCGGGGCACGTCCCCTGCGGAGCCCCGCCGCGTGAACGACGTTATGACCGGTCAGGGCATTCCACCAGCGACTGGATTGCATGGGATCTATGCGCTGGAGGAATGTGTCGTGGAAGGATGGCGATGTGGGGAGGCAGATCTCGGAGGGAGGAATGTGTTCGAGATCGACGCGCTGCGGCTGCTGGTGGCCGTGGCCGAGACAGGGTCGTTCACGAAAGCCGCGGTCCGGCTCAACTACACACAGTCCGCGGTGTCCCGGCGGATCGCCGCGCTGGAACAGCAGGCCGGCGGGGCGCTGTTCGAACGCCTCCCTCGGGGCGTACGGCTCAATCCCGCCGGTCGCACGCTGCACCGGCACGCCATGGAGGTGCTCGACCGGCTGTCGCGGGCGGAGCGGGAGCTGGCCGTGCTGCACACGGGGCTCGGCGGACTGCTGCACGTAGGCGCGTTCGCCACCGCCAACATCTCGCTGACGCCCACCGCCCTGCGCGCGCTCCGGGACGCCAGGCCGGATATCGAGGTCGTCGCGGTCGAGGGCTGGACCGACACGCTGATGGAGCGCCTTGCGGACGGGGTGCTGGACCTCGCCGTCGTCAGCGACTACCCGTCCGGTCTGCCGTCAACCGACGGGGTCACGACGACCGTGCTGTGCGAGGACGAGCTGTTCGTGGCTCTCCCGCGCGAGCACCGCCTGGCCGGAGCCGAGGCAGTCGACCTGCGTGAACTGCACGAAGAGGCATGGCTGCACAGCGCGTACGGCGATCGCCCCACGATGCTCGCCGACGCCTGCGCGCGGGCGGGCTTCACGCCCAGGAAGATCATCCGGATCGCGGAGTGGACTGCGAAGTTCGGCTACGCGGCCGCCGGGTTGGGAGTGGCGCTGGTTCCCTCGCTGGCCGCACGGGCGGTCCCCGACGAACTCGTCCTGTGCCGCCTCACCGACTCGGCCCTGCGCCGGACCGTCCACGTGGCGCTGCCTGCTGCCCCGCTACCGGCGGCACTGAAACTGCGGGATCTGCTGCGCGACGCCGTTGACTGAACCGTCTCCAGAGCGGTCAGCCGGGGTGCAAGGTGGTGCACCGCGGCGGCTAGCCCGGCCAGGCGGCGCCGGCCGCCTCCTACGGCGGCGATCGCCGCGGCGTCAGCCGCCGGACGCAACGCCTCATTCCTCGCCCGGCTGGCAGAGGAGTCGGCACCCGGCGACGCGGCCGTGTTCCAAGCGTCGTGACAGATGCCGTCGGCTCGCCCACTGAGCTGGTCACCGCGGAGGGCGAGACGACGTGGCAGAGCCGGACCACTCTGTGGGGCACCGCCCTCACCGGCCCGGTCGAGTTCTCCTCCGTCGACTGCCCCGTGCGGTTCCCGGGTCAGTACGCCGACGCCGAAAGCGGCCTGCATTACCACTACTTCCGCTACTACGATCCCGGGACAGCCTGCTACCTCAGCCAGGACCTCCTGGGCCTGAAGCCGGCCCCCAACCCCTCGGCGTACGTCTGCCATCCCGGCACCTGGTCCGACCCACTGGGTCTGTACGGCTGTGAGTTGGAGGACCTCGGGGACGGCTGGTACCGCTCGCCCGAAGGACTCGACTACGGTCCGGGATCACCCGAGGGTCACCGCATCACCCACGTCATGCTGCGCACCCGTGAGAACCCCGCGAAGGCCGCCCACGGAGTTTTCGACACGGGCAACCAGGGCGTGCTGGAAACGGTCGATGAGGCATGGAGCCGGCGCGCCATGGCGGTGTCGGTCAACCAACAAGGCGCTCGTACCACCTACATCGTCCCGATGGGCCGGCAGGTGGGTTGCAACCCCGGAGAGGCATATATTTCGATCACCGTCGAACACGGCAACGAAGTGATCACGGCCTTCCCGAGGAGCTGGAACTGATGGACAAGATCGCCTGCGCGCACTGCGCCCAGGACTGGGTGCGCTGTTACGAGCGCAAGGACACGGGTCAGAGGTTCTTCCTCTGCCCCGAGTGCGAGTCGGTCTGGAACATCGAGGATGACCTACAGGGGGACACAGACATGTATCTGAGCGAGTACCTTCTGACCGGGGATTCTGTAAAGGACTGGGAAATCATCACTCCGTGCGACTGAGAAGGGCGATGGTATGTCGTCTTGGGGGACCTATACCGGATCACCACCGTGTTCTCAGTGAGTGATTGAGGTACATCCCGTAATCACCGTGCAGTTCACCGTACGACCCGGCCAGGGCGAGGCCAGCGGGTTCGATATGGGCGACATGGTCCTCACCGGAGGTTTCAGAACGGCAGACTCGGCCGGCCACGTTCCTGACCAGGGCATGATGATCTACCTCTCGGTCGTCCAGTTGCTGAACAGCCTGCGGCTTTCTGCAGGGTGACGCCCGCGTGCTCAGCTACATCGGTGTCGACGCCTCATTCAAGTTTATGGTGCGACGAAACAAGGAGGGTCTGTCGGTCGTCGACAAGAACGGCGTCATCGCCCAGACAACCGCTCCGGAGCTGACCTCCGCTGTGCTGCACGCGGCGGAGGCCCATGGCCGGAGCCTTCCTCCGGAAGACACGTTCAGATTCGACTGGGAAAACGCCATCGCGGATTTTCGTCCCCTCGTGCCAGGCAGGAAGGGCTGAGGGGCAGATGCCGGGAGCGTGATACCTACTACCAGCCGAGTGATTACACCATCGATGTACCTCTGTGGCGGGCGATGATCGGACTTACCCCTCGGTCGGGTAGAGCTGTTCCGGGTTTTGGCGCGGGTCGCCGACAGTTGCCGTACGAAGATCACGCACTGTCCGTGATCTTCGAGAGCACTCCGTCTCGTGCGCTTCGCCCGGGCCGCCGCGGCGGTCACCGTGTCCGCCGTACTCCTCATCCCGTCGACTGCCCACGCCGCCCCGGCGGCCGCGGCGCCAGGTGAAACCCCGTCACCGCTCTCGTACGCGACATGCTGGCTCAGCTCCCGGTCCGCACCGAGGACCGCACCGGCTACGAACGCACGAAGTTCAAGCACTGGATCGACGCCGACAGGGACGGCTGCAACACCCGCGCCGAGGTCCTCAAGGCCGAAGCCGTGGTCGCACCGGGGCAGGGGCCGAACTGCGCCCTCACGGGAGGCGAGTGGTATTCCCCTTCGACGACCGCTACATCAACGGGCCCAGGGGGCTGGACATCGATCATCTGGTATCCGTGCCCGCGACGACGTGACACAGCAAACTCCCAGGTCGTGCTGTCACAGGCGTGTCGCTGACTTTCTTCGGCGATCGCGTCTGGCGGGGGCAGATGTGGGGCGCACCTCGCAGCCGTAACTCAGGCTTCGAGGTGAAGTGCGAGATCGAGAAGCTCCGGCAGCCGTAATACCCGGTCGCCAGATCCTGGAATCGGGACGTGAAGCGGCTCGGTCCAGCGGGCCGGAATCGAGTCCACCCCGTAGTAGGTGCCGGCGAGACCGCCGGTGACCGCCGCAACGGTGTCGGTGTCGCCGCCGAGGTCGATCACGGCTCGTACCGCCTCTTCGTAACTGCCGGTGGTGCGCAGGGCCCAGACGGCGGAGCCCAGGCAGGGCCAAACGGCTCCGTTGAACTCGGTCGCTTGGTCGGGTGCCCAGTCGAGGGCGAGAACGGTGGCGTACCGGTCCTGGTGCTCGGGATGCACGGCACCCAGGATGTCCGGGAGCGCGGCTATAGGGTCAGCTCCGTGAAGTACTCGGCGCACGAGTTCATGGAAGATGGCTGTGCCTTCCCAGGCCGCGCGGTCGCCATGAGTGAGGGCGGCGATACGGCGTGCCGCGTCCATGGTGGCCTGTTGGCCGTAGCGGGAGAAATGGACCGCTGATGTGGATGCCCGCATCAGCGAACCGTTGCCCGCAGCCCGCAGATTGGTCTGGAAGTGGGTGGCGGCGGCCAGTTTCCAGGGCATGCCGTTGGTGAGCACGTCCTCTGTCTGCAGGCCTATGTCCTTCGGCTCGGACACGGCCCACCGCTGGAAACGGCTGAAGATGTCCGGCAGGTCCAACCCGTGTCGCTCGATCAGGGAATCGGCGACGAGGACCGCCATCTGCGTGTCATCCGTCGCCTCGCCTGGATCCCAGCCCCCTCCTCCGCACATCTCACCGTCGGCTCCGGGCGTCGGGAACCGGGCGGAGAACACCCCTGGTGGGCTGAATTCGAAGGGCGCCCCCAGTGCGTCACCGACTGCCGCGCCGATGACCGTGCCGACTGCACGTGCGTTTGCATCCACGGGAAGAGGCTACCGATGTCGGCCTCGTCAGCCTCCGCTCAGTCCCACCGAGTCGCCCGGCTCGTAGCGCGCCAGCCGCCTGCGCAGGTCGAGGTTCTCCCCCTGGGCGGCCTCAAGGGCTTTGCGGAGTCTCGCCACCTCGTCACGGTGAGTCTGCTGTTGCCGTGCCAGCCGGGCGCTCAGCGCCCGTACCGCACCCGATGTCGACGAGTCCGAAGGGGCCTCGGGATGCGTAGCCGGGACGCCACCCTTGGCACGGTAGCGTTCAATCTGGGTGCGTACCTCCGGACTTCGGTAGAAGAGGTCCGTACTCACCCCGGCCTGTCGGGCCACTGGGGTGAAGCTGATGGGCTTGCGCGCCTTGACGAGATCGGCAAGAGCAGTGCGGGCCCGTTTCTCGGCTTCCTGGGTGCGGGCGCGTGTGGCCTGGCGGAGATGCTCAGGCATGGGCGTCATGCGGTCGGCTCCCGTCCAGCTGGCTGGAAGCCCAAACCGCGCCTCCTGGTGCACGTACGCAGGGGATGACACGTGCATCAAGTAGGTCTGCATGCTGACCGCCACCGACAATGAGGAATCGGCGCTGACCTCGATGCTCGGCACCTGTGCCAACTGACCTGTCCGCAGCCGGGCCCGCGCACGAATGCAGTCCCCGGCGTCAGGAGCCCGCTTATGACCTCGCCGTACTTGGAGTTGCGCTTCTGCCGCGCCAGCGGGGCCTCGATCGGCCACGCGTGTGGTGTTCCTGTGAATGCCCGTGTTTGAGGTCGTGAACTGTGTGGCTGGATATAACTGCGCAGGTCAGAGCTCATGTGTGAGCTGCCTCACAGTCGATTGACCGTGTACCGTCACCAGTCGTTTACTTTCCGGACCTTTACAAATTTCATACACGGGGGGATTGAGTGAAGCCTGTGCGGGCCAGCGTGTCGCTGGCACGGAGGGCACGCGTGTGCCTTTTGGGCGGTGCCGCGGCCTCGCTTGTGCTGTCAGTATTGCCTGGGTTGCCTGCTGTGGCAGCTCTTCCGATGTCGGCCGCAACAGCGAAAACCGGAATGGTGGACGCGGCCAACGCGTCCGCTCGGGCGCAGGCGTCGGGTGAGCCGGTGGAGGTGACGGCGGACCGTACCGAGTACTCCACGACCAAGGCGAACCCGGACGGCTCGTTCACGCTGACGCAGTCCACCACGCCCCAGCGGGTGAAAGAGAAGGACGGCGGATGGGGCGCGGTCGATCCGGTACTGGAGCGTCGTGCCGATGGCCGTGTAGCCCCCAAGGGGGCGGTCGTGGACCTGTCCTTCTCCGACGGCGGGGCGGGATCGGACATGATCCAGCTGGGCAAGGACGGACGATCGGTCACCCTGGGCTGGCCTGGAGCCTGCCGACGCCCACGTTGAACGGTGCGACGGCGACCTACGCCAATGTCTTCGACGGGGTGGACCTGCAGCTGACAGCCACGGCTGAGAGCTACCGGGAAGTGCTCGTCGTCAAGACCCCGGAGGCGGCACAGAACCCGTCGCTGGAACAGGTAAAACTCACCGCGTCCGGGGATGGCCTGTCCGTGACACCCGGAGCCGGCGGCGGTCTGCGCGCCATCGACGAAGACGGCAACGCCGTTTTCCGTGGCCCGGCCGGCCAGATGTGGGACTCGGCCGGTGACGGCGGATCAGGCCCGCAGACGCAGCTGATGCGCACCGACGCCGGGGGTCCCGCAGACGGGAAGACGCAGGATAATCCGTCGCAGCCAGGGCAGGGCGATGCCACCGCTGTGCTGCCGGTGAAGGTCGATGACGGCGCGATCGCTGTGCATCCGGACCTGGGCCTGCTGCGCGGCAAGAACACCGTCTACCCCGTCTACATCGACCCCTCGGTCGGCCTCGGTGTCTCGGAACGCACGAAGATCTCCTCGGACGGCGACAAGTTCTGGATGTTCGACGGGGACAAGGGCGTCGGAAGGTGCGGCACGGCAGACGGTTACTACTGCGGCGGCGGCTACGTCGACCGCATGTACTTCGAGTTCGCTCCGACGAAGCTGGCCGGCAAGTACATCCTGGACGCCACCTTCTGGGCCCATGAGACGTGGTCGTTCAACTGCGATCCGCACTGGGTGGATCTGGTCCGCACGGACAACATCTCCGAGGGCACCCGGTGGCCCGGCCCCAAGCAACTGGACCTGATGGGCGACCGCTACGTCTCGGCCGGTCGCGGCTCTCTGTGCAGCCCCGACCAGCCTGACGCGTGGATCGAGTTCAACGACAACCCGAAGGAATCGGACGAAAATCTCACCAAAAGCGTCCGCTCGTTCGCGGACGGCAAGATCAGCCGGTTGACCCTCATGCTGAGAGCCAAGGACGAGAGCGACCCGCGGGCCTGGAAGCGTTTCGACGACAGCGCAGAACTCCAGGTGAACTTCGCCTACAAGCCGGGCGTGCCCACCAACGTCGGGATCATTCCCGGCGACGGCACCACCGCCTACTGCAGCAAAACCTCCACCGATCCCCTCGTGGTGACCCGTAAGGACCCCATGGTGCAGGCCCGGGTGCAGACACTTGTGGAGGCCCACAAGGGCAGCGAGGAGGGTTCGCTTCAGGCGGAGTACGTGGTGGAGCGCGGCGATGACGCGGCCTGGCATCAGGTGTGGACGGGTTATCGCCCTGATACGGGCTGGGATCCGGACGAGACGCTGGAGAAGATGCGTACCGGCGACCGCGCTGACGGCGGGCTGTACCGGTATAAGGCACGCACGCAGTCACACTGGTCCTACTCCGGAAAGAGCGGAGATTTGTGGTCCGGCTATAGCCCCTGGTGCTACTTCAAGATCGACTCCTCAGCACCGAAGGCGCCCCGTATCACCTCCAGCTCTCCCTATACCGAGTGCAGTGCCAACTTGTGTGACCCCAAGGGCGGTCCCGGGGTTGCGGGTTCTTTCACCTTCCAGCCGAACACTGCGGACATCAAGGACGGGCGCACCGACGTCACGGCCTATCAGTGGAAGCTGCTGTCCACGCCGGCCCGGCAGGTCACCGGTGGGCTCAAGGTTGACGTCAAGGATGTGAAACCCCCGCTCTCGGGCACGCAGGTGCTCTCGGTGCGGGCCAAAGACGTCTACAACCGCTGGGGTGGCTATGCGGAGTTCACCTTCAAGGTGGCACCAGCCGCCGGAGTTGTCGGCCGCTGGCACTTCGACGACGCAGCTCCCGGCTCGGCAGTGACGTTGGCCAAGGACAGTGCGACGGAGGGCACCCGGCACGACGCCACGCTCTACACCTCCCACGCCGGCTGGTCCACTCTCGGACGCCGGGGAGAGTCCGACTACTCGCTCTACCTCAACGACAGCAGCACCGACACCACGCGTGACGGGTACGCCGCTACCGCGGCGCCAGCGGTCAACACCAAGGACTCCTTCACCGCCTCCGCGTGGGTGTACCTAACCGACGCCTCGCAGAACCATGTGGTGCTGGCGGCGCCGGGCACGAGCGCCTCGGCCTTCACGCTGTACTACTCCTCGAGCTACAACAAGTGGGTCTTCAACCGCACGTCCGCCGACGTCAAGGACCCGGCCTATCTCAGGTCCGTCGCCGATGCTGGGCCGCCGCTGAATGTGTGGACGTACCTGACGGCCGTCTTCGACACCAAGGGTGACACCGACAAGGCAAACGACACCATCCAGCTGTTCGTCAACGGCCGCGCCCAGGGCAAGCCGGTGGTGCTCAACGATCTGTCCACCGCTTACCAGCCATGGACGTCCTCGGCCGGCCTGCAGTTCGGCCGCTCCCTCGGCAACGGTGTGTGGGGCGAGAACTTCCGCGGCCGTATCGACGAGGTCTCGGTGTGGCAGTACGCCCTCAGCCCCGAGCAGATCGCTCAGGAGGCGGAACTCACGCAGGACGGCGTGGCGGCCAACGAACTTGTCGCCGACTGGGACGCCACCTCCTCCGCCGGTAACCAGGTCAAGGAACTGACCCCGTACCCCGCGCCGCCGCTCGCGCTGTCCTCCACCGGTGCGGTGCTGGACGAGGACAACAACACCCTCGCCCTGGACGGAACATCCGGCTACGCCTCGGCGGCCGGCCCGGTGACCGACGAGACCGGCTCGTTCACCGTCTCAACCCATGCAAGGCTGGACGCCGACAAGCTGGCATCCAAGCCGGTCGGCTACCAGGCCCAGGTGGCGGGACAGGCGATCGGTGGCGAGTGTTCCTGGGCGCTGTGGGTAGTGAAGCCCGCAGACGACACCTACCAGTGGAAGTTCACCCGAACCGCCGTCGGACCGGACGGCAAGGTCACTCAGAGCGCACAGGTGGCAGCTACCGATCCTGCCGAGGTTGACACCGGGGTGGACATCACCGGCGTGTTCGACGCGCAGGAGACGTGGCAGTGGACCGACCCGGCCGATTCGTCCAAGACCGAGGACAAGATGGGCCGACTGCACCTGTACGTGGGCGGCTTGGAACAGCCCGGCGAGGACAAGTCCGGGTTCTCTGCGGTTCAGCAGGGTAGCGGGATGCTGTCCGTAGGCAGGGGAGCGGCTGGCGGATCCACGGGGTACTACTGGCCCGGCTCGTTGCAATCACTGCGAGTGTGGACCGGCGCGATGAGCGCCGACCAGATCCGCTCCCAGGTGCTGGATACCGACTGACACCTGGCAGGCAGTCACTCACCGACAAGCGGCCCGCTCGCTGTGAGCGGGCCGCTCGACACCCGGTGCCTCAAAGACGCCACATCATTTTCCTTTCTCCTCCTCAACGGCACGCGCCCGGCGTGACACAGCCTGGCGCCACGTAGGAAGAACCGCCATGAATTCCTTTGGCATACCCAGGCCGGCACCTGCCCGCAGGGGCAGAAACAGAACACGCTGGTCCCGTCGTATCGCTGCGACCACAGGCCTGGCACTCCTGCCCGGCCTGCTGACCCCCGTCGCCTTCGCCGCGGACACCGACCCACTGGGGCGTCCGCACCTGAAGACGCCACAGGCCACCAAGGTGAACCCCTTCACGGCCAAGGCGAACAAGAAGGCAGCCGCCGAAGTACGCGAGGCCGACGAAGCCGACCGGACGGCGGCCGCCCGGGCCCGCCACGATCAGCAGCGCAAGGTCACCTGGCCGAAGGCCGGCAAAGCGTCGCTGAGCATCCCGGACAAGGGCACCGCCAAGGCGGACCCGGGCTCCCTGCCCGTCACCGTGACCGCTCCGGGCAAGGGCAAGACGGCCAAGTCCCTCACGGTTGAGGTCCTCGACCAGAAGACTGCTGCCAAGCTCGGTGTCAAGGGAGTGGTCCTCAAGCTCACCGGCCCTGAGACCGGTGGTAAGGCCCGCCTCGGCATCGACTACTCCGCCTTCGCCTCAGCCTACGGCGGCGACTGGGCCGGCCGCCTCCAGCTGACGCACCTGCCGGACTGCGCCGCGAAGGATCCGGCAACGGTCAAGTGCCGCCAGCGCGTCGAACTCGACGCCGTCAACGACCGGGCCCGCGAAAGCCTTTCCGCGCCGGTGACCCTCGCCTCAGGCAGGCAGTCGATGCTGCTGGCCGTCGCGGCGGGGTCCAAGTCCGGTGCCGGCGACTACAAGGCGACGCCGCTCTCTGCTTCCTCGACATGGGAAGCCGGCGGTTCCTCCGGCTCCTTCACCTGGTCCTATCCCCTGCGCGTGCCACCGGCTGCGGCGGGTTCGAAGCCGGATCTGTCGATCTCGTACGACTCGGGCAGTGTTGACGGCCAGACGGCGAACTCGAACAACCAGGGCAGCCAGATCGGCACCGGCTTCGACCTGACGTCCTCCTACATCGAGCGCAGGTACGGTTCCTGCGACGACGACGGCCAGGACGGCAAGTACGACCTGTGCTGGAAGTACGACAACGCCTCCCTCGTCCTCAACGGCAAGGCCACCGCGCTAGTCAAGGACGACACCAGCGGCAAGTGGCGACTGCAGGACGACGACGCCTCCACCGTCATCCACTCCACCGGCGCCGACAACCGTGACGACGACGGCGAGTACTGGACGGTCATCACCGGCAACGGCACCAAGTACGTCTTCGGCCTCAACAAGCTCGACGGGGCCGGCGCAGACGACCGAACCCAGTCGGTGTGGACGGTGCCCGTCTTCGGCGACGACGAAGGTGAACCCGGCTACACCAATGGTGACTCCTTCTCCGCCCGGCACAAGACGAAGGCCTGGCGGTGGAACCTCGACTACGTCGAGGACACCCACGGCAACGCCATGTCCTACTGGTACACCGCCGAGCACAACAACTACGACATGCTCGGTGACGACAACACCGGTACCGGCTACGTCCCTGGCGGCTACCTGAAGGAGATCCGCTACGGCCAGCGCGCCGGCGCCCTCTTCTCCGCCTCCCCAGCCGCCTCCGACAAGGTGGTCTTCACATACGATGAGCGCTGCCTCGCCTCGGGCAGCGGTTGTGACTCGTTGACCAAGGACACCCGGGACAACTGGCCGGACGTCCCGTTCGACGCGATCTGCAAGGACGGCGACAAGTGCACTGGCAACATCAGCCCGGCGTTCTTCACCCGCAAGCGGATGAAAGCGATCACCACTTACGCCTGGAACGCAGCTGCACCCACCCCTGGCTTCGAGCCGGTGGACGTCTGGTCTCTCAAGCAGCTGTACCTCGACCCGGGCGACACCGGTGACTCCACCGACCAGTCCCTCTGGCTGGACGAGATCAGGCACACTGGCAAGCGCGGCACGGACCTCTCACTCGACCCGGTCAAGTTCAGCCACGTCATGCTGCCCAACCGCGTCGACGGCGCCGCCGACGACATCCTGCCGCTGAACAAGCCCCGGCTGAAGACCGTCATGTCCGAGACGGGCGCGCAGACGATCGTCACCTACATGGACGCCGACTGCACCGCAGCCGGCACCAAACCCAAGGTGGACGAGAACACCAAGCGCTGCTACCCCGTGTACTGGTCGCCCAACGGCGAGAAGGACCCCATCCTCGACTGGTTCCAGAAGTACCCGGTCAGCTCGGTGTCCACCACCGACCCCCAGGGTGGCTCGGAAGCCGTTCAGCATAGCTACCAGTACACGGGTGGCGGAGCCTGGCACTACGACGAGGACCCGCTGACTCCAGCCAAGGAACGCACCTGGTCCATCTGGCGCGGCTACCAGCAGGTCACCCACCTCACCGGCATCTCCGGGCACACGCAGAACAAGGAGACCACGGTCTACCTGCGCGGAATGAACGGTGACCGGGTGCTCGGCTCGGACGGTAAGAGTCCCGACCCGGACAAACGCAAGACAGTCAAGGTCTCAGTGGGCGTTCAGGTATGCCTCATGCCGGTATGAGAGTTCTGTCGCTGTGCCAGTTTGAGGCCTTTCGACGTATCGATGCGACTCATCACT
>NZ_JBVJVY010000080.1:0-14885 GCF_055603265.1 Streptomyces sp. NPDC037288
CCCGTGCTGCACACGTCTTCCACACCAACCCCCCCCCCCCCCCCCCCCCCCCCCCCCCCCCCCCCCCCCCCCCCCCCCCCTTTCCCCCCCCCCCCCCCCCCCCCCCCCCCCCCCCCCCCCCCCCCCCCCCGCCCCCCGGCGCCTGGCGGTCCGTGGTGGACTGAGGGCGTGAATGTGCTGCCGAACCGACTGGTCGACGTCCTCCAACGCTTCAACGCCGCTCACCCCTGGGATCACAACGCCCGTTTCCACCCATGGCTGCTACGGCAGTTGCCGCGGCGGGTCCGTACCGCCCTGGACGTGGGCTGCGGCAGCGGTGATCTGGCCCGGGTGCTGGCGCGGCGTGCGGAGGCGGTCGTCGGGGTGGATGCCGACGCCGGGATTCTGGACCGGGCGCGAGAGCTGACGGCCGCGGACCTTCCCGTCACCTAAACCCTCGCCTGCGCCCCGTACGACCTTCCCACCGGCCCCTACGACGTCATCACCTGTGTCGCCGTGCTCCATCACCTCCCCTTCGCCGAGACCCTCGTCCGTCTCCGGAAGGAGCTGGCGCCGGGTGGCACGCTGGTCGTCGTGGGGTGTGCGCGGGACGCGCGGCCCGCCGATCACGCGCTCGGGCTCGTCTCGGTACCGCTCAACGCGCTGACCGGATGGCTGAAGAACCGCGGCCGGCCGGCTGTCCGCAGGCCCGTGTCCATGACCGCGCCCACCCGTGCGCCCGCAATGACCTATGACGAGGTCGGGCGGGAGGCCCGTCGGCTGCTTCCCGGGGCCCGGTTCCGACGGCGGCTCTTCTGGCGTTACACCCTTGTCTGGCGGGCTCCCGAGTCCTAGCCGGGACCAGGGGCGGGGGTCACGCGGGTGTGGCCGCCCGGTGCCGGTGCGGGAAGCCGAAGAGGTACGTCGCCGCGAAGCCGACCGCGTATCCGGTCAGCAGCCCGCCCGCGTAGATCGCCGCCGCGACCGCCGGGCCCCGGTTCCCCGCCAGCAGCGGGAACAGGGCCCAGCCCGACGGTCCGATCGCCGTCGCTCCCACCCGGGTGCCGAGCATCGCGAAGAAACCGACGAACCCCCCGCCCGCCGCGCCGCCCGCGCAGGCCGTCAGGAACGGCCGGCCGAGGGGGAGCGAGACGCCGTAGATCAGGGGCTCGCCGACGCCCAGCAGCCCGGCCGGGAGCGCCGAGCGGATCGTCGTGCGCAGGCAGACGTCGTGGCGCAGGCGGATGTACACCGCGAGCGCCGCGCCCACCTGGCCCGCACCCGCCATGGCCAGCAGGGGGAGCAGGACGGTGTAGCCCTGCTGCTCGATGAGGGTGGTGTGGATGGGGATGAGGGCCTGGTGCAGGCCCAGCATGACCAGCGGCAGGAAGAGGCCGCCCAGGACGAGTCCGGCGGCGGCCCCGGCGGTCGCGAGGAGCCAGTTCGCCGCCGTGCCGATCGCCGACGCCACCGCACCGGCCGCGTACATCAGGCCGTACAGCGTCACCAGCCCGGGGACGAGCACGGTGACCGTGGGGGTGAGCAGGACGTCCAGGGCTCCGGGGACCCTGCCCCGGCACCACTTCTCCACCCGCGTCGCCAGCAGCGCCGCCACGAGTGCGCCGAGCACCCCGCCCTGTCCGGGCGCCAGATGCGTCCCGAACGCCGTCACCTTCGCCACGCCCGGATACACGACGACGGCGGCGACCGCGGCACCGAGCACGGGGGTGCCGCCGAACTCCCTGGCCGTGTGGTGGCCGACGAACACCGCGATCAGCGCGAGGAAGGCGGAGGCGATCGCGGACAGGGCGGGGGTCAGGCCGGGCAGCCAGCCGGCGTTGACCAGCAGACCGTTGAGTCCGGCGAGGACACCGCAGCCGATCAGGGCGGGGATGAGCGGCACGAAGACGTTCGCGACGCGCCGCAGGGCGGTCTTGAACGGGGTGGCGTTCCGCCGCCGCAGCTCCTCCCTCAACCGCGCCCCGCGCTCCGCCGTCTCGTCGTCCCCCGCCGGCGACCGAGCCCCGCGGTCCGCCGCCTCGTCCGCCTTCTCCGGCAACCGAGCCCCGCCGCCCCCCGGCCGCCCGGCGGTGACCCGCGCCTCCACCTCCGACGTGACCTCGTCGACCACCCCGGGGCCGAGGACGATCTGGCAGGTGGGGCCGTCGGACACCACCCCGAGGACGCCGGGCAGGGCACGCAGCTCCGCCTCCCTCGCCGCCGCCGGGTCGGCGAGGGTCAGCCGGAGTCGGGTCATGCAGTGGGCCACGGAGGTGACGTTGGCCGGGCCGCCGACCCGGGTCAGGATGGCGGTCGCGGTGGAGGCGGGGTCGTTGCGCACGCCCCGAGCGTGCGGGTCAGCGGGCCGTGTGCGCCAGCGCGGCACGCAGATGGCCGCCGGACTCCTCCAGAAGGCGGGCGGCCGTCGGGCCGTCGACCCCGGCGAGCAGCGCCAGGATCGCGTTCTTCACCTCGCCGCCGGACTCGGTGAGGGCCTTCTCGATCTCCTCGTCCGAGGCGCCCGTGGCGAGGGACACGATCCGGCGCGAGCGGGCCCGGAGTTTGTCGTTCGACGCGCGGACGTCGACCATCAGGTTCCCGTAGGTCTTGCCGAGCCGGATCATCGTGATCGTCGACAGCATGTTGAGGACGAGCTTCTGGGCCGTGCCGGCCTTCAGCCGGGTCGAGCCGGTGACCAGCTCCGGTCCGACCACGACCTCGATGCCGTGCTCGGCCGCCGCCGCGAGCGCGCTGCGCGCGTTGCAGGCCAGGCCGATGGTCAGCGCGCCCAGGGCGCGGGCGTGCTCGACGGCACCGATCGCGTAGGGGGTTCGGCCGGAGGCGGACACGCCGACGACCGTGTCGTCCGGGGAGGGCTTCAGGGCGTCAAGGTCCCTGCGGGCCAGCTCCTTGGAGTCCTCGGCACCCTCGACGGAGGTGACCATCGCCTCCGGGCCGCCCGCGATGAGGCCGACGACCTGGGCGGGATCGGTGTTGAAGGTGGGCGGGCACTCGGAGGCGTCCAGCACACCGAGGCGGCCGGCGGTGCCCGCGCCGGCGTAGATCAGCCGTCCGCCGCGCGCCATCCGTTCCGCGAGGGCGTCGATGGCGGCGGCGATCGGGGGAAGCTGGGCGGCGACGGCGGCGGGCACGCCCGCGTCCTCACCGTTCATCAGACGGGCGATCTCGAGGGTGGGCAGACGATCGATGTCGGCCAGCTCCGGCCGGAAGGCTTCGGTGGTCAGGGAAGCCAACTGACGACGCAGGTCAGAGGAGGTCATGGGGGGTGGCTCTCTCAGGTCTGGGTGCCGTTGTGCGTGCTGTTGCTCACCCGAGGTGATTCACCTGGGTCTGGTGCGATGCCGATGAGCCAGCGCCTCGTACGACGCGGCCAGCGCGGGCGCCGCCGTCTCGTACGTCCGCTGGGCCACTCCCACGAACAAGCAGTCCACCACGAGCAGTTGACTCGTCCGCGAGGACATCGCGGCCGGTCTCAGCTCGCTCTCCCGTGAGGTGGACGTGGTCAGTACGTGGTCGGCGTACTGGGTGACCGGCGAGTCGGGCCGGCCGGTGATGGCCACGGTCGTGGCCCCGTGCTCGAAAGCGACCCGCAGCGGCTCGATGACGTCCCCCGTCGAGCCGGAGTGGGTGATCGCGATCGCCACGTCGCCGGAGCCCAGCTGCACCGCGTTGGTCACCGCGAGGTGCGGATCGCTGTGGGCGTGGGCTATGAGGCCTATGCGCAGCAGCTTCTGGGTGAGGTCCTGGGCGACGAGCCCGGACGCCCCTATGCCGTACACATCGGTACGCCGGGCGTCGGCCAGCGCGCCGACGGCCGCGCCGAGCTGGGCGGTGTCGAGGCCGGCGGCCGTGTCGGCGAGGGTCTGCTGCTCCTCGTAGGCGAGCTTGGCGACGACGTCGGCGATGGGGTCGTCCACCGCGATGTCGGTCGTGATGGCGGGCGCGCGCCCCGACTGCTGCTGCGCGGCGAGCCCGGCGAGGGCGAGCCGCAGGTCGCGGTAGCCGGGGTAGCCGAGCAGGCGGGCGGTGCGTACGACGGTGGCCTCGCTGGTGCCGGTGAGTTCGGCGAGGCCGGTGACCGTGAGGGCGGCGCAGCCGGCCGGGTCGCTCGCGACGGCCTCCGCCACGCGCTGCATGGACCGGGTCATGGAAGGGGCGAGGGTGCGCACCTTGGCGGCGAGGGAGCCGCCCGGACTGCCGAAAATTTCCTTCACGTCCTGGGTCACGTATGAAAGATATTTTCGGTTCGGCGTCGTGGTCAAGAGTGCGCACAATGAGTTGTATGGAACCCATCGGTCCTCTCGAGCAGGCCCTGCATGCCGCGCGCGCCCTCGTGCTGGCCGACCTCGTCGCGGGCCAGGTCGCGGAGGCGGACGTGGTGTCGCTGGTCGAGGACTCCGTCGCCGAGCGGCGCTGGTGGGTCGAGCAGTGGCCGGACGGCGCCGCCTACGTGGCCGGGCTGGTCGCACAGGACGTCCAGGACGCGCTGCTGGAGCGGTACGGCCGCTGGCCGCTGTGCCCGGTGTGCGGTTCCGGCGACCCGCACGCGCTGGACGTGGAGCCCGAACTGGGCCCCGACCCGCACTGGGTGTGCAGCCAGGCGGGCGTGAGAGTGGCGGCCGTGGGCTCACTGGGTACGGCCACGGGCGGAACGGCCTCGTCGTGACGCTGTACATCGACCCGCCCGCCTGGCCCGGACACGGCCGCGTGTGGTCGCACCTGGTCAGCGATGTGTCGTACGACGAACTGCACCGGTTCGCCGCGCGGTTGGGCCTGCCCCGGCGGGCCTTCGAGCGCGATCACTACGACCTTCCGTCGCACCGGTACGCGGACGCGGTGGCCGCCGGAGCGGTGGAGGTCAGCAGCCGCGAGGTGGTGCGGCTGCTGACGGACTCGGGCCTGCGCCGGCGCAAGGGGTCCGTTCAGCGGCGCAGTTCGTAGGCCAGCTCCTCGCCCGCGTCGTCCTCCTCGCTCACCCGGACGAACCCGGCCCGGCCGACCACGGCCTGTGAGGCGGTGTTGTCCCGCTCGACGGTCGCGAAGAGGGAACCGACGTCCTCACGGGCCAGCGCCCAGTCGGCCAGGGTACGCAGCGCCTGCGTCGCGTACCCCTGGCCGCGGGCGCCCTCGACGAGGTCGTAGCCGATCTCCACCCGGCCGTCCTCGTCCGGGGCGCCGTGGAAGCCGATGCCGCCGACCGCGCGGCCGTCCTCGTGCCGGACGAGCACGAAGACCCCGAACTCCGGCCGGTGCACACCGGCTTCGTACGCCTTCAGCAGGAAGGAGGCGGCCTCCCGGGTGCCCTCGTACGGCCCGCCGTCGAGCCAGTTGAAGCCACCGTCGCCGCCGAGCCGCAGATCGCGGGCGGCGGCCGGGCGGACGCCGACCAGGGTGAAGCGCTCGGCCGGGATGACGAGGTTGTTGCGCCAGCGCCACTCGGTGACCGGGGCGCGGCCGGGCAGCTCGCCGCGTCCGGTCGCCCACAGCAGGGTCGGCCAGGGCGCGGGGCCGGGCTGGACGTGCGGGAAGAGGCAGGCCAGGAGGGACGCGACGAGGTCGGCCGGCGGCTCGTAGCCGATCCCCAGCCCCTCCGTCATGTCGTGCGTGTGCAGCAGCACCTCGGCGACGCCCATGGCCGCGAAGCCCTCCGCGTCGGCGCTGCGGAAGGGGTAGGGGTGGAAGCCACGGACACCGGGCGGGGCGGTGCGGACGGCGGCGGCGAGCAGCGCGCCGGTCGTCTCGATCACGTGCAGCAGGCCCGCGTTGTCGGTGCCCTCGTCGAGGGTCAGCTCGAAGGGGACGTAGGCGTCCTGCGCGCGTCCGGCCAGGTTGGCGGCGTAGGCGACCAGGTCGTCGGCGACATGGACCGCGGTGGCGCGGCAGTCCCACTCCACCCGCCCGGCCCGGACGGCGCTCCAGTCCCGGTCCACCGCCGCGCGCAGCGCTGCCGTGCAGCCTGCCACGGCCTCGATCACATCGTCCCCGGTTATCGGTCGCATGGGCGAACCCTAGGGCGTGCCCTCCCTCAGGGCGACAGCATTTCCAGCTCGCCCGAGAGGTTGTAGCGGGCGGTGGCCTCCCAGTGCTCCTGGCCGTACGGGGTGCGGAACAACCGGGGCAGGCCGAGGAGTTGGCGGAGAACCGCCGAACGCCCTTGCCGGAAGGCGTCGTTCGGCACGAAGTGGTACTCCTCGCGTACCTCGGCGGTGTAGGCGGCGTACGCCGACGGGGGCGCGGCCAGGATCGCGAGGTCGGCGTCGCACAGCACCTGGCCGTCGCGGTCGTCGTCGGCCGGGTCGTGCGTGACGGTGAGCCGGACCAGCCGGGCCACCTCGGCGGTCTTGTCCCGCGGGACGCCGGCCTCGGGGAGGGCGCGTTCGGCGAGGCGGGCGGAGCGTTCCTCGTTCGTCGACCGCTCGGGCAGATAGACGGCGTCGTGGAACCAGGCGGCCAGGCGTACGACGTCCGGGTCGGCGGCGTACTTCTCCAGTACGTCGACGTGGTCGAGGACCGCCGCCAGATGCTCGACGGTGTGGTACCGGCGCTGCGGCTCCTGCCAGCGGCGCAGCAGGGCATCGGCGTACCGGGACGGGTCCGGGGCGCGGGAGTCGTCGTCCCGTGCCGCGAGCAGGGCGTGCAGCCAGCGGGAACGCAGGTCGTCGAGGTCGGCCATGCCGCCATTCTCCCGCCGGGCGGCCCGAAACGTGGGGGGAGGGGGAACTCGACGTCTTCGGGTGAGGGGGCGCTCCCGTACAGGCGTAGTCTTGGAATTGGACTAGACCTGTAGTGCCGACGGACGAATTGGGGTGCCATGAGCAAGCGTGCAGTCCTGGAGGTGATCGCGCTCGACGTCGAGGACGCGGTCGCCGCCCAGGCCGGAGGCGCGGACCGCCTGGAGCTGGTCACCGACATGGCGGCCGACGGGCTCAGCCCCGCGCCCGCCACCGTCGCCGGGATCCGGGCCGCCGTCGACATCGACCTGCGCGTGATGCTCCGCCTCGCGGACGGGTTCGCGGCCGGTGACGTGGACCCGCTGGTCCGGGCCGCCGGCGAGCTGCGCGAGGCCGGCGCCGACCAGTTCGTCCTCGGCTTCCTCGACGCGCACGGCGCGGTCGACCTGGCGGCGGTGGAGCGGGTGGTCCACGCGCTGGACGGCTGCGCGTGGACCTTCCACCGGGCGATCGACCACGCCGCCGACCGCAACGCCCTGCGCAAACAACTCGCCGACCTGCCCGGCCTCGACACGTACCTCACCGCGGGCGCCGCCGGCGGGGTGGACGAGGGACTGCCGACCTTGGTCGCGGAGGCGGGCCGGCGGGGCGAGCCGGGGTACGAGCAGCAGCTCCTGGTCGGCGGCGGACTGCGCCTGGAACACGTCCCGCGGCTGCGGACCGCCGGTATCGACGCCTTCCACATCGGTGGGGCGGCGCGGCCCTCCGGGTGGGAGGGGCCGGCTTCCGAGGGGGCTGTGGCCGAGTGGCGGAGGGTGCTGGACGGGGAGAACGCCGCCTAGCTGCTCGTGATCAATACACCTGGCCGCTTGCCGGCGTCAGCCGGCCGCCATCCCGACGATCACGAGCAGCACGAACGAGGTGAAGCCGAGGAGCGGGACGAGGCCCACCACTCCCATCGGGCGTGCGAACACCGGGCGGCCCGGATCCAGCCCGGGGTGCTGGGGGGCGACCGGTGCGGGAAGCTTCCGGATCTTGGACAGGGCGAAGAGGTTGATCAGCAGCGTGATGGGCGTCATGAACAACGACATCGGGCCCCACCACCCCTGTGCCAGCGTGTCCGACTGCATCTTCCGGAAGACGGCCAGCGCGCAGGTGCGGCAGAAGGTGCCGTGCCGCCGCAGCTGCCGCATGATCACCACCATGCCCTGATGGCCGCGGACCGTCACCGGCGCCGCCGGCGACGCACCGCACACCTCGCACCCGACGCCGGGGGCGGACGGGTACGCGCCGGGGGCTTGCTGGTACCCGGCCTGCCCGTAGCCGCCCGGCGCCTGCTCGTACGGCCCGGAGGGCTGCGGGTAGCCCGCCGGGGCCTGCTGGTAGCCCGCCGGGGCGGCCTGCTGGTAGGGGCCGGGGTGCTGCTGGTACGGGTTCTGCTGGTACGGGTTCTGCTGGTACGCGGGGTGCGGAGGCGGTGGAGTGCTCAACGGAGGCCTTTCCGTGGGGACATGACGGAACCGCAGAGCACCCTAGGCCGTCAGGCCAACTGAGCCGGTACCGGGGCCGAGTGCGTCACGATCAGACCCGACACCGCACGCGTCAGCGCCACGTACAGGCGCCGCAGGCCGGTGCGTTCGTCCGGCTCGCCGTCCACCACCGCCTGGGGCTCGTCCAGGACCACGTAGTCGTACTCCAGGCCCTTGGCCAGGGAGGCCGGGACGAGGGTGAGGCGGGTTTCGCGGGTGGTCTCCTCGCCGGGGGCGAGGTACGGGATCCCCGCCGCCGTCAGCGCCTCGGCCAGCGCCGGGATCCGGGCGTCGGCGGCGATCAGGCCCGTCGAGCCCTCGTTGCGCAGCAACTCCTCGCAGGCTGCGACGACCTCGGAGGCCCTTGTCGTCGGACGGACCTCGAAGAAGCCCGGGTTCTCGCGGACCGAAGCGACCGGGGTGAGACCCGGGGCGATGTGCGGGAGCAGGCGGGAGGCGTAGGTGATGACGTCCGTGGGGACGCGGAAGCCCGCCGTCAGCTCCTCGATGACACCCTCCGTCTTGCCGAGGTGGGCGAGGGCCTCGTCCCAGCTGCGGGTCGCCCAGGGAGTCGTGCCCTGCGCCAGGTCGCCCAGCACCGTCGCGCTGCCCGTGGTGCAGCGGCGGCCGACGGCCCGGTACTGCATGGGGGAGAGGTCCTGCGCCTCGTCGAGGACCACGTGGCCCAGCGAGTGCGTGCGCTGGATCAGGTCCGCCGTCTCGTCGACCAGCACCGCGTCCGCCGGCGACCACTTCGCCGACTTCACGCTGCGCACCGGCCCGGCCCACAGGATCGTCTTCTGCTCGTCCTCGTCCAGGACCCCGGCGGCGTGCTCGGCGAGGAAGTCCGCGTCGGTCAGCAGCCGCAGGACCAGCTTCGCCGGATCCACGGCCGGCCAGATCTCCTTCACGGCCGCCTTCACCGCGCTGTTGCGGGCGACGGCGTCCTGTACCCGGTCGTCCGGCGCCTCCCCGGACCGCTCCATCTGCACCAGCACCGCGTGCGCGATCCGCTGCGGCAACGCCTCGCGGGCGGCGCCGTACCGGATGTCCCGCTGCCGCAACTCCCGGACCATGTTCTCCAGTTCGTACGCCGGAACCCGCCAGCGCCGCGAGCCGCGCACCACCACGACCGGCTCCGTCGGCGTCGTCACATGGGAGTACAGGGCCCGGCGCAGCACCTCGGCCATCCGGGCGTCGCCCTTGACCACGGCCGCGGCGGCGTCGTCCGTCCCGCGCACCTCCACCTGCGCGACCAGGTCGTCCACGGTGGCCTGCCGCACCGCCAACTCGCCCAGGGCGGGGAGGACCTGCTCGATGTAGTGGAGGAAGGAGCGGTTCGGGCCGATGACGAGGGTGCCGGTGCGGGCGAGCCGCTCCCGGTGGGCGTAGAGGAGGTAGGCGACCCGGTGCAGGCCGACGGCGGTCTTCCCGGTGCCGGGTCCGCCCTGGACGCAGACCGTGCCGGACAGACCGGAGCGGACGATCTCGTCCTGCTCGGGCTGGATGGTGGCGACGATGTCCCGCATGGGGCCGACGCGCGGCCGTTCGATCTCCTGCTGGAGGAGCTTGCTGGTGGTGGCCGCCTCGGTTCTGTCGGAGAGGTGCTCGTCCTCGTACGCGGTCAGGTCGCCGCCGGTGTAGCCGAAGCGGCGGCGCAGCCCGACGTCCATCGGGTCCTTCTTGGACGCCCGGTAGAACGGCTGCGAGACCGGGGCACGCCAGTCGATGACCATGGGGTCGCCGTCGGCGTCGTGGACGTGCCGCCGCCCGATGTAGAAACGCTCGCCCTCCGCTCCCTCGGCCTGGTCGGCGCCGGGTGCGTGCAGGTAGTCGAGCCGGCCGAAGAACAGCGGGGTGTCGCTGAGGTCGGCCAGCGCCTTGATCCGCTCGTCGATCTGGCGGGACAGCACTTCGGCGTTGACCCAGTTCGCGGTGACGTCGCGGATGTCCAGCGCCTCGACGTCCTCGCGCATGGCACGCAGGGCGGAACGGGACGCGGCGAGGTGGGAGCGTTCCCGGGCGAGGGGGTCGTCGAGCGGGTCGTGGGCGGGCGCGGACAACGGGGTGCCTCCGGATCTCCGTCTTGCGTGACTGTCGTCTTGCGTGACTGTCGTCTTCCGACTTCGGACCGTCCGGTTTCCGTCCGGGCGGCGGCACTCCGCGAGAGGGAGGCGGGCAAGAGCGGAGATTCTAAGGGAGGCGCTCAGGGACGGGCCAATGAATTGTTCCCGGCCGCACCCGCCGGCCGGACCATCTGCGCCGCCGCCAGCCGCCGGTACACCGGACTGGCGGTGAGCAGCTCCTCATGACGGCCGCAGGCGCTGACCCGGCCCTCGTCCAGGACCACGATCCGGTCCGCGTGCTGAACGGTGGAGAGCCGGTGCGCGATGACGAGGACCGCGCACTCCCGGGTGATGTCCTTCAGCGCCGCGGTGAGCGCGGCCTCGTTGAGGGCGTCGAGGTGGGAGGTGGGTTCGTCGAGGAGCAGCAGCGCCGGGCGGGTGAGCAGGGCGCGGGCCAGGGCGACGCGCTGGCGCTCGCCACCCGACAGGGTGGCGCCGTGTTCGCCGACGGCGCCGTGCAGTCCGCCGGGCAGCCGCTCGGCCACCTGGTCGAGGCGGGCCAGCCTGAGGGCTCGGCGCACCTCGTCCTCCGAGGCGTCGGGACGGCCGTAGACGACGTTGTCGCGGAGCGTGCCGCGCACGACATGGCTGCTCTGGTCCACGATGGCGAGTCCGGCCCGGCTGGCGTCCCGGCCGATGTCCGCGGCGGGGCACCCGTGGAAGCGGAGCCGGCCCGCGTCGGGTTCGTAGAACCGGGCGATCAGTGCGAACACGGTGCTCTTGCCCGCCCCGGAGAGCCCGACCAGGGCGACCTGCCGGCGCTGCGGCACCGTGAAGGAGACCCCGCGCAGCACCGGCCGCCCCGGCCGGTAGGCGAAGTGGACGTCCTCCAGTGCCAGGGCCGGTGCGTGCGCCGGTACGTGCGCGGGTGCCTGCCGGGCGGGCCGGGCCGTGGGACCGGTGGGTTCGACGGGCAGGTCCAGGGTCTGCTCGATGCGCAGGTGGGCGCCCATGCCCCGCTGGATCAGACCGGCCGCGCGGAACACCGAGGACAGGGGGACGACGAGGTAGGAGGCGTACAGCAGGAAGGCGACCAGGTCGCCCACGGAGTGGCCCCCGCCGTGTGTGCGCAGGCCCCCGACGACGAGGACCAGGAGGAAGGAGCCCTGGACGGCGAGTTCCACGGCCGAGCTCATGACCGCGGCGTACTTCGCGGTCCGCACCCCGGCGGCGCAGGCCTCGTCGACGCGGGCGCCGATGCGGGCCGCCTCCCGCTGCTCGGCGCGGTACACCCGGACCATGGACAGGGCGCCCAGGGCGCGTTCCAGGTCGGCGGCGAGGGCGCCGACGGACGACTGCATGTGCTCGGAGGCGGTGCGGATGCCCCGGAGCAGCAGGGCGACCACGGCCGCCGCGGTCGCCACGGTCGCCGTGACGAGGAGCAGCAGCAGCGGGTCCAGCCATGCCATCAGGGCCAGCGCGCCGGCGGCGACCACGGCCCCGGTGACCAGGTCCACCAGCGCCTGGGCGACCACCTCGCGCAGCAGGGTGGTGTCGGCGGTCACCCGTGCGATCAGGTCACCGCAGCGCTGCCGGTCGTACTCCCGCATCTCCAGGCGCAGCAGCCGCCCCACCAGGGTGTGGCGCAGTGTCCGTACGACGCCTTCGCCCATCCGCTCCAGCAGGAACCGGCCGGCGGAGCCGGTGGCGGCCTCGGCGGCGAACAGGGCGGTGAGCAGCAGCAGCGGCGGCCAGAGGGGCTGCTGCCCGCCGCCGCTCGCGTCCACCACCCGTTTGGCCAGCAACGGCTGGGCGAGCCCCAGCGCGGACGCGACGAGGGTCAGCGTGGTGGCCACGGCGATCGCGCCGCGGTGGCGGGCGGTGAGCCGGTAGACCGCGCGGATCGCGGCACGCGTGGACCGGTCGGTGTCCTCCTCGCCGTGGGTGTCCTGCTCACCGGCCGTCATCGCCGTACCGGGCCGACGGCCATCAGGCGGGCGAAGTACCCGTCGGGTGCGTCCTCGCCCACCGGCCGGCCCTCTGCCTCGATCCAGGCGTGTGCGGTGAACGGCGGTACGACGCGGACGCCCGTGCACCAGGTCGGCCAGGTGCCGCCGAGCCTGCACAGCAGGGCGGCCCCGAGGGAGCGGGGCAGGCAGCCCTTCGGCCCGGCGCAGCGCAGGCTCACCGCGCACACGGCGTCGCGGGCCTGCCCGGCCCGGGCCGCGGTCGCGGGGGCGGCGCCGCGGCGCAGCAGGCCGAGGACCGCGCGGATGCGGCGCGGTGGCAGCAGCGAGAGGACCACGGCCGGTACGAGGACCACCCGGGCGGCGAGCCGACGGCCGAGGGGAACCCCGTGCGGCCGTTCCAGGGCACTGGGCGTGGTCATTCGGCCAGCCCGCCGGCGCGCAGCTGCTCGACCAGGGCGGTGACGTCGGCCCGTGCGCGGCCGGGATCGACGTCGAACGCCTTCGTGACCGCCTCCGTCGCGGCCGCCTCGTCACCACCCGCCATGAGTGTGTCGACCACCAGGGTCGCGGTGGGGTTCAGCTCCCAGTACGCGCCGGAGCGCTGGTCGAGGAGGACGGTGCCGTAGTCGGTCTTCGCGGTGCAGATGTCGGCACCGAACCGCAATGCCATGACGGCTCTCCTTCGTCTGTTGGATCGTGGGTCACTTCGGCACGTCGTGCCGGGCCCGGTCGAGTGCCCGCAGCCACACCTCGACCGAGATGGTCGAGTACAGGACGGCCTCCCTGAGGTGCCGGGTGGCGGGGCGCTCGGCCAGGCGGCGCAGCATCTCGCCGTCCACCAGCCCGAGCCGCTCCAGGTGGGAGTCGTCCCACAGCGCCTTCAGGTCGGCGCGGTGCTCGCGCAGCCCGTCGGCCGCGTCCCTCGCGGCGGTGGCCTTGTTGGTGCGGCGCAGGCACTCCTCGGGCACGATGCCGCGCATGGCCGTGGTCAGGAGCGGCTTGTACTGCCAGGGCGAGACCCGTTCGTCGGGCCGGACGGCGAGGGCCGCCTCGATGACCCGGTCGTCGAGGAACGGCGAGGCCATGGGCAGCCCGCAGCGGGCCGCCATGTGGTCCCACTGCCGGATGATGCGGGTGCAGTTGCGGATCTGTTCCAGGTCGGCGTGGAGTCCCCGGTCGGGGTGCAGGGGCCGGGCCTGCCGGGCGGCCGTGCGCAGCTCCGTACGGGCCAGGCGCTCCGCCTCGGGGGTCACCCACTCGAACAGGCGCGGGCTCATGCCCCAGCCGAGGCTGGTGGCGACCGTCGGGGCCAGCGGGTCGCGCAGCCGGTGCTCCGCGTCCGCCAGCCAGGTGCCGTAGGACCGGGAGTCGGCCAGGGTGCCCAGCAAAGGGCCGAGCGGCCACTGCCACAGCGCCTTGAAGCCGCGCAGCTGCCGTAGCGCGAACAGCGGGCGGCGCCGCGCCAGCCGGTGGTAGTACGCCTCGGAGCACCAGGCGATGTGGTCGCCGCCGATGCCCGTCAGATGCACCCGGCTGCCCCGTTCGGCCATGGCCGGCAGGTGGTGCAGGACACGCGCGCGGTCCATGACGCCGATGGTGGGCTCGTCCAGTACGTCGTCGATGGTGAGCAGCCCGTCGTAGACGAGGGGCGAGGCCTCGGCGTCCCAGATGACGTGCTCGACGTCCGGCAGGGCGGCGGCGGCCCGCTTCGCCCAGTGCAGGTCGGTGTCGGCGGGGTCGCGCCCGGGCCAGGTGGAGGCGACGACACGGACCGGTGAGCGGTCGGCGAGGAAGCAGACGGAGGTGGAGTCGAGGCCGCCGGACAGGTCGCAGCTGACCGTACCGCCGTGCCGGGTGCGGGCGCGGACGGCCTCGGCGAGGGCCTCGCGGACGAGTGGGGCGCCCGTGCGCAGCGGGACGACCGGTTCCGGGGGTGTCCACCAGCGGGTGTGACGTGCGCTCTGCCCGTCCGGCGCGAGGACCAGCGCCTCGTGCGGGGCGACGGCGGTGACCTCGGGCCACAGCGGTTCGTCGAGCAGGGGGTGCGGAACGGGCCACAGCAGCCGTACGGCCAGGCGTTCGGGTGCCGGTTCGGCACCGAGCGCGGCGGCCAGGACGTCGGCCCGGGTCGCGGCCACCCGGGTGCCGTGCACCGAGGCGTGGAAGACGAGACGGAGGCCGGAGGCCGTGCCCTGCACCCGGATCCGTCCGTCGAGGGCGGCGACGAGGTGGCAGCTGCCGGGCAGCGAACGGGCCCACGCGTCGAGTGCGGCGAGGTCGCGCAGGGAACCGGCGACCCGCTCCAGTTCCCTGCGGTCGACGGGGACGCAGCCGACGAGGGCGAGGGCGGCGGGGCCGACACGCGCGCTGACGATCTCCTGGTCGTGCCAGTGGCCCACGAGCCAGGGCCGGCCCGAGGCGTGATCGAGGCTGCGGGTGCCGGGACGGGCGAAGGAGCGGGCCGCGGCGGTCGCGTCCGCGCGGTCGGCGAAGACCGCGAAGTGCGCGTCGCCGTGGCCCGTCCCCGCACGTGTGTGCAGATCAGTCATGACGTCAGGTCAGACATCCCATGGCGTAGGGATGTCAAGCGGCTCCGGCGAGGGTTGCGTGGTGTGACCACGCGGTGGCCTCGTCGTAGAGGGTGCGGGT
>NZ_JBVJVY010000081.1:0-13468 GCF_055603265.1 Streptomyces sp. NPDC037288
ATCTCCAGACGGCGGCCGACTTCCTCTTTCAGGGCAGCCCAAGCGTACGCATCGACATTCGGCTGCTGCAGCACATGCGCCCAAGCCCGCGCCAGTTCAACGAACACATCCTCGACGACCTGCTCGGCACCCTCACGGCTGTCCAACTGCACATGCGCGTACCGCAGATACGCCTTGTGCTGCCGGCTGTAGAACGCGACGAACGTGGTCGGCAGAACAGCGGCCAGGTCATCGCGCACTGCCTGATCCGCCCACGGGTCGGGCTTGTGACCACTCACCGGGCCTCCCCCGCACGCTCGTCACCGACGCCACTGCGCTGACTCGTGGTCTCCCCCCGCCGGTACTGGGCGGCGAGCTGCGCCACCCCGACCCGTACACCAGCACTGAGCAGGCGCCTGCCCACCGCGCGGACGTCACCTGCGAAAAACCGCACCGCGCCCACCCCCGGCAGCAGGCGAGCAGCCATATCGAGATCCACTTGCCTCGAAACCCTTCCCGTTCGGCGGCCGTTGCCGACCCCCACCGTCGACACGGAGAGCAGTAGCGCCCTCACCCATCAGCCAACCGAATCGAGGCGGCAACTGTGCACGCCGAAGCCAGGAATTCTTACGTACCGTATGCATTCAGTCACGCCTGCGCCCCCAGCTGGCTGCGCGGCGCAAGCAAGCAGTCGGCCCGCTGTCCACGGCGTCGCTGAGCAGGCGCCGATGCAGATCAGGAAGTCTCATGCCGCAGCGACGGCCGCCACCAGCTCGAAGGACCGCTGCTCCCAGCACCTGCACACCGGCTTTCCCACGGCGATCCACAGCCGCGGCCAGTGCCCCACGAGCAGTCCGGCGGGACCATCTCCGCGGGGGCGGGCATGGCCCCTCCTCACCCGCCTTAGAGGTCCCTTCAGAATCCTGAGTTCTCTGCGGGCGCGCGGCGGGGGGCCGTGGAGCCACGTGGCTTTATTCACGAGTCGTGACGGCGCTTGCACACGGGTTTGGGAGGCGCCCGTTTCCACGGTCGGGTGATGTTCACGAGTTTCGAAGGCAGTGGGGGGGCTTGCCAGGACAGCATCGGGGTGGTCCCGGTGAAAGGCCCTGGTCATGCCGCGGATGTCGAAGTGGAGCTGTACGCGGCGATCCGGCGGGACCACTGAGCCGGCATGACGATGCGGGAGTTGGAGCGCAAGCACAACGTTGCCTGGCGGACGGTGCGCAAGGCCCTGGACTCGGCCTGGCCGGAGCTGCGCAAGCCGCTGCCGCCGCGGTCATCGGCGCTGGATCGGTACAAGGCGGTGATCGACGGGATCCTGCGGGCGGACCTGGACGCGCCGCGCAAGCAGCGGCACACGGTCACCCGGATCTTTCACCGGCTGATCGAGGAACACGGTGCCGACGTGTCCTATAAAGCGGCTGGCTTCCCGCGCGAGAAGTCGCTGCCGACCTTCGACTTCGACGCCAACCCCAACATCGACACAGCCATCATCAACACACTCGCCAGCTGCGAGTGGATCAAGAAGGGGCAGCCGCTCTGCCTGATCGGCGACTCCGGCACCGGCAAGTCGCACATGCTGATCGCCCTGGGCACCGAGGCCGCCATGAACGGCTACCGGGTCCGATACACGCTGGCCACGAAACTGGTGAACGAGCTGGTCGAAGCCGCCGACGAGAAGCAACTCACCAAGACCATCGCCCGCTACGGCCGGGTCGATCTTTTGTGCATCGACAAACTCGGATACATGGAACTGGACCGGCACGGCGCCGAGTTGCTGTTCCAGGTCCTGACAGAGTGCGAGGAGAAGAACAGCGTCGCCATCGCCTCCAACGAGTCGTTCGGCGGCTGGACGAAGACCTTCACCGACCCCCGGCTCTGCGCGGCCATCGTCGACCGCCTGACATTCAACGACACGATCACCGAGACCGGCACCGACTCCTACCGGCTGGCCTCCACCCGAGCCCGGGTGGAGGAGCCCGCCAAGGCCGGCTGAGAAGCTGTCCAGCTCAAGCCCTGCGGGCGAGCTCCTGAAGCTCCATGAGCCCCATCGCCCCCACGAACTCGATGGGGCTCATGTCCGATCTGAGTGCCTGACTCGGCCGCGGGACGAGTCCCTCGCCCAGCTTGGCGTATTCCGTCGTCGCGGTTTCGGCAAGCCACACCACCTGGTCAGGGTTCCAGTGCTGGCGGAGGCCTTCGATCGCGGCCATCAGCGCGGGGATCCCCCATGCGACGAAGGTGAACTGGTGGGTTCCGGTGGAGACCTCGATCTGCCTCTTGATCCCCCAAGAGGTATCGCGCACCCAGGAGATGACGGGCAGGAAGATACTGAACCGGCCGGTGACGCGATTGGCGAAATGTGAGCAGAAGACGAGCCGGTAGTTCGTCACGTGCAGCTGCCCGCCGATCGCCTCCGATCCTTGCATGCGAACCATCCACATCAACTGGTCGCTGGAGAAGCGTGTCAACCCAGCCTCGGCGACCTTCACGACGGTGTTCGCCTTCTTGGCGAACTGCACAGCCTCGCCTGGCAGAAGGTCGTTCGAGCTGAGTGCCATACCCATTGTTCCCCCTGGTCCGCGCGGCACGGCGTACTAGCCGCAGATGCGACCCTTAGCCCTCATCCTGCCCTCTGGGCCCGGGCCCATCAACAGCTTCTGACACCCTGCGGGCCCCACCTCGTCAGTCCGCCGCCCTCACGGGCGACGGACTGACGCACGAAGTGACGTCATTTCTCGTGAACATTCATGGCCCCGCCGACCGCCCACCGCCGCCCAAACCGATGGATAAGCGCTGCTGCTTGAAGTGAACGAATCCAGTCGTGGTCGCCGATTTGGGTGGATCGCGGTGGATCCCAGATTGGGAGTCGGCGCGGAGCGCATTCTTCTTGCGTGGTGGCACAGTCGAAGAAGCCGCGTGCGAAGCGGTATGCGATCCGGCGTGGTGAGATCAACACGGTGGCACTCGCGGACCGGCTCCGGGATCTGTAGCAGGCGGGCGGTGATCCCGAGTTCGAGTGCTCCCCGGCTTCCGACGAGTTGCTGCTGGTGCTGAAGCACGCGGAGAGGAAGCCAGCGAGCTGAACGTCGACACGGCCGCGGTCGATCCGAAGGACGTGATGGGCGAGGCTGCGGTCATCCGCATGAAGCTAGCTGTGGCAGTACCTGCCGGAGCAGGCGGATGCCGGGCAGATGAAGGCCATCGAGGCGGGGCGGGCAGTCGGCATGCCCTGGCACCGGTTCAACGAGGCGCTGTGCGTGGTCTGGAAAGGTCGACGGCCCATGCGCTGGGCGTAGGGCGTGATCTCCGAGCCATCTGGTGTCGACCACTCCTCTGCCACGGCGGGGTGCTGTGCCGGTGCTCTCCGCACGCGACTGCATCCTTTGGCCTACTGTGTTTTCGGTCCTGTGGAGGACGATCTTGTGGCACCTCCGCGAGATCGTTGATCCGTGCGAACAACCATCGGATACACCATCGAAAGCATCGGCTACGTCGTAGGAGCGCAGGGGCTTGTCAGCTTCGCTTCGCGGACCTTCTTCGGCACGGAGTGGGGCTGGATGCACAAGGTCGTCGACCTTCCGTCCACCGCTTACCTCGGTGTTGTCGTCGTGGGGCTGGCGCTCATCGTCGGCGGGGTGAAGACGCGGAAGGCGCCCGAGCGCCACGAGGCCGCCTGACCGGCGGGCCTTTCAGCCCGCGACTCCCATTTCCGTGTCGTAGCGGTCGAAGCCCGCAAGCCGCCGCCGTGTGACCCGCGCTTGCAGCGGGCGGCCTTGTGGTGGCTCTGCTCCGGACCGGTCGCCAACTTGTCACAGAGCTGGTGGAGGGTGGCCCGGCCCCCGGTGCGATCGCCCGCGCGACCAGGTATCGCTGATACAAAGCCGAAACGACTGGGTTCGCTGAGCAAACGCCTCGATTGGATGAGCACGGACAGCCGCACGCGAGGCGGCCGCCCCACCGACTGATGCCCACCCCATTCCGTCACCCCGCGAACCCCGTTTCGTCGGTAGCTCACGTGATGCTTCGAGCCCGGCCGCGCACGGTCAACCGGGCTCGAGCCGACCATTGGGCTGCTTCGCCCCCGCTTGGCCGGCACGTGCGAGGCGTCCACGGTGACGCGGTCGAAGTCCAGGCGGTCCGCCGCCAGCTATCCATCCAGCAACACCCGCTGAAGCTCCTTCCACACCCCGGCCTACTGCCACTCGGCCAGCCACCGCCAGCAGGTAGGCCCGGAGCCGAACCCCAACTCCTGCGGGAGGTATCAGGGCTTCGGCGTAGTCGGATGGCGTCCGTTTTGTGGCTGAGCGAGGTCGACTTCGGCAAGATCGAAAACCTTCGCATCGCGCCATACCGCGGGAGGGCGCGGCGGCGTCCCGCCATGGTGCGAAACCGCCGCCGCCCTCCGACCCACCCCTTGCTTCACCTATCGAGATTCGATAGATTCCCATCGTAGGTCGATGGATTGGTGGGGTATGGGAAAGCTGACAGTGCGCGCGCTGCGCGTCGTGCTCGTGGTGGTGCTCACCGGCACCGTGTTCGTACAGGCATTGATGGTGTGGGCGTTGGTCAGCGGGAGTGACCCGGAGGACGGGTCGCTCCCGCTGACCCCACTGCGCGTGATCACGATCCTGGGCATCGGGACGGCCCAGGTCGCCCTGGTCTGTGTATGGCGACTGGTAACGATGGTGCGACGTGGAACCGTGTTCTCCCACGCCGCCTTCCGGTACGTGGACGTCATCATCGGCGCGATCGTCGCGGCTGCTCTCGTGTGGTTCGCGGTCACGGCCCTGAATGCGCCCGGCCAGCGGGACGACCCGGGCGTCACCCTCATCATGGGCGGAATTGGCGTGGCCATCCTGGGAGTCGCGCTCATCGTGCTCGTGCTGCGGATGCTGCTCGCCCAGGCCGTCGCCCGCGACGTCGAAGCGGCGCAGATGCAGGCCGAGTTGGACGAGGTGATCTGATGCCGATCGCCGTCGACATCGACGTGATGCTGGCCAGGCGGAAGATGTCCGTGGGTGAACTCGCGGACCGCGTAGGGATCACGCCCGCCAACCTGGCGGTACTCAAGAACGGCCGCGCCAAGGCGGTGCGATTTGCGACGCTCGCCGCGCTATGCGAGGTGCTCGAGTGCCAGCCAGGCGACCTGCTGCGCTGGGAGGCCGAGGACACCGCGGGCGAATGAACCGTGCCTGTCTCTTCCTTCTCATTGGCGATGCCGAAGTTGGACGAGGCGGAGGTGCCCGGCTGCAGGCTGTGGTCTTCGGAAGGCCGTGTGGGTTCGACTGTTTCCAGGCCGACTTGGTAGGTGAGGATGCGGATCAGGTCGTTCTCCGCGAACCGTCCCGCGATCGCCGCAGAACCGAGCGCCCGGTCAACGAAGCCCATGGTCGCGGGCATCCAAACGCAACACGACCCGCATCGAGGCCGTCACTTCCAACCCTAGCGGCTCCATGCCGACAAGGCCTACGACATCCCCCACCCGCGGAAATGGCTGTGGGCAAGCACATGGGTGTCCGCATCGCGCGCAAGGGCGTCGAGTCCAGCGAACGGTCGGGCCGCCGCAGGTGGGTGATCGAACGGACCATCTCCTGGCTGTCCGGATACCGCCGGCTGAGCCCGCGCTACGAGCGCCGTGCCCGTAACCACCTGGCCTTTCTCGGACTCGCCGCAGCCATGTGCTGTTACAAGCGACTCGTCCACCTCAGCACGTGGGACACGGTCTAAAGGGCAGGATAGGACCATGAACGAGATCCACACCCCCCGTCTTCTCCTGCGCCGCTGGCTGGATGACGACCTCGTCCCCCTGTCCGAGATCCACGCCGACCCGGACGTCATGCGGTGGGTCGGCGACGGTGCGCCGCGCTCCTTTGAAGAGACCTCCCAGGACATCGAGGCCTGGGAGGAGGAGTGGGACGAAGAGGGCTTCGGGATCTTCGCCGTCGAACTCCTCGGATCCGGGGAGCTGGCCGGAGCGGTCGGCCTGTACCTCGCCGACTCCCCGCCCGCCATCGCGGACCAGGTGGCGATCAGCTGGCGGCTCGGGCGCCAGTACTGGAGGCAGGGCTACGCGTCGGAGGCGGCCCAGGCCACGCTCGAGTTCGCCCTCCAGGACCGCGGTCTGGACCGGGTCGTCGCCGTGTGCCGCACCAGCGACACTGCGTCCGCGAACGTGCTGTACAAACTCGGCATGCGTGCGACCGGCACGGCACAAGACCCGGACACGGGCCACGACCTGCGGGTGTACGGAATCGATCTCACAGAGTACGAGGCCTGACTACAGCCAACGGTGGTCACCCTAGTCGTCGCCCCATGAGGCAGCCCGACAGACACGGCGGCCAGGGCGGCCACGGCGTAACGTCATCTCGTGCGGTGGCGGCTAGCCCACTGCCCGCACTCGGCCGCTGCCCTCATGCACGGCATCCGATCCGTGACCGAAAGGTCGGCCGGGCGCCATCCTCAACCGTGTGATCCTGGGGCCGGGCGGCTGCCACTGCCGCCCGCCCCCCCGCCGACCCCCAGGGGGATCAGCGCGCGTCGCTGCCGGGGGTCGGCAAGATCGGCGTGTTGCCGGTGTCGTGGTCGTGTCGCGCAAGGCGGAGACAGCAGCCGCGCACCTCGACGTGGCACGCGGCGAACACGGCGCACACGCCGTCCCGGGCCCATCAGGGATCCAGACCTCTGATCACTGTCGAATTAGAGGTGTCGGCACACCACCTGCCACCTCCACGGCGGCGACGGTGCACGGCACACGGCCTCAAGGACGAGCAGCGGTACCAGCTGTTGGAGATACCGGCACGCTGTGGCAGGACCTGCGCCGCTGCTCCAGCCGTCGGCACACGGCGAATCCGGCGGTGGCGACGATGAGATACGCGGGTATGAGCAGGATCGCGTCCGGGGTTGTCTGGTCAGCGGACCAGCCGGCATCGCGCCTGTCGCCCTCCAGCACGACTCGGTTGACGGTCAGGAAGGTCAGGTGAGTGCCGATGGCGGCCCATAGCGGAGCCGAGTCCACCGCCGTCCGGGCCGCGACGAGGGTCAGTCCGAACACCGAGACAAGGATCACGTAGTCGACCGGGGGCTGCCCGTCGGGCGCGATCCCCACCGGCACGGGCTCAGTGCCGAGTAGGCGCGCGGTCCCGGCCTGAACCAGGGTCGAAGCCCCCGGCACCAGCAGGAACACCGCAGTGGTGCCGAGGGCGGCGCCCGTGCCGCCGAACCGCTCGCGCAGCCAGACCCAACTGTGGCCGCGCAGCGTCGTCTCCTCCGGCAGCGCCTCGAGCAGGAAGGCGACCACCCCGTTGGAGACGACGAACCAGGCGAGAGCCGCAGGATCGGGGCGCGTCCAGCGCAGCATGCCCGCGGCGGTCCCCGCCCCGAGGACGAGCGCAGCCGCCGCAGCCGTCACTCCCGCGCCCGTCAGGAAGGCGCGGAGGCTCGCGGTCGCGCTACCGAATCCGAGCCACGGCAGCGGTCGGCGGTCGCGGCACGCGGCGACGAGGACGGGGGGAACGGCGAATGCGGTGACCAGCGCGGCCGGTATCAGCCGGGCCGTGACACCAGTGGCTCCGACGGTGTCGGCGGCCGACGAGCCCAACACTGTGCCGATGCCCAACGACGTGGCCATGATGAGGCCGCCGATGACGGCCCGGCCCAGGGCCTCGGCCCGTGAGGGAGCAGGCGTGCCACGGCGGGGCTTGGTAGAGCCGACGTCCACAACAACTCCTTGGCGGTTTCTGTCGGACACTCTGCTGGGCCAGGTGTCCACGGCCGTGGCTCAACTGCCCCCGCGGTGTGCGGGCGGCATCCGAGGCCGAAGCTGAAACCCCGGTGCGGCCTGGCCTTTTCCGCCATCCTCATCGACCGCGTGGCCTGGAGCCTCATATCTGCTGATGAAACACCTGTACAACCTTCGATGTACTCGCTGATCACGGTTGTCGGCAACGGCTCAGTGTGAGACCACTTCCACTTCCACCCCGTGACCGGCTGCCGATGTACGAGCGGGCACCGAAGGGCTCGATCACGGTGGCCGATCGAGCCGATGGTCCGCGAACTGCTCGAGGTGTGGCCAGACATGTCAGCGACGGTGGTGGCCGAGCGGATCGGCTGGCAGCGCCGGATGACCGTACTGCGCGATCGGGTGCGTGAGCTCAGGCTGGACTACCTGCCGACGGATCCGGCCTCCCGGACGATCTATGGGCCCGGCGAGCTGGTGCGGTGGGACCTGTGGTTCCCGCCCACGGAGATCGCTTCGACGGGTGGATGTAAGCGGACGGGAGGCTGTGTCCGGTCACGCCGCGGCAGGCACCGCTGGTCACCTGCCTCCGGGTGACGGCAAGGTGCGAGGTGTGAGGGGTGAGATGTGTGGTGTGTGGTGCTGCCGTGCTGGGCGATCGACTCGACGCTGTACTCCGTCCCGGTGGCGTAGGCCAGCACCAGGATGTGCGGGCCAGCTGCCGGGCCGTACAGGCCGGCCGCTGCGCGGGCGGCTTGTGCCGCAGCCAGGACCTCAGTTGTGCCGGCCGCCACCGCAACCCCGGCAGTCCTCCCCGCGGTAACCGGTTTGGTCACGCGCGGGAAAGCCGACTTGGGCGTCGTCGAGCGTGGCCTGCAGCTCGCCGTCGTCGCGGGCAAGGCGTGTGTACGGCGTGCGCACTCCGGGCCGTGCGCGAGCGCCTGGGCCATGGCGGCCTTGTCACATGTCGCGTGCGCGCGGGCGGGGTCGTTGCCGGGTCAACCGGATGTGCCGCAGGGAGCGGTGCGTGGCCGGCGGACACCGGGCCGACGACGTGCTGACGGCTCCGAATCCCGGCCGGTCCGCCTGGCGGGGCCTCGGCTGGGAAGCGGTCGGAAAGGTGTTGCGTTGAGAGCCGCCTATGCGTCTGCCCGAGCAGCGGATGGCGTTCCGGCTCGCCGACCCCGGTCTCGGGGCCAGGGGTGGGCACCCACCTCGGTGGTCCTCAATCGCGTGATGAGCTCGAGCGCGAGATGCCCGGGGGCGCCCAGCCGGCGCACCGGCCGTTTCATAGTCGATCTCAACGGAACGGTGATCGGCCAGATCACGCTCTGGAGAAACGGGGCACCTCCGTCAGGCTGCCGGGAAGTCCGAGCTCGGCTACATTCCTGCCGAAGGCCTGGGGATGTGGGTACGCCGCCGAGCCGTGCGCAGCAGCACTCGACTGGTTCGCCGGCGCGCTTCCCGGCGAGCCGGTGGTGCTCGCCACCCAGACCGCCAGCGTCCGCTCGATGCGCCTTGCGGCGAAGCTGGGGCTCATCGGGGTGGAGCGGTGTGAGGCCTACGGCGCGGAGCAGTGGTTCGACATGTGGTCCCCGGTTGCGCTCTCCGATGGAGCTCGTGCTCGGCGGTGTCCGCACTCAAGTAGTCCTGCGGCAGGGCGCTCCACGTGCAGCTGGCGTCGACGCTGTAGCGCAGGACGGCAACGATCTCGCGTCCGGGATGCGTTTACGGGCGGCCGCCGCGCGGGATCTGGCAGGCCGGCACCGGCAGCAGTGGTTCGGCGCGAGCCCATTCGAGATCGGTGGTGTCCGAGGGGTAGCGGCGCTTGTCGGTCATGGCCTTGAAGGCGACCGACGGGCGCCCCAGAAGATCGGTCACCACCTGTGCGGCGGGCCTCCTCATCGGCGAACCAGGTCGTGCCCGGCCTCGCTCTTCTCCTGCACCGTTTCCGGGCCGGCCCGTGGTAGCCCACCCTTTGCCGGACCGCCTCCGGCGTCCACCGCCGCTTGTCGGTCCGTACGTCCAGCGGCGGTTTCTTGACTGCCGCCCAGCGCGCGACGGCATCCGAGATCGCGGCGAGTATCTGGTGGGCGCTGAAGGTCACCCCTGGGCAGGTGTGCCGCTCGAGCCACCGGCTGGCCACCCACCGGTACTCCTGGACCGTGTTACAGGGCACGTTGATGTCCTCGGGACAGCCGGTGCAGCCGTGCGGAGACCCCGAACAGGTCATCCCCACGGACCGGCCGCCGTGCTTCTGCATCGGGACCACTTCTAACGCGCCGTCGCCGATGACCGTAAAGAGGGGCTCCGGCCCGCCCGGTACTGGGCAGAATCCGCCCGCCATCCCACACCGAAAGGTCGCCGTCACAGCGCGTGGAGCGCTGGAAAGCCCTCCGCAAAATCTTCTGCCTTACCGCTGAGACCCCACTGCCGCCGTTACCGCGGCCACGAACGCGGCGATCGCCGGATGAGTGCCGGCGCCTACGCGGAAGGCGACCTTCGATCGACGGAACAACGGCAATTTGGTCAACACCACCCCTGCGGGGCTTTGCGGACTGGCCATAAGGCCCACGAGGGGAGATACCCCATCAGGATGCCACCCGACATCGCAGTCCCCGTTCAGTGATCACCCCGCGCATGATGCCATGCACTTCCGGAGTCGTCACCGAGATGGACGTCCCGTGTGCCTGGAGGCGACTACGCCACCGGCGTCATGGCGAACGGGTAACCGTCAGCCACAAGTACCTGACAACCACACATCCCGGCTCACCCAGGTTGGAAAAGGCCCATTGCCTGGCCCTCTCCGCGGCCCGAGCCCGGGGCTGGTGCGTTCTGGAAGACGCCTGAGATCGTCACCTGCGTCCATTTACCGAACTCCCCTCTGACTGGGTGGGCTGTGAACTGGGCCGATGCGTCGCGTAGGGTATCCGTGACGCGTTTCCCGTCTCACGCCACTTCACTTAATCCGCTCTGTGGCCTGCTCGACCTCCCGGTCGGCGCGTCCATGCCTCAGCGAAGCTGCTCCAGTGGCAGCGGCCCTCGCCGTCATCAGCCCGTGATCTTCGAGGATCAGGACAACGGCCGACGAAAGTCACTGGCTTTCTGTTCCGTCCAGCGGTGAGACTTCCGACGTGACGCTCCACGAGGATGAGATCTCAGTCGACGAGACGCTGGTCCAGTCACTACTGAAGACACAGCGGCCAGAGTGGGCTGACCGACCGTTGTCGCCCGCAGGCGCTGGCACGGACAACACCATGTATCGGCTGGGCGACGACCTGCTCGTGCGACTTCCACGAACCGCAGACAAGGGACAGTCCGTGGAGAAGGAGCAGGAATGGCTTCCTCGTCTCGCGCCCCTCCTTTCCTGTCCGATTCCCGAGCCCGTCCACTCCGGGACGCCCACCGACGCGTTCCCAATGGTCTGGTCGGTCTACCGCTGGATTGACGGTGACGAAGCCGGCCCGGATACCGTCCGGGACTGGGCTGCTTTCGGAACCGACCTGGCGACGGTCGTGAGGGAACTCCACGGCATCGACCTCATGGGAGCGACGCTCAGGCAGCCGTTCATCCGCGCGATCGGGCCGGTATCGGTGCACCACCGCCGGAAAGCGGCTTCGTTGGTGTAGGTCACCGGCACGGGCTTGCCGAGGTCGGCCAGCCATCTACCCCAGTTCTTGGGGAGATCGGCACCGCCAGGCCGCCCCTCGCTCTTGTAACGGTAGCGGTGCCGACTGCACAGCCCCAGGGGACTCACTGCCTGGTCGGGACAGACATCGACCCGGCACTGGCCGAACGGCGCGAACGCGGACTCGGACGCCAGCCACACGCTGAGTTCGGCGGGTTGTCCTCGGCGCTGCTGCCGCAGACGGTGCTGATACCAGCGGTCCACGTGCAGCTTGCACAACCCAATCGAGCTGGCCGCCGGAATGGCCGGAAGGTCAGACAGTCCGGCGGGTCGTGCCACGACACCGTCGGCAAAGGCCGAGCGTTCTTGAGGAAGGCGGCCAGCCCCTGGCCTTCCCGCTTCAGGTTCCGCCACTCGACATCGTGGTTGAAACAGAAGTTGGCAGTGGCCTCCCGACCCCGTTGGCACTCCGGAACACCACAGATCCACACGTAGACGGGATGGTCTCCGGGGACCTTGATGACGTCCGGGCGGAACAGCGGGTCGAAGGCGGGCGCGTCCATCGAGGCGGTGAGGAGCTCCAGCCTGTCCCGCGTGGTGCGTCCGTCCCGCCCAGGAACGATCACCGACAAGGCCCTCAGTGCCGGTGCAGCGTGCGTCATTCGTCCTCACCCCAGACGGACTGGAGAGCAGCCATGAACTCGGGCGAGTGCAGGTCGGGATGGCCATAGACCTCATCGACCATCCTGGCCGACGCCCAGTTCCCGACGGCCTTGGCTACCATCGAGTCGCCGTTCGTGACGTCCAGCACGTCGTTGGTGATCTGGTGACGAAACGCCTTGGGCGTGTCCTCCCGGGCAACCCGGCCCTGTGTCCGGCCCGACGCAGCATCCCCCGGGCGGCATCCGCGCTCCAGGGCTCTCCACGGTTCGGGCCGGCCAGCTGGATCAGCAGCATCCCGTGCCCCGTGGCGTACTTCGCGTACTACGTCGTCATGTACTTGAAGTAACTGCTGAGCATGGCGGGGCTGGCGCGTAGATCTCCCCGCCGGTGATCACCCCGTCGACCACCTTCCACTCTGGCTTGATCTTCACCGCCGCCCGGTTCGGGTTGCCCCAGCGATGACAGACATGCAGGTGAGGGCTCTTGCATTCGCCGCAGGCCGCGTTCTCCCTCAGGTGCAGGTCCATCAGGTGAAGCCCAGCCAGCCCGCCCGGTCGCAGGCTCGTGTCCGACAGCCACTGCAGGACCATCTCGTCGCGGGCCGTGTTCATAACGCCCTTCAGCTCCTGCTTGGCCCCGTCCGGCAGCATCTTCGGGTGCCGACGCCGCGGCGGCCGCTTCGGAGCCAACGGGTTGGCGGTCATCGACGTCTTCACGTGCCCCAACAGAGCCCGGTCCCGGTCCACCCTCGTCGGCAGCCGGGTGACCGCCAGGGCCTCCCTCAGCTCACCATTCACGCCCTTGCTGGCGCACGCGTTGAGGTAGAAGCCCTTGAGACATGCCGCCGCGACCTGGAGAGCCGAGGCGCCGTACGGACGTTGAGGAGGCACCCGTCACGGCTGCGCGTACGGCATCGGCACCTGAGCGCCCACCGCCCCCATGTAGCGGTGCAGGTCACGCATCATGATCGTCTCGGTGGTCAGCCCCTCCCGGATCCGCCACCGCAAGTGGTCCACCAACGAGTAGGCGTACGTCTTCTGCGACCCCGACCTTCAAACGGCCGCAGATACGAGTCCGTCTCAGCGTCGACAGTGCAGTCCGGCCACACGACCGTGTTAGGCCGACACCGCTGGGTGGTTGAGCGGACAGTGTCCTGGCTGGCCGGCTGCCGACGCCTGCATCGCCGCTACGAGCGCAAGGCCGAGCACTTCCTCGCGTTCGTCGGCATCACCGCAGCTCTCATCGGCTACCGAAGACTTTTGAATGGGAACGCCAGCAAGCCACACCTGCCGCGGCAACATACTGTGTGGACATGTCGGCGTTCATACAACAGCTCCCAGCACTGATCGGCGTGGTAATCGGCGCCCTAGTACTCCAGTCAGAAATCGTGTTCTGAGCTGTGTCTTCTTCGGTAGTGGCAGCGGCGGGCGATGGCTTGGTGGTGTCTGCGCCAGTGGGAC
>NZ_JBVJVY010000082.1:0-13256 GCF_055603265.1 Streptomyces sp. NPDC037288
TGGGACCTCTACCTCGAGCCCAACGCCGCGCAGCTTGTCCAGCTGGCCGAGCAGGCCGCCGCCGGAACCTTGAAACTCGCACCGGAACCCATGCCGCTGAGCGAGGGACCGGCTGCGTTCGCCCGAGTGGTCACCGGACGGGCCGGCGGCAAGAAGATCGTGCTCACCCCAGCATGACCCGACCGGGCAAGAGGGTGGGCGACCAAGGAGGCGCTGGCAAAGTTTGCTCACTCCGGGGCCGCGCCGCTGCCGCCACGGCAGGACGTTACCCTCACCGCCATGCTGAACGTTCATCGCCGGGGAAACCGTCGTGTGGTGTCCACGGGCCCACGCAGTGGATGGCGTCGTTGCGCGGCTTGAGCAAGTAGCGTGGTCACCCAGAGGACTCTGGGCCGTCGGCTTTCCCGAAGCGTCGATGCCAGCGCAAGGCATCCAGGCTCTGCCACGGCTCCCCAAGTTCGATCTGCTCCTGAGTGAGCCCGGTCTCCGTGGCCAGCTCCTCCGGGCTGATCCTCCCCCGGTGAGCCTCGACCGCACGGCCGATCTTGCCTGCCCACAGCTCGGCATCCACGAACGGCCGCTGTCTGTACACGCGACCAGCGCATCCAAATGTCGCCGCGCGGCCTTCAGAGCCAGCTCTCACCTTTCCTTGGGCGTAGCAGTGATCAGAATCGGCAATCGAGCGCTCGCGGTGCCGCGGAATCGCCGAGGGGGACCCCGCAAATTCGGCACGCCGCCACACCGTGGAGTCACGGCAACGCGGAACGTCCGAGGGGGGTGCTGATCGCCGCGCCAAATGACGTTGACGTACCGCAAAGATGGCTGGCACAGCACCGGGCATCCACATCCTTCTGGCCGCCTCGCTGTCCGTGGCACTCGCCATCCTGACCACGGGCTGCGCGAACGGCTCGGTCGACCTGACGATCACGAACGCCGTCGCGCATTTGGACCGTTCCGGTGACGGCTCACTCCACATGACCGTACGAAACGACGACGGCGTCCCCGAACACCTCGGCATGGTCGCTACCCCTGGCGGGAAACGCGGGGAACTGGTCGGGGGGAAAAGGCCGCGTCCAGCGCCTGGATTCCTTCGCCGCGCTCCGTGGGGTGGCGGCCGGGAGGCACAGTGAGCGGCTGGGCGATCCGGTCCAGGCCGGGACCCGCCGCGGTTCCCCCGGTCACCTCCTCAGGCCCTATTTAGCATCATGCAAGCTTTACCTAGGGCAAAGGTTCTCTTGCACTGCGGTCTGCGTACCCAGGATGACGACCACCCGTCCGCACTGGGAGGCACCGTGCCCGTCTCACGCAACGCGATCGGAACCGCCGCCGTTGGAGGTGCCCTGAGCCTGACCCTTGCCGCGCTCATCTACCCGAGCATGCTGGGTATTCAGACCACCTCTTCGAACCAGTCCCGCATCATCGCCAACACCCAGTGGGGCCCGCTCACCGAAGCCGACCGGAACTTCGTCGTCTTCGTGCGCTCCGCCGGGTTGTGGGAAGGCCCCTCGGGGCAGCTGGCCATGCAGAAGGGGACGACGGCAGCCGTGCGCGAGGCCGGGCGACACCTGGTCATCGGGCATGCCGCGCTCGACGCCAGCTGCCGCAGAATCGCCCCCGGGCTGAACATCACCATCCCGAACCAGCCCACACCCCAGCAGCAGGGTTTTCTGGCGACGTTCCAGTCCGACAAGGGCAAGCAGTTCGACACCGACTTCGCCAACACCCTGCGCATGACCCACGGTTCGATCTTCAACACCATCGCCAAGATCCGCTCCACCACGGAGAACACTCTCGTGCGGGCCCTCGCCGACCAGGCCAACGACGTGGTCCTGGACCACATCACACAGATGGAGAAGACCGGCCTGGTCAACTTCGACCAGGTGAACTTCCAGGAGACAACCCCGCCCAAGCTCCCCGCAGCCCAGGTCACACCACCGGTGCCGCAGCCGGGCGCGCCCGTCGTGGCCCTCACCGTGCCCCCCGGGCTGTCGACTGAGGGGGTACCGACAGGCCCCGCCACGGAACCCTCACCCACGGCTTCCCCAACTGCGGGATGACCCCGCACCCTCACGTTAACGGCACAGCATGCAAGTTTTGGCTCAGGCAATGGCTGGCTCGTAGGAACACCCGCACCTCCTGGAGACCGACCGCTCACGCGCCATGACCACTGTCCGTAGCACGCTCGGAACCCCTGTGCTCGGTGGGGCGTCCACCGCCAAGCTGCCGCCCTCGTCCACTCGAGCACGCTCACTCGCGCTGTCGAATGGCTCGACGGCGGAGACGAAGCGTCTGGCCGTCGGCAAGTGCGACGACGATGAGCCGAACGACCGTCTTCATCGCGGTCGATCGGGGCTAGTGCTGTGACCGCGCGGTTTCGCCGGGTCAGTGGTCGTGCCGGTAAGGCACCGACGTCGCGGCGAGAGGCGCCCCCCGGCTCCATTTCGTTCCTCCGCGCTCTCGCCCTGGTCGTCAGGGGCTCGCCCCCACAGGGTCAGATGCCGATCCGCGCGTGCATCAGGGTGGCGAAGCGGCGGTGCCCGCTCGTCCACTGGTCGGTGACGTTGAAAGCAAGGTCCTCAGCGACCCCGCGGATCGCCCGAAGCCCCAGCAGCGCCCAGGGAAAGGACGGCCCGCAGCGGCCCTGAGGGCCCTCGTACCGAGCGGCAGAGCACTCTTCGACGTCTTCGGGCTCGGCCTCGATGACGAGGCGACCAGTCGGAGCGAGGAGCCTGCCACAGCGGCGCAGCAGGCCGTGAGGATCACCTCCGATGCCGATGTTGCCGTCGATGAGCAGAATCGTCTGCCAGGCGCTCTCGGCCGGCAGCCGGTCGAAGACCGACCGGCACAGTGCCAGTCCGCCCTGGGCGCAGGTCAGCGCGACCGCGCGGGGCGCGATGTCCACTCCCAGGGCGAAGACGCCCCGGCTCAGAAGTTCCCTGCACAACCGCCCCGGTCCGCAACCGACATCGAGAACAGGGCCGACACACCGCTCCAGCACGGTCTCATCGTCCGCCGTGGGTGGTTCATGCCAGCGGCGCACCGGCATCCGGATCCGGCGACCGTTCGCCAACCGCAGGAACACCGGAGCCCAGCCCGGGCACAGAACCAGCGCATAAGGATCCTCCTCCTCCGCGCCGTACTGCTCGCCCTCGTCGGTCGTCATGGTGTGGGGCCGGAATCCGTGACCGGAGGGCTCTCGTCGCCTCGGCCGGCCTGCCGGGCACGGCGCAACCTGAACGCGAAGGTCACTGCCGAGGCGGCGAAGAGCACACCGGTGATCGCCAGCCACCGATCGAGGTAGACCGTGTCGGACAGGCCGGTGTCTCCGCTGTATCGGGCCGCCATGCGGAAGACGAGGGGGAACCAGACCAGCAGGAGCAAACCCGACAGGAAGGCGGGGACGCGCAGGTGATTGATCCACGGGACCGCCGGCCCGCCGGCAGAGCGGTGGCGCAGCACGGCGAGGGCGGACAGGTCGGCCAGCGAGTACAGGGGCAGCAGAACCAGGTCGTGGAGGATCGCCGCTCCGACGAACCAGATCGCCACCGCGAGCGGCTGAACGGCGAACAGGCACACCATGGCGTAGCCGGTGAGCGCGAACGAGGCGATCAGGACCAGTAGGTGCAGGGGGCCGGAGCCGTACCAGCGGATGAATCGTGCCATGGTCATACCCTGAAGGTGAGTCGGCCGACCCACTTGGTGTTGTTCACGCCGGGATTGGCGGGGACGATGACGCGGGCCGGGTAGCCGTGGTCGAGCGAGAGGTCCGTGTTGTTGACCCGGAGGGCCAGGAGTGACCGGGGATCGCGGATCTGGTTGCCCCGCAGCACCACCTTGGTGAAGGGGCCCGGCGGTTGGACGGACTCGACCAGGACACTCCCGGCGTCAGGCATCCCGGCCAAGGCGGCGAGGTCGGCCAGTCGTAGGCCGCTCCAGTGCTGGTCCTCGGTGGACCAGCCCTCCACGCAGGCGATCGGCAGTGCGGCGGTGTGCTGAAACATCGCCAGGAGCTGCTCGCGGGTGAGGACCAGACCCGGCCCGCGGCCATGGACCTCCAGCCGCCAGTCGGGGCCCACCAGTTGGGGAGTGACACCCACGGCCGCCGCCGTCTTGTTGATCTGGAAGGCGTTCGGGCCGCTCCCGGGGTTGCGGTTGTGCGGTGCGAGGAGCGCGGTGGCGCGCAGCCGGCCGCCGATGCTCTGTCCCGCGGTCACGACGAGAAGGAGCAGTGATCCCGCGCCGACCATGCCCAGCGCGCCGCGCCGTGTCATCGTCGGCGCGGCGGGGGCAGCCGGCACCAGGCCGTCCGGATCCGGGGGTTCGGGCAGGGTGCCGGCGAGACCGGTGCGCAGTTCGGCGCCAAGACTGCGTGAGCGCAGGGCCCTGGTCATCCGGCCGAGCCTGAGGGCCACGTGGACGACGAACGCCGCGATGAACACCCAGGCGCCGTAGAGGTGCAGGCGGTAGAACGAGCCGGGGAAGACGTAGTAGAGCTGGATGTTGAGGATGCCGGTGACGAACTCGAAGATGACCCCGCCGACCAGCATCAGCAGGGACAGCCGCTCCAGGCCGTGGGCGACCGACCGCACGGGCAGCCATTCGAAGAGCTTCGGGATCACCGACCACAGCTTGGCCAGCAGGACCGGCACGAGTACCACGCCCAGGGTCACGTGGACGCCCTGGAGCAACCGGTAGAGCCAGTACGGGTGCGTGGGCCAGCTGAAGAGATAGAAGCCCAGAACGCCCTTGTCCGGGGTCTCGTCGTTGAAGGGGCTCAGGCCCGGGTTGTAGGACGCGTAGGAGAGCAGTCCGGTGACGAACAGCAGCGGAATGCCGATCAGCAGGACGAGCCCGAACACCGACGTCAGCCAGGGCCCGCGGATCGGACTGCGCCAGAACTCCGGCCGGAACGGGCCCGGCGGCGGGGGCAGCCGCCCGACACGCCGAGCCATCGCACGGCGCCGGGCGGCGCCCGCCGCCACGGCAGCGGCCACGGCGCCACGCATGCGCTCAAGCCACTTCGTCGCCGGTCTCTCCTCGGGTCCGCGGCGTGGTGTTCCACCGGGGGGAGCCGAACCCGGCGGTCGTCCGCCACGTGCCATCGACCGTCTCCTCCAGTCCTCGGACTGTGCTCGCCAACGCTCGCCTCGAGGCAAGCCGCATACACAAGCTGGCACAGGTGGGGAGGGCTGTCCGGGTCCGAGGCGCGAGTGGGCGTCCACCGCCAACCGAACGGCGGAACCGCTACCTCGGCCACCCGCCCCTCCCCCTCGTGGCCGCTACACCCTCATGGGAATCGGTGCCTCCCTGTTCAGCCAGTCGCTCAGACGCGCCACGGCGGAGACACCTTCTGGGCGCACGGGGAGAGGGACGAGCGGGCCTGTCCGGACGACATCGGCAGCCCACTGCGCTACCAGCCGGCCCTGGCGGCCCTTCCCGAGCGGCATCCGCTGCCACCAACGCCCCCCCCCGCTGGGCCTGGCGGAGCTGGGCGAGTTCCTCGCTCAGGAGCGGCATGCCGAGGCAGACCATGTTCCCGTCACGAACATCGCCCGCCCTTTCCGGAGCGGACCGTCACGGCGTACCACGTCGGTGTGCTCGGACGGATGCGGAGCCGCGCCGTCGGCGGCGTGCGCCCTGGCACGCCGGAGGTCGTGCTGGTGCCGGGCATGGCGGTGTCCGGCTATCTGCTGCCCGGGCTCGCGGCGTTCGGCCGGTGGACGCGGGCGCACCTGGTGGAGCTGCCCGGTTTCGCGGGCAGCGGCGATTCCCCGCACGAACTCGACGTGCCGGAGTTCGGCCGCTGCGTGGCCGACTGGCTCGCCGCCCGCGCCGCGCTCGGACATCCCGACGTCGCGGGTGTCGTGCTGGCCAGTCCCACCGTCGACCCGATGGCCCGCGGTTACGTGCGTCTGCTCGTCCACTGGCGGCTGGAAGGTCGGCGGGAACCGCCGGGGCTGTCCGAATCACACCGTGCCGAGGGGAAGCGGGCGGGCCTGCGTCGGCTGCTGCACACCGCACGGGTGCACATCGACGATGCCCTGGAGGACTCGGTGGGCCGGGTACGGGTGCCGCTGCTGATCATCCGTGGCAGATCGGCACCGCCGACCGGGCCCGCCACCTGGCCGGCCTGGTGCCGGACGGGCAGTACGTCGACGTTGCGGGTGCGCACACGTTTCCCTGGCTGGACCGCGAGGCGGCCTGAACTCACCGGCCAGGTCCAAGCGATGTCTGAGCACCAACCGGCTCCTCGCCCTACGGACCAGTCCGACAGGCGGTAAGGCCGGCTCCCGAAGGGAAGCCGGCCTTACCGAGGCTGCGGGATCAGGCGGGGCGGATGTTCTCCGCCTGCGGGCCCTTCTGGCCCTGGGTGACGTCGAACGTCACCTTTTGGCCCTCCTGCAGCTCGCGGAATCCCTGGGCGGCGATGTTGGAGTAGTGGGCGAAGACGTCGGGGCCGCCGCCGTCCTGCTCGATGAAGCCGAAGCCCTTTTCGCTGTTGAACCACTTGACAGTGCCCGTGGCCATGACCGTCTCCTTCGAGAGAAACCGGGCCCGCGACCTGCGCACCCGGGAGGTGATCGCCCTGGTCCGGAGAGGTGCTGAACAGCAAGAACGCCCGTGATGGCGATCACGGGCGAACGGGACTTCGGAACCACGACTGCTGAATCACAACGCTATACCGGCGCAGCGGCAGCCGCTAGCGATAACACGGCAGCATCGACACACGCCGTGTCGGTGCACACCTGTCGTCGACCGCCGGATACGGGTCGGATGCCGTCCGCTGTCCATGAGCCGGCAAGGGTCAATGCACCTGGCCGCGCTTGCTCCGGAGGGGCCTGTCGGCCCTGGTCGCACTCGGCGCAGTAGAAGTCGCCCATCTTCTGGGCCTTCTCGCCGGCTTTCGCGGTCACGATTCCTCGCCTCCCTAGGTCTCGTCTTCCGCCGCCCACGGTCCGGCAGGTCGCGGTTGTGGTGCCGGTCTCTGCTGCGGAGGCCGGGCGCCCCGTTCGCTCCCCTCAGCAGTACATGCGTCAGGTGATGCCGCCGCTGCTGCCGGCGAAAGGAATCCGGGCGAGTTCGTCGTCCGGCGACTGGCGGACCTTGTCGGTCAGGCTGCCTTGGGTGGCCTCGCCTACGAGTTCCATGACGGTGCGGGCCTCGTGGGTGCCTTGGCCTCGCCCGAGCGCTGGGCGACGCGGTCGAGGAACGTGTCGTAGCCCATCCGGATACCGGTCTCGGGCAGGTCCGGCGCGGTGGCGACGCGGCGCAGATGCTCGCCGATCTCCTGTGGGCAGCTGGGCGGCGAGGTTGTCCGCCAGGGAGGCGGGGATGCGCTCGGCGAGGGTCTCCAGGGTGGCGCGGGTGGCGGTCTCGGCGGTGCCCCGGCTGTCGAGGTGGGCGCGCCTGTACCTGTCCGATGAAGGTGTCGTGGTCCATGTTCTTGCTCATTTAGAAGGGCCAGCGCGCCCGCTCGTCACAGACTCGTCAGGATCTGGGGGGACAGGTTCTTGATTATGGTGTTGGTCCAGCGCATTTGCCGCAGAGTCTGTGGATGGCACGCCGAGGCCACGGCGAGCAGTTCGTCGTCCTTGGTGGCCTGCGCGGCCTGGGCGAGCATCTCCCAGTGCAGGGAGTTCTCCGTCGCTCCCAGGTGCAGCTCCCGTAGGTCACGCAGGAGCAGCAGACCGGGCTCGGGGCGGTGGCCCACCGCTTCGGCCGCTTTCTCCCGGAGGGCGGACAGCACACCCGCGAAGGGGTCCCTGGAAGAGTCGCTCAGGTCGAGGCCGTGGGCGTGTGCGGCTTCGGCCAGGCGCTGGACGTTTTCACGGGACCATACGGCGAGGTCGGTGGCCACGTGGTGGACCTCGTGCTCGGTGCGGTGGCGTTCGGCCACGGTCTTCAGCTGCCGGGCCAGGTGCTTCTCGCCGTGGTGCAGAGCGCGGAGGGTGAGAGTGATGCCGTTCAACGTGCGTCCTCCTCGCGGCCGGAGTCGCCCGTCTGGGTAGCGAGTGCGGACGTTCCGCCCGTGGTGGCCGGTACGGCGTCGGCGCTGGAGGGAGCGGACGCTGTGGTGGTCGGGGCGGGCGCGCTGTGGCCGTCGCCGCGTTCCAGGAGCCGGAGCCCGGCGGCGGCGGTCTTGAACAGTGGTTGTTTGGAGGCGGGGTCCCAGTCGGTGATGGTGGTCTCGTTCGCGGCGCGCGCGGGCGTGTCGCCGTCCGGTGCGTGCCCGGCCTTGGTGTCCCAGTAGCCGTAGTGGAAGGGGACGAAGAGCAGTCCCGGGCGGCTGTCGGTCACCCGGAGCCGGCCCTGCATGGCGCCGCGTGGCGTGTTGACCTCGACCAGGTCGCCCTCGTCGAGTCCGAGCGTGGCCGCATCCGTGGCGGACGCCTCCACCCATACGTCGGGAGCGGCCGCGTTCAGCTGGGGCGCCCGCGCGGTCTTCGTCCGCGTGTGGAAGTGGTAGAGGGTCCGGCCGGTGGTCAGCTGGAACGGGTACTGCTCGTCGGGCATTTCGTGGGGCGGCAGGTAAGCGGCCGCCTTGATCATGGCCTTGCCGTCGGGGTTGAGGGAGCGGTACTCGACGACGTCGTCGGTCGCGCCGGTCACCAGGTCCTGGCCGTAGGACTCGCAGACGTCGGGGTGGGCCCAGCTGATCCCGTCGGTGTAGAGGCGTTCCGTGCCGTCCGGGGTCTGCTCGTTGCAGGGCCACTGGATGCCGCTTCCGCCGCGCAGCCTGTCGTAGGTCAGGCCGGTGTAGTCGCACGGCCGGCCGGCGCTGCACCGCTTCCACGCCTCGAACGCGGACTCCGGATCCTGCCAGGTGATCAGCGGGCCGCCGTCCTTGTCACGGAAGCCCATACGGGCGGCGTAGTCGAGGAAGATGTACAGATCGGGTTTGGCCTCGCCGGGCGGGTCGACGGCCTTGTCGGACAGGTGCACCGTGCGGTCGGCGTTGGTGAAGGTACCGGTCTTCTCGCCCCAGGTCGCGGCGGGCAGGACCACGTCGGCCAGCTGGGCGGTCTCGGTGAGGAACAGATCCTGCGCGACGACGAAGAGGCGCTCCTGGGAGAGGATCGAGCGGACGCGGGACAGCTCCGGCAAGGAGACCGCGGGGTTGGTGCCACTGATCCACAGCATCCGGATGGAGCCCTGTTCGGCGTAGCGGAACATCTGCATCGCGTGCGTGGGCAGGGCGTAGTGCGGGATGGACTTCGGTTCGACGTTCCACACGCGGGCCAGGTCGGCGACATGGTCGTCGTTCTGCCAGTTGCGGAATCCGGGCAGGTCGCCGTCGGCGCCGCACTCCCGGGTGTTCTGGGCAGTGGGCTGCCCGTTCATCTGCAGCACGCCGGCGCCCGGTCGCCCCAGCATGCCGCGGATCAGGTGCAGGTTGTTGATCTGCACTGCCGCCGCGGTGGCCTGGTGGGACTGGTAGACCCCCTGAAGCACCGTGGACAGCAGCCGCTCGGCGGTGCCCAGGAGCTCTGCCGCTTCGCGGATCAGGGCGGCCGGCACGTCGCAGATCCGGGCCGCCCACTCGGGGGTGCAGTCCCGTACCCGGGAGGCGAGTTCCTCGTAGCCGACGGTGTGTGCCGCGATGTAGTCGTGGTCGATGCGGTCCGTGCGGATGATCTCGTGCAGGAGCGCGTTGAGCAGGGCCACGTTCGTACCGAGGCGCGGAGCCAGGTGCACGGCCGCCCTGCGGGCCACCTGCGTCGGGCGGGGATCGACGCAGACCAGGCGAGGCGGGTCGCCGCCGTCCAGCCGGTCGAGGATGCGCATCCACTGCACGGGCTGCGTCTCGGCGATGTTGTGACCGAACAGCGCGATCACGTCGGCCTGGTCGATGTCGTCGTAGCTACCGGGCTGCCCGTCGCAGCCGAAGGACTCCTTGAGCGCCTCCGCGGCGGTGGAGGTGCACAGCCGCGTGTTGCCGTCCAGGTGATTGGTGCCGATGCCGGCCCGGGCCAGCACCGCGAGCGTGTAGTACTCCTCCAGGAACAGCTGACCGGTGGTGTAGAACCCGATCGAACCCGGACCGCGTTCCTCAAGCAACTCCCGCGAGCGGGCGACGATCCGCTCCATGGCGGTTTCCCAGTCGCACTCCACCAGGCGCCCGTCCTGGCGCACCAGCGGCCTGGTCAGACGGTCCGGTGAGGCGTTCGCCTGCCAGCCGAAGAGGTCCTTCGGCCCCAGCCGGCCACGGTTGACCCGGTCGGCCGCCCGGCCGCGCACCCCCACCATGCGCCCGTCCACCACGGCGATGTCCATGGCATCACCGTCGGAATGCAGGATCGACGCGGCCTGCACCCATCGCTGCACCACTGCGGGGTCGACGCCGTCCTCCAGGTAGGTGTCCACCCGTGCGGGCCACGGCTCGTGCCGCCCATACGGAGTACGGCTGCCCCATGGCCGTGCGATGCGGTCCACCGAAGCTTCCATGCCTGCCTCCCAGCGACCACCGGCGCGCCTGACGCACCGCGCGTCATCGGTACCCCCTGACGCTGCCGAGTAACACCGCCGAAGCCTGCCACCGGTCACGTCCACTCGCCCTCATACCGGCGTGAGGTCTGCTGGAGGAAGGTGTCCGGTGCGTCGACCGGCAGCGGATCGCGGTGCGGAAGGGCCGTGGAGGCAGGCTGGGTAGCGCAGGGTGGTGCTGCTCGCGCATCCACCGGCGGCGAACGACGACTGCTGGGACCTGCTCGCGCATGGCCCTCTATCAGGCGCGGGGGCGCAACTCGGGGGTGGTGGGGGCTGGCCGGTGAGGTTGGTGATCAGTTCGGTGCACAGGTCGCGGAGTTTGATGTCGCGGTGCTGGGACGCGCCGGGCGGGCCGGCGTAGAGGTTGAGGGCGCCGGCGGTGTGCGTGTGAGGTGCGATCGGCAGGGAGAAGGACGACGTCGTCTTGCCCACCCGACCCCGCAGACTGGAAGCGGGCACGGGCTGCGGATCCGACGTCCCCCTGCCCTGCCGGCCAGAATGTCTGCGGTGATGTCGGACAGCGTCTGCCCCGACCCGAACGCTCGAGCGCGGACAAGCGCCAGGGCATCCTCGGACACGGGTGTACTCCGCTGCGCCGACCCCTGGCTCTCACGGCACGATGGATGTGCTCCGCTGCCGCACTGTCCGTTGTCGCCGTGCTGAAGGCATCCTGCGGCGTCCAGCCTGCTGGAGGTACGAGCCTTTCTTGTTTGACCACAGGATGGCAGGGCAATCGGGTCTCGTGCTTCGGACCGTGGGCGCGCCCGCGGAAGTGAGATGCCGCGGCGGCCGCTGATTGGCGGACCGACAGCACCGCTTCCAGCGGAGCGCCACTTCCGTGCCCGTATGTGGACGTTGAACCCGACTCCTCCTTCGACACCGTCCTGGACCGCGAGGCGGTGAAGACCGGACTGCTCCGCCTGCCCGAGCGTGAACGAGCCATCTTGTAAAGGCGGTTCTTCGAGGGCATGGCCCAAAGCCGCATGCTCGGCGAAACCGCTCAGCACCGGGGGCACGGAGGACCGGAGAGAGCCGCCTGACGGCCCGCCATGTCTCTCACCGAAAGTGCACTTCCGCCCGTTTGCCGGTCGTGGCCGGGCTCGACACCAGTGGACTCGGCTCTCGCCGTCGCCCGCCGTCAACTCGCAGCCCCCACCGGCGGCTTCCCGACCTCCCTGGGCCAGGCTGCTGCAGACCGACGTATCTACGCATGAGGAAAACCGCTCTGGCCGCCGCGTAGCGCGTGGACGAGCCGCAGAGCTACCCCTGCTCCACCGACGCGGAGGCGGAACGCTTCTCACCACCCTCGGACGGGTGTCCGTTGCGGAGCATGCGCAGCACCGCCCGTTCCTGCTCCAGGGGATCGCCGTACACCTCGGAGGTGGAGGCGAGGACGAAGCGGGCGTCGTCGCGGCGGGCCCTGTCCAGCGCGTGGCGGGTGCCATCGCTGCCGACGGCCAGGGTCTCCAGCGGCAGCCGCAGATAGTCGGCGGGCGAGGCCGGGCAGGCGAAGTGCAGGACCAGGTCGAAACGGCCGGGCAGCGCGCGCCAGGACGCGGGGTCGGTGGCGTCGGCCTGCGCGAAGCGGAAACCGTCGTGCCGCTGCAGGTCCGCGGCGTTGGCGCGGGTGCCGGTGGACAGGTTGTCGAGGCACACGACGTCGGCCCCCGTGGCGAGCAGCCGCCTGCACAGGTGGGACCCCACGAATCCGGCCCCGCCGGTCACCAGAACCCGGCGGACGGCGCGTTCGCTCATCCGGCTCTCCCCGCTCTCGCGTCTCAGGTTGCGTGCCGACCTGAGTAACCCCAGGACGCAGTCGCATTCCGCGCCGCGAAGCGACAGAGGGCCACTGGTTGTCAAGCCGCACCGGGGTCGAGCCGCTTCAGCCCTGTCGGCCCTGTCGGTGCGTCAGTCCTGTCGGTCCTTGTCAGTCCTGCTTTCCGCGCCCGGTGAGCATGTCGCGCAGGCGGTCGACCATGCCGGTTCCGGGCGCGAGGAGTTTGTTCGCGGGCGGGTGTCCGGCGCGGACGGGTGCGGGCGGGTGGGCGCGTGCTGCTTGGCCGAGCGGACCTTCTCGCCCAGCTCCTCCAATCCGTGGTCGGCGATCTCCTTGTCGGCGAGGTCGTCTCCCCCGTCGACGTACCGGCGCACCGCCGGGTACAGGTACTCCTCCTCGGCCACCGAGTGCCGGATCAGCTCCATGGTGAGCCGGTCCGCCAGTTCGCGTCGCTGCCGGTCCGACACTTCACCCCGGTGGCCGACGGGATGCCGGCCGGTATCAGGGAAGGCTCATCCCTCGGGCCTTTGATCGATCGCGCTGACGATCTCGGTCACGTTGGCGTATTCGCCGCCGTCCGGCAGCCGTCGTACGGCATCCAGCGCCGCGTCCGGTGCGTGGTGCGCGTCCAGGACGTCCAGCACCGTCTGCCGATCGGCCGGGAACGCGGCTCGCTCCAGGTGGCGGGCCAGTTCGCTGCGCAAGGCTTCCGCTTCGGTGTCCGCCTGAGCCCGTTCCCGTTCCTCACCGGGCGGAGGCACCGGGCCTGACGGGTCCACGCGGACGTCGTCGTCCGCCGGCGGCTCGGGCTCGTACGCCTCCTCCACGTGCGTGGGCCTACCGGCCCGCAGATGGCCTTCCATCTCGTGCTTCAGCTCGTCGTCCTTGCGAGGGCTGGGTCGTGTCCCTTGATGTGGTGTAGGCGATCAATCGTCGGTCGTGTTGGTGGTGTTGGGGAGTGCGGGGGCGCTTTTGCCGGGCTCGGTGGGGT
>NZ_JBVJVY010000083.1:0-13163 GCF_055603265.1 Streptomyces sp. NPDC037288
ACCGCATCATCCGGATCTGCGAACGCCAGGGCGTTCCCGTTCTCGCCGACCGTGCCTACATCGGGGCCGGCCCCTGGGTGACCACGCCGATCAGGCGACTCCCGCACCAGGACCTCAACCCGACCCAACGGACGATCAACCGAGCCCTGTCAGCGGCACGAGCACCAGTCGAACGAAGCGTCGCCAGACTGAAGTCCTGGCGCGTCTTCCGCAAAGCCCGCTGCAGCCCCAACCGCATGACGGTCATCGCCAAAGCCGTCCTCACCCTGGAGAGGCAACGCTGAAAACCCTCATTGAACTGTTTTCATCCTGAGGATGTGCAGGTCAGCAGGATGTGGACGGCTTGGACGGCTGTGCCTATACGGCGGGTGGAACAGCGGCTCTTCAATTACGCTGACCACCGCCGCATGACAACCGGTGTCCACGATCACGGGAAAGCCCCTCTGCTCGCGGAAGGTCTGCCGTCGGCAATCCAGGACCGGGCAGACCAGCTGTTCGACACGGACGCGGGCCACCACTCAGCGTCCACGGGCATGTCCCATACCGTCCGGCGGTGCAGCTGTGCACGTTCCCCGTCGACACCCCGCATACAGGGCAAGGCACCGGGACATCCCGCGTCCGGGCCCTGACCCGGACCACATCACTGCCACCCACAACACCCTCGACGACCAGCGTCAGCAAACCAGAAAATACCACGGCAGGTTGAAGTCAACCTGCCACATGGTCACAGGCACAGACGCAGCGCCACCACCGACTACGGAAACAGAGCCGCTCGTTTGGCAGATCCCACGACTTCGTTTTACCGCCCACGACCGGGCAAGCGTTCAACACATTTAGCACGTCCGTGGACTAGTGCCCTTGTCCAGCGCGCGTGGCAAGGCCCAGCGTATGGTTTTGAGCCGGGGGGACCCTCTTCTCGGCAAGTCGGGGTGGGGGTAAGTGATGACGATGCCGGATGCTGGCCAGAACTATCTGGTCGCCGGTGACGAGCAGGGGACGCCGGTATCGCCGAAGGTGAGCGGTGCCGAGCAGTTGGTACAGGCTCTGGAGCGAGCCGCGGTCGATGTGGTGTTCGGTATTCCGGGGGGCGCGATTCTGCCTGCGTACGACGCGCTGCTGCGCTCCCAGGCAGTGCGGCATGTCCTAGTCCGGCACGAGCAGGGGGCGGGGCACGCCGCCGAGGGATTTGCGCGGGCGACGGGCCGGGTAGGGGTCTGTGTGGCTACCTCGGGGCCCGGGGCGACGAACCTGGTGACGCCGCTGGCCAACGCCCGCCTGGACTCCACCCCTCTCGTCGCTATCACCGGCCAGGTGCCCAGTCATTTGCTGGGCACCACCGCGTTCCAGGAAGTGGATATCGCTGCTGTCGTCGGCCCGGTGACGAAAGGGGTCTTCCGGGTCACTCGGGCCGATCAGGTGGCTCAGGCGGTCACGGCGGCACTGGATATAGCGCTGGAGGGACGACCGGGTCCGGTCCTGGTGGACATTACCAAGGACGCACTGCAGGGCAGCGCCCCTCACCATGCCTCGGCTTTTTGCCCTGACCGCGCCTCCGCGCCCGACGGCCATCCACGGCGCGAACCGGACCCGCAGCGCGTCCGCCAGGCCGGCGACCTACTGCGGCGCGCCACGCGCCCGGTCCTGTACGCGGGCGGGGGAACGGTGGCTTCACAGGCAGACGGCGCCTTGCGTGAACTCGCCGAGTTGCTGGACGTACCGGTGGTGACCACTCTCATGGCACGCGGGATCCTCCCTGACGACCATCCGCTGAACCTTGGCATGCCGGGCATGCACGGGACTGTGCCGGCGGTGATGGCGTTGCAGCGGAGTGACCTGATTCTGGCCGTTGGGGCTCGGTTCGACGATCGGGTCACGGGCAGGATCGACACGTTCGCTCCCGGGGCAGAGGTCATCCACATCGACATCGACCCGACAGAGATCGGGAAACTGCGACACGCGCACGTGGCCCTGCACGCGGACGCCCGGGCCGCACTGACCGCTCTGACCGCCGCACTGCAGGGCACGCTACCGCGCCAACGGGCCCGTATGGCTCCTTGGTGGCGCACCCTGCAGCATTGGCGTACCGAGTGTCGGCCGGGAACCACCATGGATCCCGTGCCCGGCACCGTCACACCACAGGCAGTGTTCGAACAGCTCGCGGCTGTCTGCCCCGAACAGGCGGTGTTCACCACCGGAGTGGGTCAGCACCAGATGTGGGCCGCCCAGTTGCTGCCCGCCCGCAATGCGCGTTGCTGGATCACCTCCGGCGGTGCTGGCACCATGGGGTTCGCGATTCCTGCCGCGATGGGCGCGAAAATCGCTCTGCCGACAACAACCGTGTGGGCCATCGACGGCGATGGCTGCTTCCAGATGACCAGCCAGGAACTGATCACCTGCGCCACGGAGAACATTCCCATCAAAGTCGCCGTCCTCAACAACGGCTCTCTTGGCATGGTTCGCCAGTGGCAGTCCCTTTTCTACGCCCAGCGCTACAGCGCCACCACGCTCGGCCGTCGCGTGCCCGACATCGCCGCGCTCGCTCAGGCCATGGGATGCGTGGGGCTGCGCTGCACTAGTACGAGCGACATCCGCCCGACCCTGGAGAAGGCCATGGCGATCGACGACGTGCCCGTCGTCGTTGACTTCGCCATCAGTGCCGACGACATGGTCTGGCCGATGGTCCCCGCCGGCGCCTCCAACGACGACATCCTCATCGCCCGCGGCACCCGCCCCGACTTCGGCGACTCCGACTGACAGTGAGGATTAGCCATGGCACTGCTCGGGGGTCTGACTCTCCGGCTGACTGACGTTTCGGCTGTCCTTGTTGTGAATCGTCGGCCTGCCGGGCGGTGCCGCCTGGCGCGTGGCCGGTCGGGCGTCTGTGACTTCATAGGAGCCCCGCGAAAGGTCCGTCCGTTTGCCCGACCGGCACGTGCCCTCCCATCGGTGCGCCTCGGAAGGGCAGTACACAACAGCATGGCAGCACAGGACATAGTGTTGATCGGTGGGATCGACACCCACGCCGATTTTCACCAGGCCGCGGTCATCGACAGCATCGGCCGGCACCTAGCCACCGAGCAGTTCGAGACCACTCCGGACGGCTACCGCAGGCTGATGGACCGGCTGCGCTCGCACGGCGACGTCCTCGCCTTCGGTGTCGAGAGGACCGGCGCCTACCGCGCCGAGATCGCCCGGTTCTTGACCGCACACGGCATCACTGTGGTGGAGGTTGACCGTCCCGACCGCAAGGCCAGGCGGGACAACGGTACGTCCGACCCCATCGACGCCTGTGCGGCGGCGACCGCCGTGCTGTCCAGCCTGGCCGGCGGGACCCCGAAGGCGAGGAACGGGACAGTGGAGGCGATCCGGTCCCTGCGGGTGGTCCGCAAGAGCGCGTTCAAGGCTCGCACACAGGCGATCAACCAGATCCGCACCCTCATCGTCACTGCCCCCTCCAGCGTCCGCGACAAGCTGCGCGGCCTGTCCACGACGGAGCTGGTCGAGACTCTGGCCCGCTCCCGCCCCCACGGGCGAACTCGCCGACCTGGCCTGCGCGGTGAAGACAGCACTGCGCAGACTCGCCCGCCGTTACCAGGTACTCGACGAGGAGATCAAGGACGCGGACCGGGAGATCGGGCCGCTGGTCACCCAGGCCGCCCCCCCGGCTCATCGCCCTGCCCGGCGTCGGCCCGGAAACCGCCAGGCAGCTGCTGGCCAGCGCAGGTGACAACCCTGACCGGCTCCGCTCCGAAGCTGCCTTCGCCCACCTGTGCGGGGCCGCCCCCACCCCCGGCCTCCTCCGGCCGCATCAACCGCCACCGCCTCCACCGCGGCGGCAACCGAGCGGCCAACAACGCCCTGCACATCATCGTGCTGGTCCGCATGCAGTACGACCAGCTCACCCACGAATACGTCGCCCGGCGAACCGCTGAAGGCATGGTCAAGAAGGACATCGTCCGCTGCCTGAAACGGTTCGTCGCCCGCGAGGTCTACCGCCACCTGCCCCACGCGATCCAAACCCACTGAACCGCTCCGGCAGAGCGCTTGACGATCTATAGGAGCTTCACCCCTCGCGCCGACGCCACGCCTGTCCGTCGGCTACCCAGCCCACCAGAACACGTGAGGGACCACCCATGTCTTGTTTCCCCGGTGCGCGAGTGCCCCGCCTGGCACGTCGTGCCAGGCGGGGCATCCTGACCACCCCGCAGACCGACACCCTCGTCGAGGCCGTCACCGCACACTACCCACAACCGCAGTATGAAAACTGCACCTTCGTCCTGTGCCGCCTGGACCTCCCGCCGAACAGCAGCACCGGCTGGCACTACCACCCAGGCACCCTCATCGCCATCGTCGAGCACGGTGAACTCCACCACCGCGGGCCCGCCGGAGAAACCCGCATTTATCGTGCCGGAGACGCCTTCGTCGAACCGTCCGGCCCCGGGTACGTCCACTGCGGTACCGCTGGCCCTGACCTGCCGACCAGACTCCTAGCCCTCTACATCACCCCCAAGGGACATGCCCTGACTATCCCCGCATCAGCTCCTGAGTGACGTGACAGCAGTGCCGGTCAAGACCCGATGCCCGCCCTCACGAGTTGCTGCGAGGACGAGCACGTGTCCCGGATGAGCGCGCACGCCGCCGCGAAGGTCACGCGCCATGCCACCGCTCCCCACCCAGGCGATGCGCGCCAGGAACTCGGCGCCGAGGATGACGCCCAGGCCGGGCATGCTGGTGATCACCTCGAAGGTATGGTTCGGGAAGCCGAGCCTCGATGAGGGTATCGAGCTCGGCAACCTGCTGGTTGAGGGCCATGACCTCTCTCGCCAGCGTGTGGGCCATCTGGGCGGTCAGCTTCTCGCCCGGCAGGCTGGTGTCCTGGCGCTCGGCGACCTGCACTGCTGTCTCGGCGAGCTGTTCGGCGCGGAGGACCTTGCGGTTGCGGAGCCAGGTCTCCAGCCGCTTCGTGCCCAGTCGGCGGATGGCGGCCGGAGTCTGATAGCCGCCGAGCAGGCTCAGGGGCCCTGTGTTGGTGAGGTCGAGGGTCCGCTTCAGGCCGGGAAAGATGCTGGTGAGGTGGGCTCGGAGTGGGTTAACGGTCCGGATACTGTCGGCGACAAGGCTCCATGCGGCGGCTGGTGAGGATCTTGAGGTCGGTGGCAGTCTCGTCGCCGGCGCATCCGTTCGGCGAGCTCTGGCATGGCGCAGAACCTATCGCGAGGGGCATTGTGCGAAAGCTGTTTTGCGAGAGGTTGCGAGAACGAAGATCACGGGCAACCGGACAGAGCCTTGCCCAGCGCGGTCTTCAGCTCCTCGATCTCCGCCTCCGAGCCGCTCCTCCCGGCCCGAGCTACAGCGGCTGCCCACGGCGGCGAGACCGGCCTTGCCGGGCTCCAGGAACTGACCACGCCACTTAGCCACCGACGTCTGTGACGTCTTGTACTTCCGGGCCGCGTCAGCGACCGTCATCTCTCCGGACAGGACCGATAAGACGATCCGTATCTTCTGCTCCACCGGGAACCGCGGCGGACGGGACATCAGGCTCTCCTCGTACTCACGGGGGCTAAACAAACCCCTGTGCCAGAAAGTCTGACGCGCGGCACAACCATGCACGAAGCCGGATCAGCAAAAATTCAATCGGCCGCAGCATTGTGGAGAGAGGTTAATGCGGGTGACGCATAAGACTCGACCAGATCGGCCACTTCCTCTGCACAACCGTAGGAGAAGCTGAAACCGGACCCGCCGTGTCCGAAGTTGTGAGTGATATTGAAGCCGTAGTCGCGTGCTGCGCACACGTTCTCCAGCCGGTACGGGCACAGTCCAGGCTCGACCAGGCCGCCGAGTACCACTTCGTCAGTTCGCGGCACCACGAAGACCATGTCTTGCGCATGGCGGCTCTTGGCCATCACGCAGGCTGAGGGCCGACACCGTCAGGGAACAGAGCCCGGGGAATCCGCCATAATAGCCCGCGCAGCGGCACCATAGTTGCACCCGCAAGTTCGGCCGCGCCCATCTCAGCACAGTTGACGATCGCATCCACTCCGAAGGCTCGACGAAGCCGCGCCTCCTGAGGGAGGAGCGGGCCCGTCACCCGCTGCGCCGGTCCGCTGCAGCCGGAATACACTAGCTCCACCCCGGCCGCCACTACTTTCCGCCGCAACCAAGGAATGTACCGAGGAGTGTCAATGGCCGGCACCACGATGCGGTATCCCCCCACCACGCCGAACCGCTCTGGGACGGCCGCCAGTTCATCATCGGACAGAATCCGAAGCTCCCGGAGCACTCCGCGTTCCGACAGACTCGTGAGTTCAGCGAGCTTGCCCCGTTCCACCCGGTCGGTTTTCACCGGCGAGGTGAAATGGAAGTCGGCTTCTACCATGCGTACCCCAGTCTGTGGGCCCTGGGACGCGATTCGCTCGAATTCTTGGTAGGAGCTCACGCACCAAGCCTTAGACCTGGACAAAGACACACACGGTTGTCGCCTTCCGCTTGCAAGCCGCCTCCGGATCTTTCCTGACCGCGAGAAATCTTTGCTCACCGTGTCCAATCGTCGCGATCCGTACGCGCTCGACGGTCAGGGGTTCTGAAGTAAACGGTGTAACTGGGTTGGTCTCGTTGGTCAGATTCGGTTGTGTGTGAGGCGGCCGTCGAAGGCGATGTCGAAGGCCTGCAGGGCCCGCTTCCACCTGGTCGTCCATCGTTTGCGCCCGGTTCTGGTCGGGTCGAGGGGCATGACCGCGAGGTAGATGCACCTCAGGGCAGCGCTCTTGGTAGGGAAGCGACCGCGGGCCCGAACAGCCCGGCGTATCCGCGCGCGTTCACCGACTCGATGGCATTGGTGGTGCAGACGATCCCGCCGGATCTAGCGTCAGTGATCGTGGAGATCGTCTGCTTGGCACCTACGCCCCATAGACCTCGGCGAGGTGAGCGGATATCTCACCGAGGGTGAGGCCCTTCGCGGACAGGGGACAGCACCAACTGGCGTCGGTCAGCCGGCGCTGCCGCTTCTTGACGATCTGCTTGCTCGAACGATCCCTCGCGGTCCCGTGGCACCTCGATCTCGACCGGGCCGACGTCCGTGGCAACGGGCTTGGGTCGCTTGCCATTGCAGGAGTTACCGCCGTTTTTCCCACCGCATCGTGACGGTCATAGCAGAGGTGATCGTTCATCTCGCCTTCGAGAGCGGACTCCAGAAGCCGTTTCGTCAGCTGCTGCAGCAACCCGCCCTCACCGGTCAGCTGCAGGCCCTCCAACTGTGCTTAGGCCGCGAGCTCCTCGATGGACCAGTCATCGGCTGCCGCCGGCACAGGCCCCGACACGGGCGTCTTGATTAAGTTCTCGATGGTCACAAGTGCACTCTTCCTTGATCGGAATTACACCGCTTTTTCTTACAGTCCCTCACTTGTCACCATCGCGGGACAACGCCGATCGCCGGTCGTCGTGGCCCGGATGACCGCCTCGGGTGCCGTGCCAGCTGCCGAACCCAGCAAACTGATCCCGGCACGCGCCGCCAGATCGGACATCGCTGCCCTCACCTCGCCCCAACGGGGCTGGCGGATATTTGTTCAGCTGCGGGTCATTCATCTGATGTGCCGAGCGTCAACGCCAGGTCGTCATCACTCACGATCCGGGAGGGAAGGCAGACTCCGATTCCTGCGATCACCGCGCTTCGTGTAGTCATCTTGCTCCGCCCCGCTCTCCACCTTCGGTCGTGCACTTTCCAGTATTTCCGTTCAGGCCTCCGACAGTCCACCTCCTCAGGGGCCGCCTTGTATAGCCGTCCCGACAGTGAAAATGGTGCACTCCGGGCAGCTTTGCACTCTTGTGAAACGCGTCGTCAACAACGGAATCCCCGGGAGTCAAGTTGAGGAGCGGGATGCGATGATCTTGGTGTAGATCGTCTTGGGAGTCCTGCTGGTTGACACTGCTGCACCCTGTATCAAGGGGCTTCCGGTTCCAGCCGGAGCATCGCGTACGGGCTGGTAAACCCTCGTGAATAGGCCTCCTCCGGGTAAAGCCCGGAGCGGGACGGTTCGGTGCACGCGTTGAACGCCACCGCACTGGCTGCGGCTGGGCACGGCCCGCAGCGAGTTTGGGAGAACATTGCGCGGGTGATCGGCGGGTCGGGCGCTCCCCCCATGATGCCACCGTGCCGAGCGGCAACTTTACCCCAGTGGTGCCGTCCGTCGGCCACCGTGAGCAGAACGCGGGCGTAGCCGTCACGCGATGTTCAACGCATTCACGCCCCAGCGCCGTGTGCGGGTTTTACGCAAGCGCCGAGCCGCGGTTCAGTAGCCAGGTGACGGGTTGTGGCGAGGAAGTCCGAGCCTCGCGTGCAGACGGCGTACCCCCGCCAAAGCTGTAGCGGCACCGTCACGCGTCCGTGAAAGGAAGCCCCCGTGACAAGCACACTGGACAACTTCAGCACCCCCGAAAGCGGCCATCGCGCACGGGCACGCTGGTCGAATGACACCGCCACCGCTTACCCCCGCAATTCGAATATACCTGGGCTGTTTGCGGAACAGGTTGCAGCTAGACCCCACGCGACCGCAGTCTGCCAGGGCGAGGAATGGATAACTTACCTTGAACTGTACAAGCAGATCTGCGAGTTGGCCGACCGTTTGATCACCGTCGGGGTGAAGCCGGGCGACGTGGTCGGGACACTGCTGGAGCGTTCTATCGCCTGCGTGACGGCGGCGCTCGCGGTGATGCGGGCCGGTGCAGCCTACCTTCCGCTGGATCCGCACCAGCCCCGGCACCGCGTGCTGCAAGTGCTCAGGGACGCGAGCGTCTCAGCCGTGGTCACCATCGGGGCTCACAAGACACTGGTGGACGGACACGCCCGGGTGGTGGATGTTCATGCCCGGGCACCGCGCACCGGGGCGTCGGACCGGGTCCGTATCGGCCCGGACGATCCCGCCTACGTAATCTTCACGCCGGGTTCCACCGGCGTGCCCAAGGGAGTGGTGGTGCCGCACCGCAGCCCGGTACGGCTGGTGTCCCGGAGCGATGAGCGCCTCGCCCTGTCTGCACAAGACGTACTGCTGGCCACGACCAGTCCGACCATTGACGTCTCGTGCTTCGAGTACTTCGGGGCCCTGCTCAACGGGGCCCGACTGGTGCTGGCACAGGGGGACACCCTGCTGTCAGCTGATGCCCTGGAGGGGGTGCTACGCCGCGAGCACGTCACGGTGATGTGGCTCAGCGCGGGCCTATTTCACCAGATGGCCGAGGTACGCCCACAGATGTTCATGTCTTTGCGCTATCTCATCGCAGGTGGGGAGGCGCTGTCGCCCGAGGCAGTGCGCCGCATCCTGGCTCACGGCCGTCCCGGGGTCTTCCTCAACGGCTACGGCCCAGCAGAGAACTCGTCCCTGTCGACCGTGCACGCGATGACCGAGCTGGCCCCGGACGCCGAGACCGTGCCGATCGGCACACCGATGGCCAACTCCACCGCGTACGTGGTGCGCGAGGACGGCACCGTGGCCGAGCCCGGAGAGGTGGGAGAGCTGTGGGTCGGCGGTGACGGCCTGGCACTCGGTTATCTACAGGACCAGGACCTGACTGCAGCCCGGTTCGTGCCCGACCGGTTCGGTCCACAGACCGCCGGTGGTGCGGGCCGGTTGTACAAGACTGGGGATCTGGCCTGGTGGCGGGCAGATGGCGTGCTGGAGTTCCTCGGACGCAAAGACGCACGGTCAAGGTTGGCAGCTACCGCATCGAACTCGGTGAAATCGAGGTCCATCTCAGCGCCCACGGCCCCGTGCGCGAGGCCGCGGTTGTCGCACCGTGAGACGGCGACAACGATCGGCTGCTGGCCTGACTGACACGCCTGATCCCGTATCAACACCATCCACCACCCGTATGAAATCAACGGACCACGACGCCCGCCCCTCCCGGACTATGCTCTTCGAGGAGGACGCGGGTGCGCGCCGGTGCTGTTCTAGTGTGTGCGCCTGAAATTGTGTGCTTAAGTCTCTCGCTGATTATCGGTGGCTGGCGGAGTGACCTTGGTGAGGTAGTCGGCGAGGGATTTGAGGATCTCGTCGGCGGTCTTGGCCCAGGTGAAGGGCCTGGGGTTCTCGTTCCGCGAGTCGATCCAGGCCCTGATGTCATCCTCCAGCGCCTTCACCGAGGTGTGGACGCCGCGACGAATGAGCTTGTCGGTCAGCAGGCCGAACCACCGCTCGGCCTGGTTGATCCAGGAGGAGCCGGTAGGGGTGAAGTGGACATGGAAGCGGGGGTGCTTGCCGAACCAGGTCTTGATCTCGGGGGTGTTGTGGGCGGCGTAGTTGTCACACACCAGGTGCACATCAAACCCGGCGGGAACCACCTTGTCTATCGTGACCAGGAACTTCTTGAACTCGACGGCCCGGTGGCGGCGGTGCAGTTCACCGATGACAGTGCCGTCGGCGATGTTGAACGCGGCGAACAGGCTGGTGACGCCGTGCCGCAGGTAGTCGTGAGTGCGCCGCTCGGGCATGCCCGGCATCATCGGCAGCACCGGCTGCGAGCGGTCCAGCGCCTGAAGGCGATGCGGACCTCCTCACCGCGGCGTCGCCTTGTTGTAGGAGCTGGCGAGCGGGAAGCGGAAGGCCGTCACGATCGTGTACGGCACCTCAAGCAGCTCCAGGTCCTGGCCGATCTCGGCAGCGGTGGCCTTCCACTCGCCGCACCCGGCCTCCCGCCGGCCGGATGACGGTGTCCGGATCGCACCGCCCAGGTGCACCCCGCGGCGCTGAGCCACCACGGCGAACGTGTCGTAAGGCTGCGGAGCAGACCCGCCGCCGAAGGAACCGAGCGCGGAGACGGGTAGCAGCCCCGCCAGCCAGACCACCAGCCATGCGCCGTCACGTATTCGCCGCGAAACGGGACCGTCCCGCCGCCCCGGCACCGCACCAGCCACGACAGCGGCGCCCCGCCAGCGCCAGGGACAGCGTCGGATGCAGGCGATGCCAGGTGGACCAGTACACGAACAGGGTGACGACGAGCCCCATCGCACACAGGCCGAGATCGCCACCCTCATCCGCCGGCTCGAGGACGTGGCGGAGGAGACGTCGAGAGCGATCACACCGCGCTGCGGCTGCAGGGAGGCAACCTTGATCAGAGGGTGGGCAACCTAGACGCGAAGGTGAGCTACATCAGGGAAAGGGTCGATCACAATCAGGTGCAGATCGTTGAGCTGCTGACCCATTGATCGGGCGGGACCCAACCGCCAGCTGATCTTTCTGCGGCTGCGACCCGAACGTCTGCGCCTTTGGGGCGCAGCCGATGCGTACTGCTCCGGGCGCTCGCTCACTGGATCAAGGCACAGGGCTTCAGGGTGGCGGGCATGGCGCAATGAGACAGCGAGACGCGACGAGCGTCTGCGCACGGCGTTCGGAATCGACTCCCTCGCTGACGCTGGCGGTGCGTCGGGGGGCGATCACCGAGCGTCTGGACGTAATGAAAAGGGTTCTGTTCGCTCTCGCGCGTGCTCAGGGCGTTGACCCGAACGCCCTCTGAGCTCGCCCCTCGTATGGCTTGCGGCCCGCGAACACCTGGTGTGTTCGCGGGCCGCAAGCCGCACACGCGGAGGAGAGATGAAATTACCGGACAGGGTGCTGCGGCCTTGAGCGTGCGGTGCCTGCTGGCACACCGGTTCGCGAGGGGCCGATGTTCAGGTGGAGCTGACGCTCATTGACGAGACTGCGGCATCTATTGCACCGGTGAACGCGTCACGTCCCCATGAACCCTTGCTGCCGTGTCGGGTCCGGTGCCCGTGCCGGTGCCGGTGCCCTCGTCAGTGGTGGTGCCCATGCCCGTGTCGGTCCCGACGGTGCCGGTGCCCTTGCTGGTGTCGGTGCTGGTGTCAGTGCCCGTCGCGTCAGTGGTGGCACCCGCGCCTGTGCCGGCGGTGCCGGTGCCCGCGTCAGTGGTGGCACCCGCGCCCGTGCCGGTCACGTTCCCGGTCGCTCCGGTGTCGGTGCTGGTGCCCTTGCCGGTGCTGCTGCCGGTCCCGGCGTCCGCGTCAGTGGTGGCACCCACGCCCGTGCCCGCGTCAGTGGTGGCGTCCCTGCCGGTCCCGGCGGTGCCGGTGCCCGCGTCAGTGGTGGCACCCGCGCCCATGCCCGTGCGGGTCACGTTCCCGGTCCCTCCGGTGTCGGTGCTGGTGCCCTTGCCGGTGCTGCTGCTCTTGCCCTTACCGGTGTCCAAGGCGTGGGGCATGCAAGCCCCTGCTGTGGCCAGGACAGTACTGCAGTGATGACTCGGAGTGAGGAGAGGCGCCAAGGTGTCATTCGCATGTACGAAGGCAGGCGCGGTCTTGGCAATGGACGCTGCGGGGCCCGGTTCTGCTGCTGCGCCTTGCGGGGCTCCCAGCAGTCCGAGCACCCCTCCCGCAGCGACGCTCGTTGTGAACATGACGGCCATCAGCCGGCGCGAGCTGTCCTTCTTCATATGTGCCTTACCTTCCAATCAGATCAGGAAATCCTGTCCGCCCCAAAAAGGGGACGCACAATTAGATCTGGCACGTTTCACTCAATGATGGCCACATCGACTAAGCGGGTGAAAAAGAATTCTTCTGCTGCTTACGTTGGTCCGGATCCTTCCAGACCGGCTACATGTCGACCCATCAGACAATTAGAAGTTTCCCGGGTGGGTAAGCGGCAGACGAGGGCCGACGTCACCTGCGAGGGGCACCGTGAGGCATCTTCAGGCAAGCTGGCCTCATTTTGGGGGCTTCGAGCTTTTCAGAACAATCGACCAGATGACCATACCGGGAGCCTTTTTCACTTGTACGGCTGGAGGGTGGATGCCGGTGAAGCGTTGACGGTGGCGTGTCGACGGGGCACCCCGCTGCTTTGGAGAACCCTCGAACAGATCGCCGTCGACCTCGGCATCCGCACATCCACCGCCTGGCGCTGCGTAAACCACACGATCGAACAACTCGATGTCCATGCACCGTCGCTGACCGAGGCGCACACCGGCCGCCACACGGACGACTGCTGCTGGACTAGACCCTCGCCGAGGCCCACTGGGTAGCTGCCGCTGGCCACTTCTCCGAGCAAAGTCAGCCGCCAGATCGTGAATTGAGGCGCCCCGAAGTTTCCGGACAGTGGTCCCACTACGATGGGTCTGTTCGGAAAGGGAAGCTGGTTGTCGCAGAAACGCAGGAACTTCACTCC
>NZ_JBVJVY010000084.1:0-12963 GCF_055603265.1 Streptomyces sp. NPDC037288
GGGGGGTCGTGTGGGAGGAGAGCGGCGGTTGGGGGGGGTGGGGGAGTCCTCCCGGAGGGGGGGGGGGGGGGGGAGGGGGGGGGGGGGGGGGGGGGGCGGCCCCCCCCCCCCCCCCCTCCGCTCAGCGGAGCGTCAGCGTGTCAGTGCTTCTTGTACGACTGCACGTAACCGTTCGCCGGCGAGCCCACGCCCGTGACGTCGTCGTAGCCCTTCACCGCGGACAGCGAGCTGTCCTTGCCGAGGCTGCGGACCGAGGTCGCGAGGCCGCCGGAGGCGTCGAGGCCGTTGACGAAGTCGATCCGGGCCACCGCCAGGTCGGTGCCGGTCGGCTTGTCCGTGACGTCGTGGTAGACGCCCTGCTTGCCGTACTTGCCGTAGATCGTCGGGTTGGCGAAGCCGATCGCCTTGCCGCCGCGCGCCTCCTGGGCCAGCGCCTGGACCGCCGCGATCACCGGAGCGGCGAGCGAGGTGCCGCCGATGCGGTACTCGCTGTACTGCTGCGAGCCGTCCGGGAAGGTCTGGGTCTGGCCGACCAGGAAGCCGGTGTTCGGGTCGGCGATGGCCGCGATGTCCGGGACGACGCGGTTGCCGGCGGCGTTGTTGGCCGTGGCCAGCGCCTGCGGGACGATGCCCTTCTGGTAGTACGGCTGCGGCACCGTCTTGCTGGTGCCGCCGCCCGCGCCCGAGGTGAACGTGCCGGGGAAGTTCGTCCAGCTCTTGCCGTCCGCCGACAGGGTCGCCTTCTCGGTGCCCCAGCCGGTCTCCCACTGGTACGTGTTGTCCTTGCCGACGGCCAGCGAGGTACCGCCGACCGCGGTCACCCAGGCGGAGTTGGCCGGGGTGTCGACCTGCTTCGTACCGGACTTGGCGGCCTGGTCGCCGTCGTCACCGGAGGAGAAGTAGAAGCCGATGCCCTGCACGGCGCCCAGCTGGAAGACCTGGTCGTAGGCGGCGGCGAGGTCCGGCGTCTGGTTGGCCTCGATGTCGCCCCAGGAGTTGGAGACGATGTCGGCCAGGTGGTTGTCGACGACCTTGCTGAGCGAGTCGAGCAGGTCGGCGTCGTAGCAGGAGGCCGCGCCGACGTAGGTGACGTCGGCGGACGGGGCGACCGCGTGCACGGCCTCGACGTCGAGGGTCTCCTCGCCGTACCAGCCGGCGGCGCCGCACTCCTTGGTCTTGGTGTAGTTCTTCGGCAGCACCTGGTGCAGCTGGCCGGTCTTCCAGGCCGCGTCACCGTGCTTCTGCGCGTAGCTGCCCGCGTCGAAGGCGATGGTCGGCGAGGCGTAGGCGTCCGTGATGGCGATCCGGACACCCTTGCCGGTGTAGCCGCCCGCGCCGTAGGCGGAGCGCAGCTGCTTGCCGGTGTAGCCCTTGATCGCGTACGGGATCTTGCCGCCGTACGCGTCCGGGAGCGTGGTCGCGATGTTCGAGCCGTAGTACGAGGAGAACGGGCCCGAGTTCTTGAACACGGCGTCCGGCGGCGGCAGCTGGTCGTCGTGGTTCGCCTTGTGCGGGGCGTTGTCCAGGCCGGTGACGGTCAGGACGGCGTCCTTCACGGCGGACGGCACGGAGGCCGTCTGCGCGGGGGCGCGGTAGGTCGCCGAGCCCTTGGCGTAGTTGTGCAGCTGGGTGCCGAACGCCTTCTCGGCGGCGGCCACGTCACCGGAGACGGCGACGTAGTGCGAGGTGACCTCGGTGACCTTCAGACCGGCCGAGGTCAGCCAGGACTTGACGGCGGCCACCTGGGCCTTGGTGGCCCCGAAGCGGGCCTGCGCCTTCTTGGCGTTCAGGTACTTGCCGTACAGCGGCGAGCTGGGGTCGGACACGGCCTTGGCGTAGGCGGCCAGGCCCGCCGCGTCCTTGCCGGCCAGGTAGACCCGGGCGTTCACCTTGGCGCTGTCCGAGGTCGCGCCCTTGTCCGCCTTGGCCGTGGCCCAGAGCGGCTTGGTGCCCTTCAGTGCGTCACGAGCGGGGCTGTCCGCGGCGTGCGCCGCGGGTATGCCCAGCGCCAGCGCGCCGGCGACCATGGGCAGTGTCGCTGCCATGCTCACGGCGCGCAGCTTGGCGCGGTTGGATCTCATAGAACCCCCTGCGATGCGGTTCGCATGCATGTAGTGGTCGGTACGTCACGCGTCCGCGCGCCGGCCCGCGGCGGTTCGGCCGGGCGAATGGATCACATGATGGGCGTCACTCTGTCGATGAACCGTTCATGCCAGGGGAACGTAAAGGTCAAGAGAAGCTCAAGTGGCCGTCAGGTGGGGCGAATTGCGCCTTTCGTTCCTCACGGTTGGGTAACGGAACGGCCCGGCGACTGTTCACGTACCGCTGATCACGAACGCGGCGCCGCTCCCCGCTCCCTGAGCATTCCGGCCATCACCTGAAGCTCCGACTGCTGGGCGTCGACCATGCCCTGCGCGAGCCGCTTCTCCACGCCGACGGTGCACTTGGCCACGCACCCCTCGGCCATGTGGATCCCGCCCTTGTGATGGTCCGTCATCAGCTGCAGATAGAGGATCTCGGCCTGCTTGCCGCTGAGCGACTGGAGCTTCCTCAGCTCCGTGTTCGTCGCCATGCCCGGCATCAGTGCGCCGTCCTTGCCGGAGGCCATGCCGCCCATGCCCATCCAGGTCATCGGCGGCTCGGCCGACACCTTCGGCAGTTCCCACAGGTCCAGCCAGCCGAGCAGTATGCCGCGCTGGTTGGCCTGCGTCTGCGCGATGTCGTAGGCGAGCCGCCGCACGTCCTCGTTCTTCGTGCGGTCCCGGACGATGTACGACATCTCGACGGCCTGCTGGTGGTGGACCGCCATGTCCCGCGCGAACCCGGCGTCCGCCGACTCCGCGCCCGGCGTCTTCGGACCCGGGCCGCCGGAGTCCTCGGCGACCGCGTAGGTGATCGCACCGGCCCCGACGAGCACCGCCGCCGAGGCCCCCGCGATCCAGCCGATGTGCCGCCGCCTCACTTCATGACCCCGCCGGTGCAGGAGGCGCCCGGCTCGGGGGTCTGCCGGCCCTGGACGTACGTGGTGAAGAACTTGTCCACTTCCGGATCGCTCGCGCTCTTCACCGTCACCTGGTGGCCCCAGGCCGACAGGATCAGCGGCGCCGCCTGGTTCTCGTACGGGCTCATCAGCGAGTACGGCGTCTTCTTGACCTTCGCCGCGAGCGCGTCGACGTCGGCCTTCTTCGCCTGGCTCGTGTACGTCACCCAGACCGCGCCGTGCTCCAGCGAGTGCACCGCGTTCTCGTCCGGCACCGGCTCGGTGTAGACGTCGCCGTTGCAGTTCGCCCAGACCGGGTTGTGGTTGCCGCCCACCGGCGGGTGCATCGGGTACGCCACCTTGGTCGTCACATGCGTCCGGGACAGCTTGCCGCTCCAGGTCTTCACGCCGCCGTCCCCGGTGACCCAGTGCCCGGAGTCACCGGCGGAGCCCTTGGCGTCGCTCGCGGTGTCCTTCTTGCCGTCCGACTGGGAGTGCACGAGGACCACGCCGCCGACGACGAGACCGGTGACGACCACCACGCTCGCGGCGACGGCGAGCACGCGGTTGCGGCGCTCGCGGGTGCGCTCGGCGCGGCGCATCTCCTCTATGCGCGCCTTGCGCGCCGCGGTGCTGTTCTTGGCGGAACCCATGAGGTCGTCCTTCTGGGAAAGGGGGCGGCATCGGTAAGGGGTGGGCCCGCTGATCGTAATCGGGAAGGGCCGTCCTCCGTAGGGAGGGCGGGTCAAACTTCCGTAGGGCCTGCGGGCGGGGGAGCGACGGCGGATAATTTGAACCGTGGATGCGTATTACCTACGCTCGTGGTATGCGGCTCCTGCGCTCCACCGACCTGGCCCTGCGCGTCCTGATGCGACTGGCCGTCGCCGCCGACGCCACGCCCACCACCCGCCAGGTCGCGGCGGACATGGCCGTGCCCTACACGCACGCCGCGAAGGTCGTCGCCGAACTGCAGCACCTGGGCCTCGTCGACGCCCGGCGCGGCCGGGGCGGCGGTCTCACGCTCACCGGGGAGGGCCGTACCGCCTCGGTCGGCGCGGTGGTGCGCACCTTCGAGGGCGACGGCGACGTGGTCGACTGCGAGGGGGCGGCTCCCTGCCCCCTGAACTCCGGCTGCCGCCTGCGCGGTGCCCTGCGCCGGGCGCAGGAGGCCTTCTTCGCCGCGCTGGACTCCGTCACGGTCGCGGATATCGTCTCCGAACCGACCGGTCCGCTGCTGCTCGGTATCTCCCGGGGGCCGGAACGCGCCTGATGCGCCGGCCGTCGGTCGTCTGCGGGTTCGTCGTGGTCGACCGCGTAGTACCCCGCACTTCTTCGGGGCGCGCTTCCGCCGGCCGGAAACGGCGTTGATCACCGGGGTGCGACGACGACGGGGGGGTGCGTCATGAAGGTCCTCATCTCCGGCGCGAGCGTGGCCGGTCCCGCGCTCGCCTTCCTCCTGCACCGCGACGGCCACGAGGTGACCGTGGTCGAGCGTGCCCCGGCCCTGCGCGACAGCGGCTACGCCGTCGACTTCCGGGGCGCGGCCTTCGAGGTGCTGGCGGATCCGGGGACCTGGAGGAGGTGCGCGGGCACGCCACGGGGATGCGCGGCACCGATCTGCTGGAACCGACCCCGAGCGGATGTCCGTGAGCCTTTCCTTCGCCAGCGACTCGCCCGGGCTGGACCTGCTGGGCCGCCCGGAGCAGGAACGGATCACCCCGGGAGCGGATGGCCGGCGCGGGCTGGATCGTGCCCCGCCTGCTGGACGACATGTCCGCCGCCCCGGACCTCTACTTCTCCTCGGCCTGCCAGGTCCACCTCGACCACTGGTCCGAGGGCCGGGTGGTGCTGCTGGGCGACGCCGGTCACTGCGCCGCCCCCGCCTCGGGCATGGGCACCTCCCAGGCCCTGATCGGCTCCCGCACCCCGGCCCGTCACCTCGCCGGGTCCGGCGGCGACCACACCAAGGCCTTCACCGCCTACGAGCGGGAGCTGCGCCCGTACGTGGCGGAGAACCAGGAGATCGGCCGGGAGGGCGCCCGCAGCTTCGGCGCCCACTGACCGGAGGGGCTCAGCCCTGGGCCAGCCACAGGTCCGGGCCGAACACCTCGTAGTGGATGTCGGCCGGGGCCACGCCCCGCTCGATCAGCTGGGCGCGGACCGCGCGCATGAAGGGCAGCGGCCCGCACAGGTACGCGCGCGTGCCGGGCCGTACGGCGATGCCGGCGAGGTCGACCAGGCCGGTGCGGGCGCCCGGCTCCGCGTCCCGCTCGTAGAAGAAGTGCGCGGACGCCTCCGGGAGCTTCCCGGCGTAGGTCTCGTGGGCGGTGCGCAGGGCGTGGTCGGCGGGGGAGCGGTCGCCGTGGACGACGGTGACCGGGCCCTGGTGGCCGGTGGCCGCGAGGTCGGCCAGCATGGCGACCATGGGGGTCACGCCGATGCCGGCGGAGGCGAGCAGCAGGGGGGTCCCGGCGGCGGCGTCCAGGACGAGGTCGCCGTACGGCTCGGACAGGTCCAGGACGTCGCCGGCCCGCACGCGTGCGTGGAGGTGGTTCGACACCTCGCCGTCGGGGGTGGCGTCCTGGCCGGTCACGCGCTTGACGCTGAACTGGCGCACGCTCTCGCCCGGCGCCCCGGACAGGCTGTACTGCCGTATCTGGCGGGCGCCGTCGGGCAGCTCGACCTGGACGGAGACGTACTGACCGGCGCGGAAGTCGCGCACCGGGCCGCCGTCGGCCGGGCGCAGCCGGAAGGTGACGACGTCCGCCGTCTCCTCGACGCGCTCCACGACCTCCCACGGCCGCCGGACCTGGCTGCCGCTCTCCTCGTACAGCCGCCTCTCGATCGCGATGAGCGCGTTCGCCATCAGCCAGTAGACCTCGGTCCAGGCGGCGGCGACCTCGGGCGTCACGGCCTCGCCGAGGACCTCGGCGATCGCGGCGAAGAGGTGCTCGTGCACGACGTCGTACTGCTCGGGCGTGACGCCCAGCGAGGCGTGCTTGTGGGCGATGCGGCCGAGCATCGCGTCGGGCCGGGTGTCCGGGTGCTCCAGCAGGTGCGTGGCGAAGGCGGCGATGGAGCCGGCGAGGGCCTGCTTCTGGGCGCCGGAGGCCTGGTTTCCGCGGTTGAACAGGTCCCGCAGCAGTTCGGGGTGGGCGGCGAAGAGGCGGGCGTAGAAGCGCTCGGTGATCTCGCCGATGGCCGCGCCCACGGCGGGAAGGGTGGCGCGGACGGTGGCTGCGGACTGCTCGGACAGCATCGGGACTCCTCACGACTCGACTGATCGAAACGCTATGAAAACTTGCATCTGAGATACAAATTAAATGGGCGTGGCATCCCTCACGTCGCGAACCGGACCGGCCATTACGGATGTCGGTCCGAGCAGGCAAGATGGGCGAGAGAGCAGTACACCTGCCGTACGAGAGGCGTTCAGGCCGAAGACGCTCGGGCGATCAAGGTCCGCAACGCGCATGAAATGGTGTTGTGGTGGGATGCTCAGGTGCCCGACCGCCTCCCGAGGGATGGGGGACAGGCGGCCTGACCAGCAAGGATGGGGTAGCGGAAGATGGACAAGCAGCAGGAGTTCGTGCTCCGGACACTGGAGGAGCGTGACATCCGGTTCGTACGCCTGTGGTTCACGGACGTGCTGGGCTTCCTCAAGTCCGTCGCCGTGGCCCCCGCCGAGCTGGAGCAGGCCTTCGACGAGGGCATCGGCTTCGACGGCTCCGCCATCGAGGGCTTCGCCCGGGTCTACGAGTCCGACATGATCGCCAAGCCGGACCCCTCCACCTTCCAGGTCCTGCCGTGGCGCGCGGAGACCCCCGGCACCGCCCGCATGTTCTGCGACATCCTCATGCCGGACGGCTCCCCGTCCTTCGCCGACCCGCGCTACGTCCTGAAGCGCGCCCTGGCCCGCACCTCCGACCTGGGCTTCACCTTCTACACCCACCCCGAGATCGAGTTCTTCCTGCTGAAGGACCGCCCGCTGGACGGCTCCCGCCCCACCCCGGCCGACAACTCGGGCTACTTCGACCACACACCGACCAACGTCGGCATGGACTTCCGCCGCCAGGCGATCACGATGCTGGAGTCCATGGGCATCTCGGTGGAGTTCTCCCACCACGAGGGCGCGCCCGGCCAGCAGGAGATCGACCTGCGCTACGCCGACGCGCTCTCCACGGCCGACAACATCATGACGTTCCGCCTGGTCATGAAGCAGGTGGCACTGGAACAGGGCGTCCAGGCGACCTTCATGCCGAAGCCTTTCTCCGAGCACCCCGGCTCCGGCATGCACACGCACCTGTCCCTCTTCGAGGGCGACCGGAACGCGTTCTACGAGTCGGGCGCCGAGTTCCAGCTCTCCAAGGTCGGCCGCTCCTTCATCGCGGGCCTGCTCCGGCACGCGGCGGAGATCTCGGCGGTCACCAACCAGTGGGTGAACTCCTACAAGCGCATCTGGGGCGGCTCGGAGCGCACGGCGGGCGCGGGCGGCGAGGCCCCGTCGTACATCTGCTGGGGCCACAACAACCGCAGCGCCCTGGTCCGCGTGCCGATGTACAAGCCCGGCAAGACGGGCTCCGCGCGCGTGGAGGTCCGCTCCCTGGACTCCGGCGCCAACCCCTACCTGGCCTACGCCCTCCTGCTGGCCGCCGGCCTGAAGGGCATCGAGGAGGGCTACGAGCTGCCGCCGGGCGCCGAGGACGACGTCTGGGCCCTGTCCAACGCGGAGCGTCGCGCGATGGGCATCGAGCCCCTCCCGCAGAACCTCGGCGAGGCCCTGACCCTCATGGAGGGCAGCGACCTGGTCGCCGAGACCCTCGGTGAGCACGTCTTCGACTTCTTCCTGCGCAACAAGAAGTCCGAGTGGGAGGAGTACCGCAGCGAGGTCACGGCCTTCGAGCTGCGGAAGAACCTGCCGGTGCTGTAGTCGCGGGCCGGCGGTCGGTCCCCAACGGTTGCGGGCGGTGGTACCGGAGTGCGCCACAGCGCTCTCGGTGCCACCGCCCAGCCACTTCCCACCGTTCAGGGGTGCTGAACCGACCTGTTACCAGGCCTTGTTGTCGCAGCCCATGGTCGAACCGATGTGCGTCGCCTGCGCGCCCGGGTCGCCTTCGCCGTTGAGCGCGTTGCCCAGCACGCCGTTGAGGATCCCGACCTCGCCGAGGACGTCGAGGTTCAGGTCGTGCGACCGGCAGTTCGAGCTCTGCATGACGCTGTTGCCGCCTTCGCCTCCGGCGTGAGCGGTGCCGGCGGTCAGGAGCCCGACGCTCCCGAGAGCCGCGACCATGACGGCAGCCTTGTGAAGCTTGTTCATGTGATCTCCATAGAGTGAGTTGTGGATGCGATCTGTCACGGATCTTCCACCTACAGCAACGGAGATTAGGGTGTAAATCCGCCAAAATGGACATCGACACGCCGATTTAATGATCGAGCGGACCGTGAGCCGGGGCCCTTACGGCACATACGCCGGTGACACCGCAGCCACGCTGATCGGCCGCGCCCGCCCCGACCCGTCCGCCGGAACCTGGTACAGATCGGCGCCGTAGTCACCTGGCAGGGCGTACACGACCGTACGGGCGTCCCGCCAGACGACCTGGTCGTCCACGCTCCTCCGCTCGGCCAGCGGAGTCTCGCGCATCGTCCGCAGGTCGAGCACGTACAGATGCCAAGGGGCGTCCTTGGGCAGGCCCTTGACCCGCTTCTTGTAGGCGATCCGGGTGCCGTCGGGCGAAAGGGACGGGCACTCGACGTTCGTGTGCAGGGTCGTGACCGTACGGGCCCGCAGATCACCGCGGACCAGATAGGTCCGCCCCTGGGTCGCCAACGTCGCATAGAACGTGCGGTCGTCCGCCGCGAACGTCACCCCCCAGAAGTTGACGTCCGCCGCCCGGTACGGATGCCCGTCCCTGACGATCCGGAAGTCCTCCAGGGACGGGACCAGTTCCCCGCTCCTGGTGTCCACGATCGCCGCACGCGTGGAGAAGTCCGTCCCGGCGTACGAATCACCGCCCACGAAAGCCGTCCAGGCCGCGAAGTGACCCGTGGGGGAGACCCGGGCCCGGGACGGAACACCCGGGACGCCGTACCGGTGCACCGTCCGCAACCGGGCGTCCAGAACAAGCGCGCGATACGTGTCCGAGACCGGCCCGTGCACCGCCTGCAGACACACACCCGTACCCGAAGCGGCGTGGAAACGAAGGCACTTGACCCCGGACGCGGTCCGCGCCCCCGACGGATCGCCGGCCGGAACGCTCACCACCTCGTCCCGGTGCGGGCCCCACGCCATGTTCCGGAACACCATCCGCTCGTGCCCGGTCAGCGTCACCGCCCCCGCCGTGACCCTCGGTCCGCCCGCCTGCGCCTGGTCACGGCGGTCGGCCCGGGCCGAGGCGTGCAGCACGGACGCCAGCCCGACCGCCGCGAGCACGGCGACGGCGGCGACCAGGATCAGGACGCGGCTGCGTACGGTCATGCGGGTACCGTCCCCTTCGGGCGCAGGATCAGGGAGAACACGGCACACGCGGCCAGCGCCACCATCGCGCCCGCCAGCGCCGCCCGGTCGCCCCACACCGTCCAGGCCGCGCCGAACAACAGACCGCAGGCGAACCGGGCCAGCGCCTGCCCGGTCTGCACGAGGGCCAGCCCGGACGAGCGCAGCGCGTCCGGCACCCCGTCCGAGGCCGCCGCCATCAGCACCCCGTCGGTGGCCGCGTAGAAGGCGCCGTGCAGAGCCAGCACGACATACGGCAGAGCCGGTCCGTGCCACGCCGTGAGCAGCGACGCGTACGCGACCAGCAGGGCACCGTGCCCGGCGACGAAGACCACCCACCGGCCCACCCGGTCCGCGAGCCGCCCGAGCGGCACCGCCAGCAGCAGGAACGAGGCGGCCGTACCGAGCGGCAGCAGCGCGAACCACCGGTCCGGTACGCCGAGCCGCCGCTGGAGCAGCAGATACACGAACGAGTCACTCACCGTGGCGAGACCCAGCAGCAGCGCGCACAGGGCAACCCGCCGCAGCCCCCGCCGCCGCAACAGCCCCACCGCACCCCGCAGGGTGGGCCGCTCCTGTGCGACGGCACCACCGCGCCCGCCCGGCACGAAGAGCACCAGCACCAGGACACCGGCCACCGCCACGCAGAAGCTGACGGTGAACACCGCGTCGTACCCGTCGACCGTGGCCCGCAGGATCAGGAACGCCACCAGCGGCCCGAGCAGTGCCCCGGCCGTGTCCATCGCCCGGTGCACCCCGAAGGCGCGCCCCCGCGACTCGGCCGTACCGGACAGCGAGATCAGGGCGTCCCGAGCTGCGGTCCGCAGCCCCTTCCCGGTGCGGTCGGCGGCCAGCACGAGCCCGATCGGCGTGAGCGAGTGCGCCACCAGCAGCAACGGCTTGCACACGGCGGAGAGGCCGTACCCGAACCCGGCGACCCACTTGTGCCGCCCGCCGCCCCGGTCCGCGAGATGCCCGCCCGCGAGCCGTACCACCGCCGAGAACCCGTTGTACACGCCGTCCAGCAGTCCGAAGCCCAGCGGGGACAGGCCGAGCCCGGTGACCAGGTACAACGGCAGAACAGCGGTGACCATCTCGGAGGAGACATCGGTCACCAGACTGACCGTTCCGAGCGCGAGCACGGTCGGGGCGATCGCGGCACGGCGCCGCCCGGCCGGTGGCCGGACGGCACCGTCCGCGGACGCCGGCGTACTCGCGCGGCTGTCCGCTACGTACACGTCAGGACGCCCAGATGCCGGTGATGTCCTGGGCGGAGGCGGCGTTGCCCGCGTGCGAGGTCAGCCCCTGGCTGTCCTCGAGGGTGCGCAGCAGGTCGTAGTGGTTGTAGGTCGTGGAGCCGGACGACCCGGCCGCCACGGGCTGCCCGTAGAGCACCGTGGGAATCCGGTTCCCGCTCAGCCGGTTGTCCTCGTCGAAGGTGACGACGAGCAGACTGTTGTGGCTCTTGGCCCAACTCGCGTAAGCGCCCAGGTTGTTCTTCAGCCAGGTGTCGCCGGTGGACACCGAGCAGTCGTGCATGTCGCTGCACAGGTTCGGGGTCACGAACGACAGCTGGGGCAGCGTCGAGTAGTCCGTCGGGAACTGGGCGAACGTCTTCGCGCTCGACGTCGGCACATTGCCGAACCCGAACCACGGGTTGTGCTTGCGCGCGTAGTTCCCGCTGCTGCACGTGGTCGAGCCCGCGCTCGGCAGGGTCTCGTTGTAGCTGGCCCAGCTGCGCCCGGCGGCGATCATCTCGGAGGCGAGGTTGGGCGCCGACGAGAAGCCCGGCGTGTAGCAACTGTCGTCCGTGATGCCCTGCGTCGAACCGGAGAACAGGGCGAAGTAGTTGGGCTGGCTCGGGTGGGTCTCGGCGTACGACTGCGTGAGGCTGGCGCCTCCCGACTTCAGCGAGTTGATGTACGGGGCGCTGGAGGAGCCGATGACCTGGCTGTAGGCGTGGTTCTCGAAGACCACGACGACCACGTGGTCCGGACTCGGCACGGCGCCCGCGGCGTGCGCGGACTCTTCGCCGAACCCGGTCCACAGCCCGACCGAGGCCGCGGCGAACGCCGCCGCGGACGCGACGACGGTACGGGCACGGCGGTACACGGAACTGCCGGACACATCAACCTCCGGGGTGGGGGAACGGGGCTGGCGGTGCGGACAGAGCATGCACACGTCAATCTTCCCGCGTCCCACGTCAGCCAACCTCGCGGGTGAAGACCGGATGAACGAGGGGTACCCCCGCCCCCATGGCGCGGATTCTCGTGGGCACATGCGGCTGGACGGACCGAGCCCTGCTGACGAGCGGCTGGTACCCACCCGGCCACCGGGACGCCGAAGGCCGCCTACGGCACTACGCGAGCCGTTTCCCCGTGGTGGAGGCCGACTCCCCCTACTACGCCCTCCCGGCCCTCCGCACCACCCGCCTCTGGGCGGACCGCACCCCACCCGGCTTCCGCTTCGACGTCAAGGCCTTCTCCCTCCTCACCGGCCACCCGACCCGCCCCTCCGCCCTCCCACCGGACCTCCGCGCACACCCCCGCGACGAAACCCTCCGCGAAGAGGTCTGGACCCGCTACGCCCAGGCACTCACCCCCCTGCGCACCTCCGGCCGTCTCGGCACCCTCCTCTTCCAGTACCCGCCCTCGCTCACCCCCGGACCCGCCGCCGAGGCCTTCATCCACACCGCCCGGGAACGTGCCCGCGACTGGCCCTTCGCCGTGGAGTTCCGCAACCCCGCCTGGTGGCACCCCGACCAGGCCCGCCGCACCGGCGCCTTCCTCACCGACCTCGACGCCACCGCCGTAGCGGTCGACACCCCCCAGGGCTTACCGACCTCGATGCCGCCCACCACCCCCCTCACCACGGCCCACCTCTCGGTGATCCGCTTCCACGGCCGCAGCCGCCACTGGGGCACGGGCACCAAGGAGGACCGCTTCCGCCACGGCTACACCACCCCGGAGCTGGGCGAATGGCTCCCACGCATCCGAGCCCTGGCATCCGCCACCGAGGAGCTCCACATCCTCTTCAACAACTGCTGCGGCGACGCGGCCCCCGAGGCGGCGCAGACCATGCACGACCTCCTGACCACGCCGCTCCCGCACCCGCGGGAACGCGGCGGACGGACGACGTCCGACGAGACCACGGCAGACACCGCCCCCGGGCGATGACCCCGACACTCCCGCACCCGTGCACGGCGGGAAGGGACGTGGCCGGTTGGGTGGCGTCCGACGGCAGTCACCGGTGACGCTCCCGCAGCCGTGTGCGGCGGGGAGGGACGTGGCCGGTTGGGTGGCGTCCGACGAGAGGCCACGGCAGTCACCGGTGACCCTCCTGCAGCCGTGCACGGCGGGGAGGGACGTGGCCGGTTGGGTGGCGTCCGAAGGACCACTGGCAGTCACCGGTGACGCTCCCGCAGCCGTGTGCGGCGGGGAGGGACGTGGCCGGTTGGGTGGCGTCCGACGAGAGGCCACGGCAGTCACCGGTG
>NZ_JBVJVY010000085.1:0-12941 GCF_055603265.1 Streptomyces sp. NPDC037288
TGAGCGGATCACCCATTTCTTTCGCCTCTCGGGCAGCACGTACGGCTCGCCGCGGATCACGCTGGACCTGTGGGCCGAGGGCTGGCAGGTCTCGCGGAACACCGTCGCCCAGATCATGGCCGAACTCGGGCTCCAGGGCCGCAAGCCCCCGCGCCGGCGCAAGAACCTCACCCGGCAGGGCAAGCGGAAAGCCGCCCGTGACCTGGTGCTTCGCCGCTACGACGCCATCGCACCGGACGTTTTGTGGTGGGGCGATATGACCGAGATCGAAACCGGGGAGGGCAAGCTCTACCTCGCGTGTGTCCACGACGCGTTCTCACGCCGGGTCCTCGGCTACGCGATGGGCCCTCGGCACGATGCGTTGCTGGTCAGCGCGTCACTGCAGATGGCCGCCGCGACACGCGGCGGCGCCGTGGACGGCGTGATCTTTCATTCGGACCGCGGGTCGGAATATACGAGTGAGGCGTACAACAGCCTCTGCGCCCAGCTGGGCGTGGTCCAGTCCATGGGGCGTGTGGGATCGGCTCTGGACAACGCGGCCGCGGAATCGTTCCACTCGTCGCTCAAGGCCGAGTACATCCACCGGCATCGCTTCGCCACCCGCGCCGAGGCCCGGCTGAAGATCGCCACATGGATCACGGACTTCTTCAACACGCGCCGCAGGCACAGCGCCGCCAGCGGACTGGCGCCAGTGGACTTCGAGCGAACCGTCACCGAGGCCAGGACGCAGGCCCATCAGGAGGACCGAGCAGCATAGGGAAGTCCTCCACGCTTTCTGGGGATTGACAACACCGACGATCCGGCAGGCGGCCTTGCCGCTATAGCCCTGTTCCATGAGCTGGAAGTTTGCGGCCCGCTCACGCGTCAGCTTCGTCCTGCCCTGCGGCTTGGTGCGATCCGGACGGATCTTGAACTCCAACGAGCACCCCTTCATGAACTGAGGTGTTGCAACCCCCGCTGAAACTCACGCTACCGAGCCGAGATGAGGGCCCGCTTCCGCCTTTGGCACCAGATCACCGGCAGTCACCGCCTGACCCAGTCCGCTTCGCCCTGTCAATCACATGCCAACTCGCCTGTCTCACAAGCAACTTGACAATGCTGAACGAAAGATTGCCCGGTTTGAATGCCGTGGACTGGGAGACCCGTCACGACGTGGGCGCCGGAGCGGTGCAACATCCGCCCTCGACGCAAGAAGACAAGTCCCACACTGTGGGTCATTGTTCGACAATGTCCACCGTCTGCAGCTGGAGTACAGCGATGTCTGGCACTTCCCCACTTCGGGGAAATGGAGCGATCAGCCAGGTATCACATGCATGGGCTGGTCGAGCATGGTTCAGACGGGGATCGTCTGGTGGGCTGCAAGCCCTTGCTGCGCGTGCTGCCGCGCGACTGCCGGTGGCACTGCGGAGGATGCCTGTTGGGAGCGTCTTGGCGATGGAGTTGGTATGCAACTCCTGCCTTGTGCAAGACGACGTGATCTGACGGGACGAGACGCTCCTCCCCTTCCAATGCGGCTCAGGCGCGAGGCTGGCAGACGCCCCCTTGAGTTGACCGAGGGAGGTGATGGGCGCCACCTCCGAGACGGCAGCGGTGTGACTGCGTCCGAAATGGTATGGCGGGGACAACCGGTGTCCTGATGGATGCCGCACGGGCCTGGCTCCGTAGGGGGCGGTGCCGATCAGGCAACTGCAGCGCCTGGCCGCTTCGGGCGGCCCGCGGGGCTCGACTTCACGTCACGAGGGCCGGTGACGACCAACGCCTGCGGCAATCCGACTCGACACCAAGTGCGACTACTTTCAGTTCGATCTTAGGAGTGGGTCATGGACCATGAGAATGAGAGGGATCAGTTCGAGGCTCTGGGCGTGATGTATGAGGAGATGTTCCTTCTTCCGTGGAGGAAACATCTGGAGTCGTTCAGTGTGTTCGCCTCGCTCGGCGATGTTGCCGGGAAGGACGTCCTGGACATCGGGTGTGGCACGGGTTTGTACAGCCGCCAGCTCAAGCAGCGTGGTGCGGCGCGGGTCGTCGGTTACGACGTCTCCACCGGTATGATCGAGATTGCTCGTCGGGCTGAGCGGGTCGAGCCGCTGGGCATTGAGTACACCGAGCAGACCGGTCTCATCGGCGAAGGTGCCTTCGATACTGCGTTGGCCGTGTACGTTCTGCCGTACGCCGAGGACTACCAGACCCTGGTCTCCTTGTGCGCCCTGGCTTCCCGGGCTCTTCGGCCGGGCGGCAGGTTTGTCACCCTGCCGGTCAACCCGGGCTTCGACGGGGATCGCACCTACTACGAGCGCTACGGCCTGCGCCTGGCCGAGGCGGAGCCGCGCCGCGACGCCTCACGAGTGACCCTCGAGTTGTGCTTCGGTGACTACGACGAACGGATCACCGCACGGTACTGGAGCAAGGAGACGCTGGAAAAGGCCTTACGGGAGGCCGGCTTCGTCTCAATCTCCTGGCCTGTCTTCCAAGTCTCCGAGGAAGGACTGGCCCGCCACGGAAAGGACTTTTGGCGGCCCTACCTCAACTGCCCCCACGCGGCCCTGATCTCCTGCACCAAGGCTTGAGGAGCCGGAGGCATAGCTCATGACTACCATGCAGCACGAGCGCCCGAGCGCCAGCCCAATTTGCGTAGGAGTTGGCCCGGGTCTGGCCGATGCCGACTCCGAGCAGTGGGACCGGCTGACTGGACCAGACAACTTCTACAACAGCCACGCATGGCTGCACGCGCTGGAACTTGTCCATGGCGACACCAGCGTCATAACGGCGACCTCCGGCGGCACACTGCTGGGCGCCCTGCCCGTATGGCCCGGAGAACACGCCACCAGCGGGTTGTTCCACCTTCCGTCCCTCTTCCCGGCCTTGGACACGGAGTGGTCGCCGAACTACCTCTGGCTGGGAGCACGACGCTCGGTCTACAACGAGCTGATCTGCACCCGCAGCGAGGCACGCGCCCGCATCCTGAAGGCGCTGTTGGAGGAGGCGCTCCACGCGGCGCGCGACCGCGGCCGCGCCGGTATCATCATGCCCTACCTGGCGGGGGACGACGCCCGTGAACTGGCGTGCGCGCATCCCCGGGCACGTGTCCTCCTGCACGATGCGGACGCCAGCATGGACATACCCGTGGGCGGGTTCTCGGAACACCTCACACACATGAACCGGCGCGACCGCCACCTTCGCCGGGCCGAACTACGTGCCTGTGAACGCAGCGGCACCATCATCAAGTGGATGCCGCTGAGCGGGGACGTCATGCACGCAGCCGCAGACCTGGTGACACAGAACCGTGCCCGTCACGGGGGCACCGCAGACATCGGGTGGATGCGCCGGTCACTCACAGCGCAGCGAATCTCGGGCGTGCTGCGCCGCGCGATCGGTTGTTTCGGCATTCGCGACGGCCGCCCTGTGGCCGTCACCATCTGCTACGCCCACCACGACCGGCTTTTCGCCCGCTACTACGGCTTCGACTACCGCGCCACCCAGCCGGCTGGCGAGTACTTCGTCCTCTCCTACTGCGCACCCATCGACTACGCCGCTACCTGTGGCTTTCGTCGTTATCGGCTCGCCGTGTCGGCCCAGCAGCTGAAAGTGCGCCGGGGCGCCTCACTCGCGCCGCTCGCCGCGGTGGTGCTTCCAGCCGACGGCACCGTGTGCGGGGGTGAGCAAGCGGCTGTGTACAACGCCGCGACCGCGCGGCATTGGCGCGAGGTGTGTCAGGCCCGGCCACAGGCCATGGGGCCGGAATGGGACGTCTGGGAATCCGGCCACACCCACACCAACTGATCAGTGAGGAACCAGCCATGCTGCACCTCGTGTACCACATCCGGCTCAGCGACGAAGCAGAAAGCGATCAGGCTGCCTTCTGGGCCTGGCTCCAGGAGCGCGAGAAGTGGTTCTACGACGGACTCGACACCGTCCTCGCCACCCGGTGGGCCGTCCGCACCATCGGCACCGATGTGCACACCCTTGAACACACAGTGACCTTCGCCGACGAGGCGGCGTGGGGCCGCTACCGGCGACAGGTCTCCGAACGAGGCCACGAGCCGGCTTGGGAGCGCCGACGCGCCGAGCAGAACCGCTGGTGGCATCTGCTCGACGCGACGCTGCTCAGCGACCCGCCGATCCCGCTCGGCCTCGACCGTACTCCTCGATCGGAGGACTGAGAAGACCATGAAGCCGCTTGTAGAGCGCAGCCACCACCTGCTGGAAAATGCCAGGTTCATGACCCTGGCCACCTCAGACGGCACCTCGCCCTGGGCCTCGACCGTCAACTTTGTCGCGCTGAAGGACCCGTTGAGGCTGCTCTTCTACTCCCTGCGCTCAGCGCGGCACTCACGCCACGTCGAAACCCACCCAGTCGTCTCAGGCACGATCTACATGACGGGCCTTCCTGGCTTAGGCCTCGACGGTGCACAGTTCACAGGATTCTGCCAAACAGTCGACAGGGACAGCCTCACCGAACACCACCAGCTCTACTACGAACTCAACTTCCCAGACGATGCCATACGCCGTGAATGGCTGCTGCCAAAAGAGGAGTTCCACGGCAACGGGCCCAGGCGGTTCTATGTGGTGGAAGTACGTCAGTGGTGGCTACTCGACATAGACCGCTGGCTCCAGGACAAGCACGACCAACGCATAGCCGTGCCCGTACGAGCACTCGCCGCCCCCTGAGAAGGGCGGCCGAACGTCCCGGCATCATCGAGTCGGCCCTCCACCAGTACGGTCACCTGTTCGATGGCCCGGCCCTGTCACTTCCGCAGCAGCCGGTGCGGCTGCGGAAACGCGCCACATCGAACGAGAACCAGCCCCCATCGGATTCAATCGCAAATTCCACCCACCAGGAGCGGAAGAGCTGCCTCCCGGGGTAAAACGCGCGGGTGAGCAACGCGACCTCTGCCCTGTGGGGCAACCGCGGCGCTCACCCAGGCCAACTCAAGCGCTCACGGGTCAACTCGGCCGCTCGGTCACATCTACCGCCTCGCACGACGACGCCCCCGCCGGTCGGCTGGCGGGGGCGTCGTGGTGCTCGCAGGTCAGGGCCTGCAGAAGACTTCTGTCGGCCGCCAGGGCTCAGGGGCCGGGGGTAGTCGGGTGAACTGCGGCAGGGGGACCCGGGCCGCCGCTGTGGCGGGGGCGGTCTCCTGTACCGCGTCGTGGTGATCGGCGGTCACACCGCTGGGGGCCCACTGGTGGCCGTCCCACTCCTCGACCGCACGCGGGGCGTCGGGGTCGACGTGGCCGGCGTGCTGGCCGTCGCCGAGGGGGACGGCCTTGCGCTCGCCCGGGGTCGGGCGGTGCCGGTCACGTCGTGCTGCCCACTCGCTGAGTGGCTCGTCGTCCATGCTCGCCTTCCCTGGGTGTCGTCGGTGTCAGTGTGCCGGGTTGCGAGATGCCGGCGATAGCCCCGGCGGCCGAGCGGTCAGATGGTGACACTCCAGCCGCCACGGGTCAGGGTGGTCGTCCCGTCGGGTGCGATGGTCACACGGGCGCCGTACATGGGGAGTTCGCCGTGTTCGAGCCACCGCCACCGGATCTCGTCAACGATGTCCCAGAGCCGGCGGGGGCCGCCCTGGTGCACGGTGGCCGTACGTTCGCCGCGTTTGGTGTGGGCCCTGGCCCACGACCCGTCGGCGTGCAGCATCCACACCGTCCGGCCGCCGTCCTCGTCGGTGCCGGTGCGGTGCTCGATTCCGGGGGCGGTGAGCGACAGCATCGACCAGACCTCCCACGCCCAGGTGACGTCCAGGGCGGGAAAGGGGCTCTCGGTGACGTCGTCGCCTTCGCGGTCGCGGACGGCGGCGAACAGCTCGTCGCGCATCGGCGGGTAGTCGTCACCGGTCCGCGTGGTCATGAACATGGCCCGGTCCCATTCGACTTGGCCCCTCGCGCCGCCGTCGGCGGCCTTGTCCGCGGTGAGGATCAGTCCGGTGCCGGTAAGGGTGGTCACCAGCCGGCCGCCGGGGCGGAGTGCGGCGAGCCACGATGCCGGGATACGTGGCACGGACACCATGGAAACGATGCGGTCGTAGACGCCGGGCAGCCCTTCGCCGGCGTCCTTGGTGACGACGTCGGGTTGCAGGCCGATGGCGTCCAGGCGCTCCGCTGCTGCTGCGGTGAGGTAGGGGTCTACGTCCATAGTGGTCACGTACCGGTCGCCGAACCGCTTGCAGGCCAGGGCGGCGCTGTAGCCAGAGCCGGTGGCCAGGTCCAGCAGATGAGCGCCGGAGTATAGGCGTCCGTGCCGGAACATCGTCAGGACGAGGCTGGGGTGGGTGGCGGACGAGGTGGGATGGCCGGTCACCGGCTGGCCGGGCGTCGCGTGGTCGGCGTGGACGGCGCCCGCGCGGGTGACGAGTGTCCGGTCCGTGTACGCGGCGCGCATCCATGCGGCGGGGTCGGCTGCGCCGTCGGTGACGGTCCAGCCCTGGGGGCCGGCCTCGAACCAGCGCGGTACGAACAGGTGCCGGGGCGTGTCAAACGCCGCTCGGAACCAGCCGGATTCGGGGTAGGAGACCGAGCGTGCGAGGGCGGCGGCGTGCGGCATCCAGTCCATCAGGAAACTCCCTGTAGTTCGTGGGCGATTGCTTCGGCGATCGGCAGGCCGGTCGCACCCTGGATCCAGTCCCACTGCCCGCACGGGTTCACCTCCAGGAACCACCATCGGCCGTCGGGGTCCACGACGAAATCGGCTGCTCCGTAGCGCAACTGCAGCCGGTCCATCAGGCGCAGCATCCCCGCCGCGACCGGTTCGGGGACCGTGGTGGTGGTGTAGGTGAGTGACCCGTAGTCGCTGCGCCAGTCCTCGTGTGCGGCATCACTGCCGGCGTGGATGGCGGCGGCGAACATGCACTGGCCGACCACGGTGAGGCGTACCTCGTAGACCTTGCTGACCCACGCCTGGAAGAGGTGCGCGGTGGTGCTGATGCCTCGCAGGTCGTCCAGGTCAGCGGCGCCCACGATGCGGGTGTACACCGACTTGAGCTGACCGTCTTCGATCAGCACGGGTGAGGCGACCGGCTTGCACACGATGTCATCGGCAAGGCTGGCGGCGAAGGCGCGGACGTCGTCCGGCCGGTTCGTGATCAGGGTGGGCGGGATGGTGAGCCCGCATGCGCGGGCGGCGGCGAGCTGCACGGGCTTGAACTCGGCTCGCGCGAGGGCGGTCGGGTGGTTCACCCACCGGCATTCCAGGGCGGACAGGACACCGCCGAGGCCAGCGCGGGCCTGGGCGGCTGCGAATCTCTCCTCCGGGCCGGACGCCCCCTCTGGGAAGCGGAAAGCCCCGGGGGCGCGGTAGTAGACCGCGCCGACCCGGGACAGACAGCTCCACCGTCCGGTGTTCGGTGGTGAGTTCGCCCGTCCACGCCTGCCCCTGGTCGATTCGTGTCCCCAGGGTGAGCCGTTGCGGGAAGTCGGCGGTGTCCATGCGGAACACCTCCACGCCCCGGCTCTCCAGCTCGGCCACGACCCGGTCAGTGGGCCAGTCGTCGGCAGCGGCGACGATCAGGACGGGCGCGGGCATCAGTCCTTCGGCCCCTCGTCCAGCGGCGGCGGGTTGGTGGTCGACCCGTCCGGCACGGTCGGCGAGTGGGTGTTAGCCATGCAGGTAAGAACGCCTCCGTCGTCGGACACGTTGACCTGGCGGCCGTAGTCGTAGACGTGTGCCGGGATTCGGACGGCGCTGGTCGAGTCGGGGATACGTGCCCCGCGCAGTGCCCAGGGCCGCGTGTCCGGCCGGGACGGTGCTTCGGTGCTGTGCGGCAGACGGCCGCCGGGTGCCGTGAGGGGAACGCCTCACGCTCAAGTACGGTGGTCATGGAAACCTCTCTCTCGTCGGGTTCTCCTGATGGACCGGCCGGGACGCGGACGTGTGATGAGCAGCGTCCCGGCCGGGGCGTGGGTGGCCGGGCCCCTCTCGGGGGTGAGGCGCCCGGCCGGGGGCCTGGCGGATGATCAGCGCCAGAGCCCCGACCCGCGCGGTGCCGACTACCGTTGGGACAGCCGCGCGGGAGCCTGGGTAACCGGCGGGGCCCGAGGGGGGAACCGTGACGTCCCGGGCCCCGCCGGCGTCTATATGGCGGCCATGACGAGTGCCAGGACCAGGGCGGCGGTTGCCACCATCCCGATCACGACGGGCCGCCGGTCGAGCGGGCCGCGGTGCCGCGGGCCTCCGCGGTGGCGGCTCACCGTGCTTCCAGCGGGGGCCTGACGCCGTACCGGTCCGGGTGCGAAGAGCGGCTCTGGACGCCGTTCTTGTCCGTCGGCGCGTGGTCCGGCTGCTCGACTGCGGGCGGCTCGGCGCGGGCCTGCGCCGTCGTGACGCCGAGTGCGCCGAGAGACAGCAGCGGCAGCCCCAGCCCCAGCGTCAGGCGGTCACGCAGCGGCAGCGGAGCCGGTTTCGCGTGTCGGGGCGCGGAACGTAAGGACGGCTCCGGAACGCCGTGCCACCGGGCGGTCACCGGTCGCCGTCCACGGTCATCTCTGCCCAGCACCGTTTCCCCCAGGGGCCACGCTTGTGTGAACCGAGCAGGTCATAGCCCCACCTGTCGGCGAGTGCGTCAACCAGGCGCAAGCCCCGGCCGTTCTCGGCTTCCCCGTCCGTCGGGTGCAACTCAGGCCGCCGGTGGGGGGTCTTGTCGACCACGGCGAGCCGTACACGGGTGGGCGTGGGGCGGTCCACGATAACGCGGACGTGGCGGCTGGGGGTGTGGGTGATCGCGTTGGTGGCGAGCTCGGAGATCAGCAGGGCCGCCGTCTCCGCTTGCGGGCCGAAGCCCCATAGGTGCATGGCCTGACGTGCCAGGCGGCGGGCTTCCTCCACGACTTCGGGGGAAGCGGCCCGGGTGATGTTGTAGCCGGGGTGACCGGTCGCGGCCGGCTGTACAGCGGCCATCGTCACTGGACACCGCCTAGCACGTCGCCGGTCGGCGAACGCGCGAGCGGCCGGGGTTATCGGGGCGGTACGGCGGATGAGCATCGCCGTGCTCCTGGTCATGGTGGTGCTCGTCCTGCGGTGCTGCTCCTGCGGGTTGGCGATCATCGCGGCCTCAGCTGCTCGCGGGCGGTGGTCTGGAAGCGGGCGCGCGTCCCCAAGGAGGGAGCGGACGGCGCCCAACGGGACCGCGCAGGCAGCGGACGTGATCAACGTTTTGCAACCGGTCCGCTACGTGACGTGTCCGGCTGGTCTCTACAGTGGCCCCATGCGCAGGTGCTGCGCAAGTGCGCGGAAGGTGCGCAACACTTGCGCATGCGCACATGGAATATTCGGCAGAGGAGAGGCCCTGGGTGCAGCACAAACGGGTAGTGGGGCAGACTGTCGCAGGAAAGTGCGCAAGCTAAGCGGACGCGAAAGCGGAAGGGGGCGGCGCCACGTGGCGGAGTCAACGGCGGCTGGCAGACGACAGCTCGGCGCTGAGCTGGCACGCCTGCGCAAGTCGCGTGGCCTCAAGGGCTCTGACGTAGCCGCTCACCTGGGGTGCAGCGAGACCCGGATCAGCCGGTTGGAGAACGGTACCGGCCGTGCTCGGCTGAGGGACACCGAAGTGACCGCGCTATGCGAGCTGTTCGGCATCACGGATGAGCAGCAGATTCAGGCCCTGCGCAACCTCGCCAACGACGCGGTCCAGCAGGGGGCCTGGTGGGACGGCTACCGGGAGGCTCTGCCGAGCGGCCTGGAACCCCTGTTGGGGTTCGAGACCGATGCGAGGAGTGAGGCAGCCTGGGAGCCCAACCTTGTCCATGGCCTCCTCCAGACGCCGGCGTACGCGCGCGAGATCCTGGCCGCGTGGCCGGGCAACCGGGCGCTCGACGTTGGCGACCTGGTGACCGTTCGCGAAAAGCGGGCGGAGCTGCTGACCAGGGAGGACAGGGCGCCCCTGGAGCTGTGGGCGATCCTGGACGAGACGGTGATCCGGCGTCCGATCGGCGATGCGGCAGTCATGCGCGACCAGATCGGCCATCTCCTCGACTTGTCCCAGCTGCCGAACGTAACTCTTCAGGTCATGCCGATCGCGCAGGGAGCACATCCCGGTCTGGGAGGGGCGTTCAGCATTCTGGAGTTCGAGGAAGCAACCCCCGTCGTCTACGTCGACTCACCAGCCGGGAACCTATTCCTCGACCGAAAGCACGACGTGCGTCAATTCGCGACGTCTCTGGACCTACTGCGCGCGAGAGCACTTGACCCCGCCGATTCGACAACGCTTCTGCGGGATGCCGTAAGGGAGAAACCATGAGCAACACTGACTACCGCGATCTTGCATGGTTCAAGGCCTCCGCGAGTTCCGGAAGCGGCGGATGCCTGGAAGTCGCGTTCCTTGATGACGGCCGTGTCGCCCTGCGCGACAACGAAGACCCGACTAACCCGCCGTTCGTGGTGAGCGCCCATGTCTGGAGCTGCTTCATCGACGGGGCCTCGAAGGGGGAGTTCAACCTTCCCGTCTGACCAGACTTGCCGCCCGTCTGCACCGATCGCACGACGAAGGGGCCGCCCACTCGGGGCGGTCCCTTCGTCGTGTCGTGCTACCTGGGCCTCACGGGGCCGACTCCGGTGGGTCTGCCCCCTCCGCCATGTGCGGCTTGTGCGCTACACCGCTGCGAGATCCCGGCCCGCCATGTGGTGCTGTGTGGCATCGGTCGCGATCTCGGGCACCGCCGGCTTACCGGTGGCGCGGCTGGAGGGTCCTGCCTCGTCGCTGTGCGGTGATGTGCGGAGTCCTGCACGGGGAGTGCGGCGGCGGTGAGCCGTGCGAGCTCGCGCCGGAATTCACGGGTCCAGTGCCGGGCTGTGCTCTCATCGCGGCCGCGGGCTGCGGCCAACTCCGCGTCGGTCGGTTCGTGTCCCTCCGTTCGTGCGAGCCGGTGGTACAGCTCCCACCCGCGGAGCTTCGCCTCAGATCGCCACTGCGGTGCCTGCTGGCCTCCGGATCGGTCAGCGCGTCCAAAAGCTCGTCACGGGCCTGCCGCAGGGCCAGGAGCGCGGCCCGGCGTTCCTCGGCAGCCTGACGGCCTTCCTCGCGGGCTGCGGCGGCGGCCGCAGCTTCCCGGCGACGAGCTGCTTCCTCGACACGCCGGCGCTCGCCCTGGAGTCGTGCCATCTCGTCGGCCTGGCGCTGTTGTTCGGCCGTGCCGTCCTCGATCTGCTGCCGCAGTTCCTGTGCCCGCTCGGTGAGCTGGCGTACGGCGTGTGTGGCTTCCTCGGCCTCGGCGACGGCGTGTCGGCGGGCGGTGCGGGCCTCCTCTCCTTCGCGGCGTGCTGTCTCGGCCTCGCTCTGCCTCTGGTTCAGCTCGGCCTCAGCCTTGCGCAGGTCGGTGCGTACTCGCTCAACGGCGGTGGCTGCCTCGCGCTTCTGCTCGTCGGTGGCGTCCGCGCTCTGCCGCAGCCACTCGGCGCGCTCCTCCAACTGGGCGATCTCGTCGGCGAGCCTGTGACCCTGATTCTCCGCTGCCTTCCGCGCGTCTTCGGCCCTCTGCCGGGCATCCTCGGCTTGCTCGGCCGCCTCGCGCTTGCACTCAGCGTCGGCGAGGAGCCGCGCTGCCTCCTCGCGCACGCGATCGGTCTCCTCCTCGGCCTGGTGCTTGCGCTCCTCGGCGTCCCGCCGGGCACGCTCGGCGTCCTCGGCGCGGGCCTGAGCGCTGATCAGGTCGGGGTTGTCGGCGATGGCCATTTTGTCGATGAACGCGTGAACTGCCGCTGGGTCCTCGAACTTGAGGTCGGCCCAGTCGTCGCCGTGGACGAGGGATGCGAGCTCGCGGACGCTGGGCGTCGTCCGTCGGGATGGCGGCGCGCTGGCGGGCCGTCTGCGCCCTCAGGCGGAGCCGTCCGGCTCGCGCCTCCGCGCGGCGGCGGGCACGGCCCTCGCGCGCTGCGTTCCGCGCGGCGAGGGCCTGGCGGTGCTGGTAGGTCAGCCGGGCGGCGCGCTGTACCTGGGCCCGGCGGGTCAGTGCCCGCGTGCCGCTGGCGTCCAGTCCGAGACGGCCGAATGTCCCCGCCCACGCGCGGCGCCACAGCAGCGCGACCACCCCGCCCCTCCCGGCCGGGCACGGCGCTCCGTGTGTTCCCGCCCCTCACCACCGAGCAGGAGGCTCTCCCTTGCGCACGATCCGTCTGACCTCGTTCGGCTACCTGCACCTGCCCACCGGCCCGGACGGCTCCCCCGTCCCGCCCGCCGCCGACCGGATCGAAGACGTCCGCGACCGGCTACGCGACCCGGCCGCCGCCCGCGACATCGTCGACCTCGACGGCCTCAACCCCCGCATCCAGGACGTCGTCCTGAACACCCCCGGCGCCCGCGAGCTGCTCGCCAACCTCGCCGACTACGCCGACCTGCCCGCCGGCCCCACCCACATCGCCATCGGCTGTGCGGGAGGCCGGCACCGTGCCAGCGGTCTTACCGAACTCCTGGCCCGAGCACTCCGGGACCGCGGCCGCCAGGTCGTAGTCGAGCACCTGCACGTCCATCTGCCGCGCGTCCTCAAGACGCCCGCCGGCCCCCGCACCGCCAACCCCGAGCAGAGACCGCCCGATGATCCGTCGCTTCCGTCGCTGCGGCCACAGCCCCGGCGCCCTCACCCCCGAGGACCAGGCCGTCGTCGACCAGTTCCGTGCGATGCTCGCCGCCGTACGCGACCCGGAGCCCTGGACGCCCGGCCGCTCCCAGGACATCGCCGTGCCGGGAATCGGGATGTGCTGGTCCTTGCCCCGGCCATAGGTGTGACGCAGGATCCGTTGCGGTGAGGTATGGGCATCGGGGCGCAGCCAGCAGGTGATGTCGACGGCCAGGACCGGCCGGCCGTCGACGGCCCGTGGCAGTGACACCGAGGCCAGGACCCGCCGCAGCCGGCCGGCTTCGACCCGGCCGCGGGCGACGGCTGAGTAGAGGCCGCCATGCTCGCGACGGTGTTCGCCGACCAGCGACAGCTCGGGCAGCGACCTCACCGGCCCGTCA
>NZ_JBVJVY010000086.1:0-11954 GCF_055603265.1 Streptomyces sp. NPDC037288
CGCCTGCCGGGCAGGGAGCGGAATCCCTATCGACACACGCCCCGGGGCGCACGCCCCAACACTGATCGGCTACACCACGAAGCGGGACGCCATCGTCGCCGTCGGCCCACGCTGTCACACGCTGGATTCTCACCCATCCGGACGCCCTGACCGAGGGCGACCGGCTACAGCTCTAGGCCGTCCTGGGCACCTGCCCCGGGCTGACAGAACTTGCTGTCCACCAAGATGCCCACATGAGCCTTACCTCCCACCTCAAAGACCCCCCTTCACCATTTCACGCTTTCTAGCGGAGCACTTTCCCGACACCAGGGCCGTCCTGGCCGACTACCGCAGACGCTCAGCCCGCTTTCCCGCCCCGCTGGAGCCGCGGCAGAAGCCGGTCTGGAGCCCGAGTACCGGATACTCGGTCACCGCAATTGTCCGCACCGCACCACGCCGCGCACGGTCCGAGCGCACCACGTCTTCGGCGCAACCGATCCGGAAGGTTTCGCCGCGATGGGCATCGTCGAGACGCTGGTGCAGATCCACGACGGCGCGGCGCGCGGGCCGCGTACTGCTGGGCCTCAAATACGTGGTGCTACTGCTGGCGGATGGTGCAATTCTCGTCGGGCACCCAGTGAGGCTGACGACCTTCTAGTGCCTGCGCTCAGAGCGGAGCCCACGGTTTGTGCGTCGATCACGTCGTGTCGGAGGCTGTGTTGCTTGATCACGGTCGTGTCGGGAGGCCGGGATGGGCTGTCGCGGACGGAGCTGTTCGCTGCGATCCGGCGGGACAAGCGTCTCGATCCGGAGATGTCCCATCGCGTACTCGCGGAGAAGTACGGAGTGCACCGCCGGACGGTGAGGCAGGCGCTGACCTCTGCGCTCTCACCGCCGAGGAAGAAACCGGCGCCGAGAGTTACGGTCCTGGATCCGGCCCATGGGCTGGATCGACGCGATGCTGCGGGACGATGCGATCGCACCGCGCAAGCAGAAGCACACCGCCCGCAGGATCCATCAGCGTCTCGCGCAGGAGTACGGCTTCGACCAGGCGTCGTACTCCACAGTCTGCGACTACGTGCTGGCCAGACGTTCCGTAGATCGAGGCCGAGGTCCTGGAGGGGAGCCGGCATCTGACCGGCATGATCCCGCAGGGTCCATCTGCCCGGCGAGGTAGCCGAGGTGGCCTCGCCGATGTCTGGGTCCGCTTGGCGGGCGAGGTCGTCAAGTGTTACGTGTTCCCGCTGCGGCTGTCGTACTCCGGCAAGGCCGTCCACCGCGTCTACGCCTCGCAGGCCCAGGGTTCCTTCATGGAAGGACACGTCGAGGCGTCCAACGTCCTACAGGGGCGTGCATCACACCACCTCACCCCCCTCCAGTGGAGCCGAAAGAACTCGGTGCAGGGGAGCCAAAACATGTGCTTACAGACAGTTCAAGGAGTGCGTCGTCCGCATTGACGGCGAGATCGCTCGCGTGCGCTGCTGACTCCAGCGTGTCCTGATGGCCCAGCCATCCGATGCAGGCGGCAGGCCCTCCGTCAAACCGGAGCAACGTCTTCTCGAGCGTGTTTGTGATGTGGTCACGACGTCTGAGGTGTGGCAGTTGCGGAGCCTGCGATTTGGTTCGGGTGCGTTTGCTCTGCCCATCGGACCGTGCGGGGAGCCACGAGTCCGACGCCAAGGAAGAGGGCACCCGTCAGGAGCCAGCCCGGGGTACCTGTGTCGAGGCAGAGCCACACCAGGACGGAGGGCGCGGCAACGCTTCCCAGACTGCTGCCGAACCGGAAGACCCCCGAGTACTGGCCTTGGGCGTGTGCGGGGGCAAGGTTGTAGCGCACCTCGAATGAGCCTGCTGCGTGAAGGAGTTCACCGACGGTATGGACACCCACTCCGAGCAGGATCAGCAGGACAGCTCCCCCTGCGGGCATGCGCGAGGCAAAGCCGATCAGGGAAAGACCGGCCAGGAAGGCCCAGCCGGCGCGGCGCCAAGCGCGTGCGGCGGAGGCGTTGCTGTCGATTCCACGGCTCACCCTGACCTGCAGAGCCACCACCATGACGGTATTGAGAAGGACGCTTGTTCCGACGAACCAGCGAGGCGCATGGGTGTGTCCTACGATCCACAGCGGAAGGGCGAAGACCAGGACGGAGCCGTGCATCGACATGATGCCGTCGAGTCCCGTGATGAGCATGTAACGGTAGTCCTTCAGCGCCGACCAGCGTCCGTCACCAGGAGGAGCCGGGACAGGCGCCAAAGAAGGAAGGCGGCTGACGACAGCGGCGGTTGCCGCGAAGCTCAGGGCGTTGCCCAGGACCAGGCACAGGTACGCGGCATGCGTGTCCAGTTGGACGACGAGTGCGGCCGGCAGCGCCCCGAGGCTGGAGGCCAGGTTTGCGGAGCTGCGCAGATACGCTCGGAAGTGGGCCGGGCGCTCGCCGGCGAGGCCCCGCACGATGGGCCCACGGGCTGCTTGGCTGGCCGAGCCGGCGAGCTCGGTGAGGCAGACCACCGTCGTGAACAGCCAGAAGGCATGAACAAAGGCCAGCATCGCCATGGCGATGGCCTGCACTATCAAGGTCAGCATGTAGACCTCACGTGCTCCGCGACGGTCGGCGAGTCGGCCCACGGGGACCCCGGAGAGCAGGCCTACCAAGGCTCCCACGCCCATACCAAGGCCGACTTGGGATACCGGCAGTCCGACGGAGCGGGTGAAGAAGACAGAAGCACTGACCATGAACACACCGCTGCCGAGCATGTTGATGAAGCTGGCGGCGGCCAGCGTGCGCCTCGGACCCCGCTCAAGCAGAATGCCGCGCGCTACGAGCCAAGATCCCCCACTTTCCGAGCGTCCGACGGACCTTCCTTCGGGCGTGCGATTCGATGCACCTGCCGTCAACATTCCCCCAACGTCTGATCACTGTCTCCCAGAACACGTGGGCAGTGCGCTCGGCGATTCGAGAGGTACTCCCACAGAGCTTTCGCGAGCCGGCACCGCCACCGACGGTGGAGTATGAAGAGGTGAGGACAGCCGGAGAAAGGCCCCATCGCCAGGGGAAAAGTCACACGGAAAACAGGAACAACCCCTGTGAGGAATGGCGTTCAACTATGTGAGACCGCCACCGGGAAGGGTGGCGGAACCGGGCGATATCATCATATCCCTCCGCCAAGGAAGCGCCGTGACGCGATAGAAGGAATGCGACGATCCTGGGATCGTGCGCGGGGGCGGCGACCGGCAGTCCCTGCCGTCCCTGCCGTGCCTGCTCATGGTCAGCCGAGAGCTTGCAACCATCGTCAATCGGGACTCCGCGGCCGAAACCGGCTGGCCGTGAGTACCTCAATCACCTGACCACGCTCAGCCGCACCAGCTGGAGCCCATTGCAGGTGTCTCTGCCTCATCAAGGGCCCGCGCAAGGCGCGGACCGGCCCCGTGGGCTCGGCCCCTCTGCGCCTTCGGCGCCGGGGCTGGCCCTTGGGGCCGCAGCGAGCTACGGCCCTGAGTCGAGACCAGGACGAACGAGGCCACGGTCAGAGCGATGCGTCCGGCGGTGGATGGGCCGGCACCGGGATGGAGGGTGCGCCGTCGCCGGCTGCGGGTCCGTCGTGGCGTATGCGTGGCCCCGATCCCGCACACCGACGACCCAGCCAGAGCCGAGCAGACGCGACCCGGGGGCGTCAAGGTCGTTCGTACAGTGGTTGCGCTCCGCCTTGACGCCTCGGAACCACTCCTGCTCCACGGTGTGTGGGTCGACGGCGTACTGGATGGGAGCTGGGGTGAGAGCGGGCGTGTGCGGGTGTGCCTCATTGCGATCAAGGCTTGACCAGGTACTTACGAGCGGTGATGCTGTGGTGGCCCTTGGGGCATGTCGATCTGAGGGGGAGCAGATGACGCACGTGGAAGCCGCTCTTTTGGCTGAGGCCGTCATGGTCATGACGGCTGTTGTCTCCTTCTTCTTCGCGGTTCCTCACTTCTGGAACGAACGGCTTCGCCGGCGAGGCGTGAAAGGGCGAGGTGTCTGCGTCAGTCACTCCGCACGGGATGGCAAGGTCAGCTGTCTGATCCGGTTCCGTATCCCAGACGGGGACTCGATCACGTTCACCACACCACGCAGTTCCCAGGCCAGCGCAGAAGTCAGGCAGCGGGTCGACGTCATCTATGACCCGAGGAAGCCGAAGCGAGCGGTGATCGCTTATACGCTGCCGGAGGACGGAACACCGGTCCGCCGCTTCCTGATCGGCATGGCCGTCCTCTTCGTCGTCGCCCTTGGCGTCAGGATCTGCCTGGCCCTATGAGGGGCGAGTCGGCGAGCTGTCCATCGTGCCCCCGTGTGCCCGTTCGAGAGGCATACCCAGGGACCACCGCGGAATAGAGGGCAGCGCTCCGCGAACGCGCAGGTCAGCTTCCCCCACGTTAGGAGGGATCCGCGTACGCGGTCTTCCAAACTGGCGCTCAAGGAACCAAGCAGCGGCGGCGCTTGACTGGCTCGTTGAAACTCGAACCTAAGGTCGTCCCATCGAGCTTCAGCCCGACGATGCCGAACTGGCAGTCACGGCAAGCAAGAACCGGCAGACTTCGAGAAATGCATGCAGGACACGCAGCGGTACTTGGCGCCGCCGCGGGCACTGTTGGTGCTGAAGGAGCCGGCGTGATAGCCGCGCTCCTCGCCCGTTCTCAGGCTCGCTCACAGATACTCGCGGAGCACGTACGGCTCATCAGAGCGCCGCGGAAGGCCAGATACGTAGCCTTCGTCGAAGCCTGCCGAGAAGGATGCAATCGATTGAACAAGGCCTGCCAATTGCTGGACTTGCACCGAGGCTCGCCGTGCGCTCAAGCACCTCGAAGCTCAGGTCTACGCCGATGAGTGGGCCGTATCCATCACCGACGTCACATCGCTCGCCCACACGATCCACGCGCATGAACGAGACGGAGACCTGGACGCCTGGACGCCGCACGGCAACTCCTGCCCCGTGAACGTCCCTACCCCGTGGGCGACCCGGGCCTGGCACATCTACACCGATGAGCTCGTTTGCCAATCGGGATGATCACTAAGCAAGTTGGTCCAAGCGCCGTTCACCGACGGGATGATGCCCGGTTGGGCGGGGCTATGCGTACCCGGGTTCCGGTGGGGGCGTTTTCGATGTCGTCGAGTTGGGCGGTGATCGTGTCGCGCAGGTTGTCGTAGTCGTCGAAGCAGTAGTCGTTGAACAGCGTGTAGCCCGTCCACATCAGGTTGGCGCACACGCGTGCCGGTACCCGGCCCGTCTGGGCACCCATGCCGACCAGTGCCACCGACTTGATGCTGCCGGGTGCTCCGTTGTTCTGCCGGTGGATCGCCTGGAACGCGGCAGCGCACGCCAGAGCCACGTTGAGGGTCTCGCTCACGTTCTGCGAGGACTGTTCCATCGTCGGCGTCGATATCAGGAACTTCGGGTTGGTCGCCCCGGACGGAATGCACACCGCGCTTCCCACCGGGAGCCTTCCCTCGAACTGGTCGCGGATCGCCCGCTGTACGCGCAGCTGGATCCCCGCGCCGAGGTGCCGCTTGATGACTGCGTCGACCCCACCGTTCATCAGGCCCCGCGAGTTGGTGGGGCTGACCCAGGCGTCGACGGTCTCATCGAGGATCGACCCCTGGCGGATCTCGATCCCGGGAGTGTCGGCGAACGCCGCCCGCCACGCCTGCACCACCCTGGCGTTGACGTCGGTCAAAACCACCTTGAGCGGCGGCTGCACGCGGTTCACGCTCATCTTCCACACTCCCGTCGGGAAAGGGTCCTTCCAGTGATCACCACGCTACAGGCCCCCACTGACAACGCAGTTGGGAGATCGCGTTGTCGTACCCCGCTGCTAGCCTCCCGGCCATGATCAATCCCAATGCCTCAGCCCAGCCCGACCCGAGCGACCCGCTCGCCCTCGCCGAACTGTTCAAGGACGGCGGTGAACCGTGGCTCCCGCTGCTGAAGCCGGTCATCGAGGCGCAGCCGAACGCCGCCTCGTTCATCGGCCCGGGCCGGGGCCCGGATGTGGTTCCCGTACGCGAACTGACCTTCCAGGCGCTCAAGCCCAACCCACCCCACAAGTGGAAGGTCGTCATCTTTGGGCAGAACCCGTACCCTCGGCCGGAGAGCGCCACCGGCATCGCCATGTTCGACAACACCTTCCACGACTGGAAGGACAGCCAGTTCGGCAGGGTCGTCAGCATCCGCTGCATCATCAAGACGGCGGCGATGTGGAAGTACGGCATCCCCAAGAAGACCCCGATCGCCGACATCCGCGCGCTGCTGAAGAAGCAGGACACCGTCCAACCGCCGGAATGGTTCCAGGCGATGCTCACGCAGGGCGTACTGCTGCTGAACGCGGCTCTCACCGCCAGCAGCGACGGGCCGAGGGGGGCCGACCCGCACACCGGCTTCTGGCGTCCGGTCGCCGAGCGGATCGTCGAGGAGATACTCAAGGCCAAGCAGAATGCCGACGAAGAGGACCGCGGTGTCGTCTTCGCGTGGTGGGGGGCCCACGCCCGCAGTCTGAAGCAGGTCGTCCTCCGTCTCCAGAAGAAGTACCCCAAGGTCGAGGTCCGGCATATCGACCACTGCAACCCTGCCGCGCAGGGCGACATCTTCTGCGACGGCGACCACTTCGAAATGGTGAACGACGCCCTCGCGTCGGTGGGTGCCGACGCGATCGACTGGCTGCCTAGCCGAGGGTGGAACAGGGGCGGGGCGGGGGCCGGCGGGACGGACAGTGACGTCGCCGAGCGCATGGGCGCGTTCATCACGTCCACCATGGAGCTGCACCAGCTGTACCTCGAGCGGCTTTCCAGCGTCAAGGACGAGGGCCTCGTCCTTGAAGCGATCACCGGCGTGTTCGATACCCCGCTCATGGACTTCTGTGACGCCGTCAGCCCCGTCGCCAGGCTGCTGCGCTCTCTCGACCGGCACGTCCAGCGGGCGCACGAGTTCGGAAAGCTGCGGGCAGACGAAGGCACCGGGAGCCTGTCCGCCGACGCCGTCGCCGCCCTCTACCTCTACACCTGCGAGTCCGCGTTCTACCGGGAGATCAACGCCATCCTGCGCAACCCGGACCGGTCTAAGGTCGTCCCGTACCTCCCCTATCTGCGGCTGCTGTTCTCAGCGGTCTCGGGGCTTCCCGTCCGCAAGGAGCCGTTGTGGCGCGGAGTGCCGCTGGACCTGCGGGCGCAGTACCCGGTGGGGCGGACCGTGACCTGGTGGGGCGTGTCCTCGTGCACTTCCGAGCTCGGCGTGGCACGGGCGTTCCTCGGCAGCCGCGGCAAGCGGACGCTCTTCGAGGTGCAGCCCGCCCGGGCCGTCGGCATTCGCAACTACTCCGCGTTCACGGGCGAGGAGGAGTTCATCCTCCTGCCGGGCACGCAGCTCGAGGTGGTGGATGTGAAGACCGAGCGTGGCGGTCTGTGCACCGTAAAGCTGGCCGAGTCCGAAGAGCAGCCCCTCGTGTCCTGAGCAGATGTGAACGGGCCGGGGTGAATGGCTGGAGTCCGGCCAGGGCACGTCCCAGAGCTCTCTGCCATGCGAGCCTCGGTTCCTCACAGTCACCCCATTTATTCCTCACAGAGTTCGACTGTGCAGGCCCGGGCATATCCACGAACGGCTCATCCAGCGCTCGAAATCGCTGATTCACCTGGGCGGAAACCATCATCATGACCAGGCGCATCACCCGCTGGACCTCCCGCCGCGGCGACAACCTCACCCCGAAGGCCAGCTGCTCAACTGTTCCCAGGAACCGCACCGCTGCTGACTGGACCAACCGGCAGGTCAGCGTTCGCCGCGTCCGCCGCCGAGACACCATCGCCGCACTCGCCGTAGAGCACTTCGCGTTCTGCCCGGACGAGACGGGAGACGACCCGCAGGACCTTCAGGACTACGCCAAGCGGCTTGTGGGCGCTCGTACTTGGTCCTGTCGCTGGGACTGAGCGGAGCTGCACCAGGCCCGGAACCGTAGGTGCAGTACGGGCGTCTCTGCCGCCACAAGTGGAGAGCACCGTGCAGCACCAACGACCTGGGGGCATCCGCGATGGCCCGAAAGACCCGAAGACCCTGGAAGACCTGGAGACCCTGGAAGACCTGGAGACCATGGAAGGCCTGGAGACCCTGGAGAGCGGTGACCACCGCTCTCGCCGTCCTGATCGGTCTGACCGCCGCCGGAGCGTCGCCCGCCTCCGCCGACCCGGGCGGACCGGTCGCGCCCAACCTGGACCAGCACTGCGCCGTGCAGAACAGTGGCAGCGGCCCCATGACGATCGCGATACCGGCAGGACCCAGGCGCTCGCATGCGAGCCCGGCATGGGTCCGAGGAAGAGACCGGCCAACGGGCGGGCGGGCGCGGAGACATCGAACCGCTTCAGGGAGCGGCGCATTGTGTGGCAGTGCGGTCGCGCAGGGCAAGCGGGGCAAGCAGGGTCCAGCCGCGGCCGGCTGGATCGAGTGGTCTGGTCGCGGGGGTTAAGAGTTCCACGGCTCGGCGGCAGGAAAGCCGTACTCGGCCCGTCACCGGGCAGCGGTCAGCTGCCGGCGTGGCGGCAGGGGCCCGTCGGCCGGTGACGAACACCGGCCCCGCGGTGCGCCCGGCCGGCAGCATGGGCAGCGTGCGTGCTGTGCCCGGTCCCCAACCGGGCGAGGGTTTCGTCGAACGGCACGTCCAGGTGGTAGTCGTGGGTCGGGCCTCGGCGGTCGGCGAAGTGCGCCGCTCCCGGCCGTCGCGTTCACGGAGCACGATGAGGCGGAGTTGTCCTGGCGGAACGCGCCGTACGGGAGTCGCAGGACGTCCAGGCTGCCTGAGCTCGTCGGTATAACGTCTGCTGCGGCTCTCAGCCGGCCTGACCGTGAAGTTCTGGCGGCCGTCGTCACTCTGTGGGTGACACACCAAGGTCACGGCGCATCGCGGTCCTCATGGCCCGGAGCATGTCCCAGATATCTGCCTGGGCCTGGGTCGCAGTGGCCATCGTCTCCCCCGGCCCGGGTTCCCCTCGCTCGAGACGTTTCACTTGGCCATAGGCCTTGCTCAAAGCCTGGTTGACCGTGCTCGTACGTGCGAGTACCTCATCGGGAGCGATCATCTGTGCTTCGGAGTATCGATCGCGATGGGCTCCCTTGGCTTCATCGAGTGCATCCCTGTCGGTTTCCTCGACACTGCGTTCCCGCATCACGTGCAGATGGTGGTTGAGCGCCGTGGTGAACTGACGTGCAGCCCTATTGAGCTCCACGTAGCAGGTACGTCGAAGAAGTTGGTTCTCGCGGGTCGCTTCGTGGCCGCGGAGCAGTTCTATCTCCCGACGTTTCGCCCGTTCGGAGGCGCGTTGGGTGACGAACGATGCCCCAAGCGTTCCCGCTACACCTGTCACAGCGATGATCACAGAGCCGAGATCCACAGACCCCCCTCGAAGCCGTTTGCGATCTATCACCATTGCTCGCCAGCGGACTGTCAAGGGCCCAGACGACTTCTTCGTCGCCGCGTAGCGGCCCGCCACCGAGGTCTTGTTCACCGAGGTTAGCCGGATCACCGTGCCCAGCGGCGGCCTCCGCGGAATACCGAACGCCGCGATGCGCACGTGCTGCCGGCTGTCACCCCGCACCCCCGGCCCGGGCGCTGGTGGTGGGGCACCGTCATCGGGGAGGGCCAGGGCCTGTCCTTGGTGAGCGGCGTACCGGCCGGCACCGCCTCCTGCCTACTGGCCTGGCGGCGGGGCCGGCCCGCGGCTAGCGCAGATGCCGGGCGAAGAACCGGGCCGCGGCGTCCCCCGCGAACTGCGGGACGCCGGTGTGCCCGCCCATGTTGGCGTGCAGCGTCTTCTCCTTGGAGCCGAAGGCGTCAAACAGGTCCAGGGCCGACTGCCGGTCGTTGCCTTCGTCGTCCCACTGCAGCAGGACGTGCAGCGGAATGCTGACGCGGCGGGCCTCCTCGAACATGGCGGCGGGCACGAGACTCCCGGCGAACAGAACAGCGGCCGAGATGCGCGGCTCGACCACCGCAAGCCGGATGCCGATGGAAATCAGTCCCCCCGAGTACCCGACCGGACCGCCGATCTCGGGCAACGACAGGAGGGCGTCCAGGGCGGCCTGCCATTCCGGGACCGCCTTTGCGACGAGCGGGAGGACGAGGGCGTCGATGATCTCGTCGCCGACCGGCTCGCCGGCCTCCATAGCCCGGCGCAGGTCGGCGCGGGCCTGCTCGGCGGCGGCCCAACGGGGCCGGTCACCGCTCCCGGGGAGCTCGATGGTGGCCGCGGCGAAGCCATCCGCCGCGGCGTGCCGGGCCCGCCCCGCCAGCCGGGGGTACATCTTGCGCAGTCCGAGCGGAGGGTGGCCGAGCAGGATCAGCGGCACCGGTGCGGATGCGGATGCGGGCGTCCACAGGATGCCAGGGATCTCGCCGAGGGTGAATTCGCGTTCGAGGACGCCGTCGTCGAGGCGCTGTTCAGAAGTGAATCGCATGGTCGTGCCTTTCGGGAGTGCGCTTGAACGGCGCTCCCGGACGACCTATCGCCCGACCGTGACCCCGGAGGGAAGCACCCATGTCGATACTGCGTTCACGGGTACCACCTCCTCGTTCTCTCGCACGGCCTCCGGGAGATTAGCAACGGTCGCCGTGGTCCGCCAACAGGTTTTTACGGAGGCTCCGTGGCCGGATGCCGCCTCACTACATAGGACACGGTCTATGCCGGTGAAGTGCTGGGAGGTCGTTGACGCCAACGGCGTGGTGGAGTCTCGTGACTTTCTGACTCGGCTTGCCCGGAGGGTACGCCAGACAACGTCCGGCTGTTGGTGGGCATGAGTGCGTCGGGTGGCGCGTACGTGTCAGGGAAGGGTGAGCGGCTGAACATCGTTTCGGCGGACGGCCGGGCGCGGTTCGCGCTGCACACGGTCCTCGATGACGCGCATTCGACGCTATCAACGGTTTCCATTCCCGTGTGCGTGAGCCGGCGTCCGTGATCGGTAAGCGGGGTGGCTTTGTCCACGAAAACGGGCTCTGGCTCAACTTCGGTGACGCGGCCACTCTGAGTGACAGTCGGGCACCGTCGAGTCGTTCGGGAAGTCGCCCGGAAATGGTCCGTGGACAAGGTCCGGCATCCACCGCGATCTCGACGCCGTCACCGCCGGACTCGCCCTGCCCTGGAGCTCTGGCGCAGTCGAGGGGCATGTCAACCGGATCAAGATGCTCAAGCGCCAGATGTTCGGGCGTGCTGGCTTCGCCCTTTTGCGGAAGCGCGTACTGCTCGCACTGTGATCGCGATGTCAGCGGCTCATGCGAGGATCCGGGCGCAACTACACGAGGAGATCAACATGGGCACCTGGGACACCGGCTCCTTCGACAACGACACGGCCGCGGACTTCACCAGCGCTCTCGACGACGCCAAACCCGAGGAACGCGAGGCACTGATCCGTGGCGTCCTCACGCGCACCGTCGACGCCACCGGCTGGCTCACCGAAGGAGAAGAAGCGGTGGCCGCAGCCGCACTGATTGCGGCGCAATGCCCTGGCGGCGAGCCAATCGACAAGACCTTACGGCCCTGAAGAACCCATGCCTGCCTTCCCTGACGATCTCCGGACACTCGCGGACAAGGCCCTCACTCGCATCATCAGCGACGAGGCCGGGCCGGCCTCGAACTGGGTCGACCCGGAAGACTGGAAGCAGTGGCGAGCCAACCTCAACCGCCTTCGCACAGTCCTTGCTCCGCCATCACCGTCCATCCCGCTGTTCGATGTCTAACAGTGACAGAGCGTCACCCGCCACAAAACCTGAGCCAGAGCCCGAGAAATCACGGCACTCGGGCTGACGCGCCCTGGCATGGCTGGTTGGGAAGTCGGCAGGTGATAATGCGTTGTCGGGCTCAGCTGGGCCGCGAGAGCATCCGATGGCGTCCCGCTTCGTGGTGTAGCCGATCAGTGTTGGGGCGTGCGCCCCGGGGCGTGTGTCGATAGGGATTCCGCTCCCTGCCCGGCAGGCG
>NZ_JBVJVY010000087.1:0-11683 GCF_055603265.1 Streptomyces sp. NPDC037288
TGGCACGCCCATCGTCTCCGCGCCCCGCACGGTGACGCATCCGTCGCACGAATGGAAGCCAGTCTCGTCCGAGCCCGCACCGGTGAAGGCCCCGTTGGCTGAACTCAGGACGCTCCGGGGCCTGATCCGGCATGTCATTGGCTCTCTCGAACGCCATGGCGGCTCCCACCGAGCACGACCCAGAGATTCCTGTCCGCATTCTCCCGGATCTCACCCCACTTCCACCCCCTCCGCTCACCTGATGACCGCCACCGCCTACCGCACCGAGATGACCAACCGCTTCAGCATCTGCACCAGGTCACCGGAACGACACTCATTGCCACGGGGGCCTGAACCAGACACCACCGACACCACCGGCATACCTCAACGCACCTACCACATAAGCAACGTGACGAGCCCAGAAAGGGTACTGACCCCATGCCTCGTCTTCCCAACGCCCATTTGAGGCAACTGATTGAGGCCGCGGGATGGAGCCCGGTCCAACTGGCCCGCTGCCTGTGCAAGATCGCTGGAGAGCATGGACTTGATCTGACCTGCCATGACACTACGGTGCGGCGCTGGCTCGCTGGCACTCGCCCCCGGAACCCATACCCCACGCTGATACTGCAGTGCCTCTCCCGCCAGCTGGGTAGACGAGTCACGGCGCAAGAGGCCGGGCTGACCTCAACTCCGGCCGTTGTTGTGGATCCCTCTTGGGAGGCCGATCCCGTGCGCAAACTCACCCATCTCACCCATGCCGAGCTCAATTCCCACCGCCACCTCCTGCTCGACACGAGCGTCGTAACGCTCACCAGCCTTTCCTTGCCCCAGCTGGCCACGCTCCCCAGCCCACCTTCCCGGCCTGGGGACCCACGACCAGATCTGCCCCACGCAGGGCAGCGGGAAGTCGACCACCTCCGCGCAATGGCAGGGATGTTCTGGGCGACGGCCGACGAGTACGGCGGACAGCACGTCCACGCGGCCCTGGCCGCCTACCTCATCCATGACGTCCTGCCCCTGCTGAACACGCCCGCCCGTGAACACACCCACCACGAACTGCTGACCGCCACCGCCCAGCTCACCTTGCTGATGGGAACAATGTGCGCCGACAGCGGCCACGACACCGCCGCCCAGTACTACCACCAGCTCGCAGCCCGCCTCGCCGCCGACGCCGGCGACCACGCAACCCTCGCCATCGCCCTGCGCACCATGGCCACCCACGCCCACGACCTGGGCAACCACACCCCGGCCGTCCTGCACCTGATCGAACACGCCGACCAGCACGCCCGCCACGCCAGCCCCACAGTCCGCGCCTACACCCACATACACCTAGCCGCCATGACCGCCCACCATGACCGCCACGCCGCAGTGACCGCCCTCGCCCACGCAGAAGATCTCCACGCAAAAGCGGCTGCTCCCCCCGGACCCTTCAGCAGTTACCCAGCAAGCGCCCTGCACTACCAGCGCGCACAAACCCTGGCCGCCCTTGGGGACCACACCACCGCGCTAGCCGCACTGACCTCATCCCTGCGCATGCGCGACCCCACCGACAAGCTCCGCACCGCCCTCACCCAAGCCCGCCTCGCCGAAAGCCACCTGCGGCTCGGTCACCTGGAACAAGCCCTCCTGCACTGGAACTCCTTCATGGACGCCTTCCCCACCCTGCACTCCACCCGAGCCCTTCGATGCCTACACACCGCGTACCGAAGCCTGCGGCCCTTCCAACGCCACCCCGCCGTCAGTGACGTGCTCGCCCGAGCCAGGTGTTATCAAGTTGAGGGGCGGGGTGCGATGATCTTGGTGTAGATCGTCGTGGGAGGGGCCTGCTGGTGGACAGCGCTGCACCGTCGTATAAGGGCTTCCGGTTCCCGCCGGAGGTGATCGCGCATGCGGTCTGGCCGTACCACCGTTTGCCTCTGTCGTTCCGTGATGTGGAGGAGCTCCTCTTCGAGCGCGGCATCCAGGTGTCGTACGAGGCGATCCGGCTGTGGTGCGAGCGGTTCGGCCCCGCATACGCCGCCAGGCTGCGCCGTCGGCAGCCCCGCCCGGGGGACCGGTGGCACCTGGACGAGGTCTTCGTCAAGGCCAACGGCCGGCTGCGTTACTTATGGCGCGCGGTCGACCAGGACGGGAACGTGCTGGACATCCTCGTGACCGACAAGCGCGATACGAAGGCCGCCAAGAGGTTCTTCCGCCGGCTCCTCAAGAGCACCGAAACCGTGCCCCGGGTGATCGTGACGGACGGGCTTCGCTCCTACGGCGCCGCCCACCGCCAGGTGCTGCCGTCGGTCGAGCACCGCAGCTCGAAATACCTCAACAACCGGGCAGAATACTCCCACATCCCCACCCGAGAGCGCGAGCGGCGCATGAAGGGCTTCCGCCACGTCGTCACCGCCCAGAGATTCCTCGCCTCCTTCTCCCGGATCTCACCGCACTTCCGTCCCACCGACACCTGCACCTCCCCTCCTATTGTGGAGACCGTGACCGGAGGGATAGTTGGGGGTCGTGGCATCCAGGAAGCGGATCTACGACGCCGAGTTCCGTGAGGGGACGGTACGGATCGTGACGGAGACCGGGAAGCCGATTCCATCCGTCCCGGGACGCTGCACAGCTGGGTGTCGCGGGCCCGGCGCAACGGGTGGCCGTCGTCAGACCGGCCGGTGGCCGAGCCGTCTGGTGGCCGGCTGCGAGAGAGCGAGCGGGCCGAGCTGGAGCGGCTGCGGGCCGAGGCCAGGGAGAAGGACAAGCGCATCCGCGAGCTGGAGATGGAGCGTGATGTGTGCAAGCGATTCGTGGCCTTGTGGGTGAAGTAGCTGAGGTGGACCCGGCCGTGGCGGTCGGGGTGATCAGCAGCTGCAAGGCCGAGGAGGGCATACCGCATCGCGTCGCCTGCCGGGCTCTGGGGGTGTCGGAGTCGTGGTACTACAAGTGGCGCGACCGGCCGCCGACCGAGCGGGAGATGCGCCGGCAGCACCTGGTGGAGGAGATCGAGGAGATCTTCCGCTGCTCCGGGGGCACTTACGGCTCGCCGAAGGTGTTCATCGAGCTGGTGCGCCGGGGCTGGCGGGTGTCGGTGAACACCGTCGCGAAGCTGATGGCCGAGCTCGGGCTGGTGGGCCGGAAGGTCAAGCGCCGCCGGGCGCTGACCAGGCCGGGCAGGCGGCCGGCCGCCCCGGACTTCGTCCGCCGGGACTTCACCGCCGAGGAACCGGACCTCCTCTGGGCAGGCGACATGACCGAGATCGACACCGGCGAGGGCAAGCTCTACCTGGCAACGGTGATCGATCTGTTCTCCCGTCGGCTGCTCGGCTACGCGATGGGCGCCCGGCACGATGCCGAGCTGGTGGTCGCCTCACTCAACATGGCCGCGGCCACCCGGGGCGGCGGCGTCCGCGGCGTGATCATGCACACCGACAGGGGCAGCGAATACTGCTCCCGGAAATTCAAGCAGGCCTGCCGCAAGCTGGGCATCGTGCAGTCGATGGGCAGAGTCGGATCTTGCTTCGACAACGCCGTCAGCGAGGCGTTCAACAGCGTCCTCAAGGTCGAGTACGTCCACCGGCACACCTTCCGCACCCGCACCGAGGCCCGCATCAAGATCGCCACCTGGATCACCAACTGCTACAACACCAGGCGGCTACATAGCCGTATGCGGGTTCAACAGCCCGATCGACTACGAACGCGAGTACCGGGCCACCCTCGCAGAGGGACTGACTGCATAGATCGTCTCCACACTGCGAGGGGATTGACACTCCCTCGTACGCCGGCATGGCCTCACCTGCCGGGCGCGGGGCGCGTGCGATGCGCAGCCCGAGGTCATCGAGCGTGCACTCGCGGCGTACGGGGAGGTATTCGGCAAGGTCCGTGGAGCCGACGGTCATCGTGCTGCCCTTCCTGGCTCAGTGAGTGCGAAGCGTGTGGACCAGCGCGACGCCGAAGGCGAGGACCACGAGGCCGGCCAGCACGATCGTGATGACCGCTTCCGTGATCCGGGTCCGCCGCGGCGGCTTCGGTGAGGTCATGAGCGTCCGCCTCCTTGGTCGCTGGTGACGTTGCCGGGATTCCGGCGCGGCTGACGGGGCGCGACGGGGGCCGTGGTGATCGCCAGGTCCCCCGTCGGAAGGAGCGGCGGGTCGTCGCCGCGGATCAGGGCGGAGAGCCCAGGTAGGCGGCGGGGACGCTTTTGCATCTGGGCGTAGCGCCGTCCCTGGGTGTCACGGGTGACGCGGACCTGGTGCCAGCCCAGTTCCTCCCGGAAGTAGCACGCCAGCCGGTTCTCCGGGACCGAGCAGCGCACCCACCGCAGATCAGCGCCGGTGCGCCGGGCGGCGTAGTCGAGCACCCACAGGGTCATCAAGCGCGCCAGCCCGGCCCCGCGCTGGTCGGGATGGGTGTGCATCATGGCCAGGCTCATGGACGCCTCGGCGCGCTCACTGGCGGTCCAGGCCCACTCCGGCGTGGTGGCGCGCAGGACGACGCAGCCCACGACGTCGTTGTCCTCCGCGAGGAGCATCAGCGCCATGTCGTCGCCGGTATTTCCGATCAGCACACGCAGGGCGATGCTCTCTGTGGGTAACAGGCCGCGCCGGCGAGCCCAGTCATCGCGCGCTCTCAGGAGTTCGTGGACCACCGGGCGGTCGTCGTCGGTGGCCGGGCGCATCTCGTACACCAAGATCTCGTCTCTCTTGAGGGCCGGGCAGCAGGTCACGGCGGCCGCACTGCGCGGAAGGAGAGTTCGCCGCTGCGGCGTGGGAGAAGTCGCTTCGGCTGTCGCGAGCGCGGGTGAGCTCGTTGCACAGGACGGCGAACCGCAGATCCTCGGCGTCCGCGAGACGCTGCATGGCGGGTGCCGGCCATCGGCGGCGCGTCGACCGCTGTGCGAGACAACGCGTTACCCTGCGCAGTGCAGAGGCAACCCAGCGCAGGAAGTTGGCCGGCGCCGGGGTACGTCGGCTTCCCAGAGCGACGTTGCCTGCCGAGTTCTCCCGGCGCCGGGCACAGGGTCGGACCTGCCGTGGCTGGGTGCCGCTTCTCTGCGCAGGTCCGACGTCCGTTGAAGAAGATCGTGGCATGACGCGGCGTCTTTCACAGGCGAAGGCGGCAGAAGCGGCGGCCGTGGTTGTCAAGGTCATCGGCGCCCTTCCGGCACGGCCAGAGCAATGAACGCGAAATGCTCCTCGAACCAGTCCAGTTGCTCTGCGTACTCGTCGTGGCAAGGGCTGATGACGGAGTGCGTGAGCACCACGACGCCGTCGGCGTACCCGGCCCGGATCTGCCTGCGCACGTGGCCCCACCCGGGCCGGGCCACGGAAGTGGTCCAGCCGTGGTGGTGGTCTGTGAAGGACTCGCCGGCCCGCCAGCCCTGTCCCACGGCGAAGACACGCGCCGCATCCAGCGAGCGCTCCGGTTCCTGCCCACCCACAGCCAGCGCATACAGGCACACCCGCGGCACCCGGCTCCTGGCCCGCAGATCCGCAACGATCCGCTCAAGATTTTCGCGACGGTCCTTGGCAAGCCGGGCGTACGGGTCGGGCTCGACATGGACCTTGTCGGGGTACATCTGGACGTCGAAGTCGCGCTCCCGGTCCATCCAGTCCTGGGACTGGCGGCGGGTCGGGTGAGGGGCACTGGCCAAGCGCGGCTGCCCGCCGCCTGCCCGCCCGGTGGTCATCGGTCGCCGCCCACGAACAGCTCAGTCCAGCAGCTCTTGCCCCACGGCCCCCGCGTCGGATGGGAGCCAAGCAGGTCGCAACCCCAGCGGTCAGCGAGGGCGTCCACCAGGCGCAGCCCTCGGCCGGTCTCGGTCTCGGCATCCACGGGGCGCAACTCGGGCAGGCGGCCAGGTGCCTTGTCGACGACTGCCAGCCGCACCCAGTTCGGCGCGGGCCGAGCGACGATGACGCGGACACTGCGACTGCTGGTGTGGGTGATGGCGTTCGTGAAGAGCTCGGAGATCAGCAACGCCGCCGTCTCCGCCTGACCGCCCAGGCCCCATGCACACATCGCCTGACGCGCGAGGCGCCGCACCTCTTCCACGACTTCCGGGGTGGCGTCCTTGGTGACGTTGTAGCCGGGATGGCCGATCGCGGCCGGTCGTGCGGCGGTCATCGTCACGCTGCACCCCCGAGTTCGAGGTACGTCCGCAGCTGTTCGGCGTCCCAGTTGGCCGAGTCGCCGTTCCGCGCGGCGAAGGCACGGGCCTGCGGGCTTATCGGCCTCGTGCGGACGACGGCCGGGACCGTGCTCTTGGTGGTGCTGTCGGGCTGCTCCTGGAGGGCATGTGTGGTCATCGCGGCGCCTCTGCTCGCGGACAGTGGTTTTAGGAGGTGTGCCTGCCCGCGACGGGGGACGCCGGCAGGCACACCGGAAAGAGCGTGACGCATCGTCATTTCATGATCGTCTGACAACGGTGCGTCACCGCACTCGCAGAATGCACCCGTGAGCCCTGAAGTTGCAACCGTGGGGTTTTGAATCGCACGGAAGAAAATCTGTTCCCCATCGACGCACACACCCGGATCCAGGCACACTGCACCCGTGGGGGCCGCATCCACACCCGAATAGGCAGCGCCTACACCCAAGAAGGGCTCCGCTACACCCTGACCGACGATCAGATACCTGAGAGGAGAACGGTGATGCCCACTGTTGCGCTGGTCCCCACCGTCCGCCGACGGCGTCTCGGAACCGCACTGCGAGCACACCGAACACAGGCCGGTGTAGGACTGGAGGACGCCGCGGCGGCCATGGGATGGGACCGCAGCAAACTATCCCGCATCGAGACAGCCAAGGGGCGCATCCGGCCGCCCGACGTGGTCCGTCTCCTGGAGATCTACGGCATCACCGCGACGGAAGACGTCAGTCCCCTTGAGGAGCTTGCCCGCGACGCGGGCAAACAGGGCTGGTGGCAGACATACAGCGGGGTCATGGCGTCCTCGTACGCAGATCTCATCTCGCTTGAGTCGGACGCCGAAAGCGTCCGTGAGTGGTCACCACTCCTCGTTCCCGGCCTACTTCAAACCGCCGCCTACGCACGCGAGACCATCGCCGCGCACGCCATCACCCGAACCCAGGGCGAGATCAACGCACTTGTCGAAGTCCGGCTCACACGACAGTCCGTCCTGGCAACACGACCAGACCGTCCGCCGCTGAAGCTTTGGGCGGTCATCGGTGAGACCGCCCTGCATCAGCGGTTCGCCACCCGACCGGAGACCATGAGAGAGCAGATCCAACGGCTGATCGAGAAGACGGAGGCGCCCAACGTCACCATCCAGATCATGCCGGTCAACGCCACCCCGCACCCCGGCGGAACCGGGTCATTCAGCCTCGTCGGGTTCCAACACCCCATGCCTGACGTGGTTCAGGTCGAGAACCTGAAAGGCTCCAACTACGCCGAGGGCAACGACGACGTGACGCTCTTCGACGACGCGTTCGGCCGAATCGCCGGCTCGGCCCTGTCAGTGGATGACTCCCTGGCACTGCTCAAGAAGATGGAGAAGAGGAACCCGCAATGAATGGACCTAGGGCACGCCTGACCGCAGACGACTTGCCCGAAGCCGAATGGACTAAGTCGTCATACAGCGGTGGTGAGGGCAACTGCGTCGAGATTGCTGACCTGCGCCGGACCCGGGCATCGATCGCCGTGAGGGACAGCAAGACCCCCAAGGGACCAACGCTGCTCTTCACACATGAGGCGTTCTCGCAGTTCGCCTGCGACGCCGCACGCAACTATCACGGCGCCGCCTGATCCACACCCCAACCACAGCGGCCCCGCCTCAAGCCAAGTGAGGCGGGGCCGCTTCGCACGTGCGCTGCTTTCACCGTATCTCGCCGTCGCTCGAATCCGCCGCGGATCAAAAGTGACCCGCTCAGTGATCTTCGCCTGAACCTGATCTTGATCTGAGGTCAGGAGGGAGAGGGTGATCTGCGTGGAGTCCCCGAGGCCTACACGGCAGGCCAGCCTGTGACGCTCTTCAGTCCGAACTGCCGAGCCGCCAAGGCCTACAAGAAGATCTGTCGGCAGATGAAGCTGTTCCGATGACCTCTTTACGTCGTAAAGACCCCACAGTGAGACCCTCGGACACCCCGCGCCGGGGGGTCTCCTCTTTACGCCGTAAAGAACGGCAGTAGCGGCAGCGGGCAAGGGCGAAGCGCTCAAGTGATCACTATTGGCTGACGATCCGCAACAAGTACCCCGCAAACCGCCTCAACCCCACCCGGCTCGTGGGAGTGTGAGAACTGCTCAAAGGTGTGGTTCAACCAGGGGAGTGGGACGTGGCTGCGGGGAAGAGTTCGGCACCCCAGCTGACCCGAATGCATCGGGTTCTCATCGGTGTGGTCGTGTTCGGTGCCTTGATCATCGCTGGCATAGGTTTCGCGGGTTCGTACACGGCGGTCCGGGAACTGGCGATCAAGAAGGGCTTCGGGACCTTCGCCTACGTCTTCCCGATCGGCATCGATGCCGGCATCTGCGTCCTGCTGGCCTTGGACCTCCTGCTGACCTGGATCCGTATCCCTTTCCCCTTGCTCCGCCAGACGGCCTGGCTCCTGACGGCCGCCACCATCGCCTTCAACGGCGCGGCCGCCTGGCCCGACCCGCTCGGCGTGGGGATGCACGCCGTGATTCCGGTCCTGTTCGTGGTGGCGGTTGAAGCTGCCCGGCACGCGATCGGTCGTATCGCGGACATTACTGCCGACAAGCATATGGAGGGCGTGCGCCTCACCCGCTGGCTTCTGTCGCCGATCCCCACGTTCCTCCTGTGGCGCCGCATGAAGCTGTGGGAGCTCCGCTCCTACGACCAGGTCATCAAGCTCGAACAGGAGCGCCTCGTCTATCAGGCGAGCCTCCGCTCCCGTTTCGGCCGAGCTTGGCGGCGCAAGGCCCCGGTGGAGTCGCTGATGCCGCTGCGGCTGGCCCGCTACGGCGTCCCTCTGGCCGAGACGGCCCCGGCCGGGCTGGCCGCCGCGGGCATCGATGAGCCGCCGATCCAGTTCACCGTCGAGCGGACCCCCCTTCCGGCGCAGCGGCAGAGCCCCGAGCTTGAGGCTGCCGTCGACCAGGAGAAGGAACTGGCGCAGCTGGATGGTGCTGATGCCCAGATCGAGGAGCACGTGCCAGCCGCGCGCCCCGAGCAGTCGCACGATCTCGGAGATGACGGGAACGTTCAACACCTCGCCGATGCCTATCAGGACTGGATGGCTGCCTTCGGAGTCGAGCCCACGAGTGCACAGTTCGCTCTGTGGCTCCAAGACCGGTACGGCATCGCCACCGCAGCCGGCGGGCCACTGTCTGACGAGCAACTGGAGCCCCTGCTGCGGGTTCTGAGGCAACGCTCCGCAGCACCGGCCGAACCCGCGACCGGCCCTGAAGACATCCAAGGGGTGGACGACGAGTCGTGGGGCGACTACTTCCACAACGCCTGGCGCACGTACGCGCAGCAATACGGTGCGTACCCCGACGCTGCCGCACTCGCCCAGTATGTGTACCAGCGCGACGGCATAACGGGCGCCAACGGACAGCCGGTCACCGGGGCCGACTTGGAGAGCTTCGTCGCTGAATTCCAGGAACGCGCATACCGCACCAGCGCACCGGAACCCGACCCGGGCGCCGCGGAGGAGGCGGGCGCCGATCCCGGCGAGCAGCAGGGCACCGTGCCCGGCCCGGCACCGGAGAGCCAGCAGGAGGCTGCCAGCGCGGGTGCGTACGCAGCTAAGGAACAGCGCGGGCCGAGCGTCAACGCTCCCATCGACGCACAGCCCGCACCCCCCGATCCGGCTGAAGGGGGTGGCCTCACCGTCGTCGACCACTACTACCTCGCGTGGATGGAGTACCAGGCCCGGCACGGTGACGAACCCGGCGCCGAGCAACTATCTGCCTACCTTGCTGAGAAGGGCATGCGCGGTCGGGGAGGAAAACCGGTCAGCCCGTCTACGCTGCGCCGATACCCTCTGTGGTTCCGCATCTACAACGTCTGGGCTGAGCACCGCGTGCGCACTGAGAACCCTGCTGCGGACGCCGTTGCGCAGGACTGCGCAACCCGGGGCATCACGGCCCAGTACAACAAGCCGATCATCCCCGCCCAGGTGACCGAGCAGGCTGACGACTTCGAGCGGCGCTGGCACGCCCTCACCCGCTATCACGCCGACGCACAGCCGTAGACCGTGCCGCACACCCATTGCGCATCCAACCCCACCAGCCGCAGAAAGATGCGCAATCGGAAGGAGGATTGCCATGAGAGCACTCCGCATCGCCCCGGACACCACCCTCACGGAACTCGTCCTCCCCGAAGTGGATGCGCACTCCGCGATCCGTCAGCACGTTGAAACCTCCGGAGCCGTCGACCAGGCGGTGTACCACCCCCGCGCCCTCCTGCACCTGCACGGCGAGGGCCAGCTGATCGGGCTCGGCCAGAACCTCGCCGCATGGGCGCTCGCAAGCGCCTGGCGCGGCATGACCCTGTACCCGCTGCACGGACCCGTCGTCGTCACGGGCCGCACGCCGGACGGGGAAGCGGCCGCACTGGACGACGACCTTGCCGAGCACGCCCGCACGGTGACACAGACCGTGTGGGAAGCACTGACAGAGTGGCGGACCCGGCCGCCCGCCTCGAATGAGGCGGCCATCAGCGAACTGCTCGCCTACGCAGCCCGCGCCGTGGCCTCCAGCCGGTAGCGCGCCATACCGCCCGCCGACCCTGCAGGACCACAGGACCAGCGGAGCGCATCGTCCATGAGGCCAGGGCAGGGGGCGGGCCGGCCCGGGTCCATGACCGACAGGACGTCTCGTACTCGCCCACTACAGGGCGTGCCGCTGTAGGGTCCGCGATTTCGTTGGCACTGGGGCTTGCGGATATGCGGGATTCCGGGTGTGGTGAGCGGCGGGGGTGTTGGTGGTTGGCGAGCAGTCGGTGGCTCCTCCTCGGTCGAGTCGGTGACAGCGAGTGAGGTATCCACCGTCTTGGTGATCGCTGGTGTGCCGGGCGGGGTTCACTGGCTATGTGGTGGGGCGGGTGTCCTGGCCGGTCGTGGTCGGGTGGGTGGCGTGCCAGGCGTCCCAGATTTCTGCGCGGAGTCTGCCGCGTGGTGGTACGTCCATGCCCTGTTCGCGGGCCCAGGCCCGTACCTCGGCCACGTTCGGCGCCGGGGCCACGGACCGGGGCCGCCGGGCGGTGGGGACAGGCGCGCGGGCCGGCGTGGCGGGCAGGTTCTCTGGCGTAGTGGTTGTGAATCCGCGGCGTTCGAGGATGCGGCGGCGTTTGTGGTGCATGCGTTCCAGGAGAGGGACGTCGGCGTCGAGGTAGTCGTGGGTCTCGACGTGGGATTTGCGAGCTTCGGTGTTGCGCATGATGCGGCCGACCTGCTGGATGACCCTGCCTTTGAACGAGATGGGGCTGGTCAGGAAGAGCGTGTCGAGACGCGGTGCGTCGAAGCCTTCGCCGGCGAGTTTGTCGATCGCCAGCAGCACCAGCGGCTCATCGTGCTCCTGGGACAGGGCGGAACGGACCCGGGCGCGTTCGGCCGGCGGCATGCCGCCGTGCAGGATCAGCGGGGTGACGCCGTGCGGTTGGAGGGCTTCGGCGAGCTGGTGGAGGTGTTCGACGCGGTTGGTCAGGGCTAGAGATCGTCTTCAAAGGTTCAGATCCAGAGCAGGATTGAAGCGATGGTGACGGCAGCCTGATAGGACTCGCGGGTCTTGTCGTAGCGAGTGGCC
>NZ_JBVJVY010000088.1:0-11171 GCF_055603265.1 Streptomyces sp. NPDC037288
TGTAGGAGTGGGCGTCGACCAGGTACTTCGCCCGGATCAGGGTGGCGAGCTGCCCGAGGTTCATCTCCGGGACCACCACCTTGTCGTACTGCTGGCGCACCCTTCCGAATACGGACCCAGTTTCAGTAGGAAGCCACGGGCAAGCTGCTGCAGAGGCGTTGTGTGGTGTGAGGACGCCATGTGGGCTTTCCCGCCAAGGTGAGGCTGGGCAAGCGAGTTGAGATGACGGTAAGGGAGGTGATGAGTTCCATCCGGGCCAGTTGTGCACCTATGCATGTATGGATCCCCTTCCCGAAGGCGATGTGCGGTGCGCCGGTTCGATGGGGGTCGAACACGTCGGGATGCGGGAAGACGGATTCGTCGCGGTTCATGGCAGCAATCAGGAACCGGATCGGTGTATGGGGTGGCAGGGTGACGGGACCGATGGTCATGTCGTGCCGGGTTGTGAGGTTGATGGAATTGATGACATGAGGGCTGCGGTAGCGCAGTGCTTCCTCGATCCACGCGCTGGTGTTGTCACGCAGGAGAGGTGCGGTCTGTGGGTGTTCAATCAGCGTGAGGGTGGCCAAGTCGAGGGCGGCCAGAGCCGAAGTGTAAGAAGCCGCCCACAGCAGCCAGCACAGGAGCGCAACATCGACCGCCGGTATGCCGTCGGATGCTTCGACCAGGCGAGCGAAGCCGGAGCCGGGTACGAAGTACCGTTGCCGAACGGCGTCTTCCATGTAGGCGAATAGGGTGCGGGAGGCATCGTCGGCGTCGGCTATGGCATCCGGGGTTTTCTTCGGGTAGAGAGCCTGGAATATACGGGCCGGTAACGTGGCGAGTATCTTGAAGTCCTTGTCGGGTATGCCAAAGACGGTGGCCGCAGCACGCTGAGTGAAAGGCAGCGAGTACTGGGTGTGCAGGTCGGCGATTCCGTCTTCGGCTAGGGATGCGGCGAGCTGGTCGGCCAGGCGTTCGGCTTCCTTTCTTACCTGGACGTTGGCTCGCGCCAGAAGGCTTCGATCGAAGGCCCATGCTCCTACGCGCCGCAGCTCAGTATGACGAGGAGGCACTGATTTGATGAGGGTCTGGTTGATGGTATGCAGCGCGTAGGAGTTGGCGTCGTCTTCTGCTGCATCACGGATATTTGGATCTTTCAGGAGCGCTGCGTGCTCATAGCAGGAGATGTAGGCGGTGCCGTCTGGATTTACGTAGACGGGATGCTTAGTGCGCAGCCAAGTGTAGAAGGGATAGGGATCGTTGAGGTTCTCAGGCTGAGCAAGCAGGTCGAAGAGGTCGACATCAGACATGAGCACTCCTTAACTCGCGGCGGCTGCAGGAAATGAGTCCTATCAGTTGTACGCGCCCATCTCGCGACTGCCTCTTGCAGCAAATCCGCGACAGTACTCTCGGTCTACCTGCGAGGATCGCGGCATGGGCAGAGAACTAATTTCCGCTCTCATCCTAGAAGCTTCGGATTCCTTGCTTCTGGCAAGGTCGATGCCGTCCGCGCATGTGAAATCGCCACTACGAGGGCGAGCGATGGCGTTTCGGCAGCGGTGGGTCAGTTGCCGACTGACTGGGCCCACTCACTGCATCACGTCCGTCTCGAAAGCAACAGGCTCCTAGGAGCGCGGAGACCGTTAACGCAGTGCAAGCTTGCGCATTTGTGAAATCCCGAAGGCGGCAGCCCTCCGGCCAGCCGCGGGGCCCCTTGTGCCATTATTCACAATGTTGCACGGCATTTTCCGTGTGCCCCGCTCCGAGGTGCTGTTGCCGCTTGCGGCAACGTGATGCAATGGCCTTCTCTTGCGGCAGCGAGCCGTTCTGCCGGAAATCTGCGTTTGCTTCCCGATTTCGCTATGCCGAAAAGGATGGGATGTGGCCTGTATGTCTGAGTGTGCTGTGATATGCGGTCTGGGGACGTGCTTGCCCGAGCGGATTGTCACGAACGAGGATCTGGCGGCTTCATTAGATACCAGCGATGAGTGGATCCGTACTCGCACAGGCATCCACCGCAGACGAATGGTTGCGCCAGGTACAAGTACCAGCGACCTTGCGGTCTCCGCAGGGCAGGCAGCTCTGGTCTCCGGCGGACAGATCGCCGACTTCGTCTTGTTGGCAACCACAACTCCCGATCGTCCATGCCCGGCGACAGCGCCTGAGGTAGCGCACCGGCTTGGTTTAGACGAGGTGCCGGCGGTGGACGTGGCGGCGGTGTGTTCGGGGTTTGTCTATGCCTTGGGCCTGGCTGAGGCCCTGGTAAGAGCCGGTGCTTGTCACCAGCCGCTGGTGATCGGCGCGGAGGTGTATACGTCGATCATTGATCCGCAGGACCGGAACACTGCGGTGATTTTTGGTGATGGAGCAGGCGCGATGTTGCTGCGCCGTGGTCACCGTGAAGAGCCAGGGGCCATTCGTGCCGTGGAACTGGGCAGCGCCGGGGCAGGCAGTGGTCTGATCACGGTGGCTGCCGGCGGATCACGCATCCCCGGCCACGCGCAGGAAGTACCGCGTGAGCAGCGCTACTTCCGCATGGAGGGGCCCGAGGTATACAGGCAGGCGGTGGTCCGGATGACGTCGTCCACCCGGTCGGTGCTGGACCGCGTAGGGTGGTCACCCTCGACGGTGCAGGCCTTCATCGGCCACCAGGCCAATCAGCGCATCTTGAACTCGGTCGCCGACCGCCTGGGGATTAATGCCCGCTACCGGTTCGGGAACATCGCCGAAGTCGGCAACACTGCTGCGGCATCCATTCCGTTGGCGCTTGCCGACGCAGCGGCAAGCGGCCGCATCCGTCCGGGTTCGCGCACTGTGCTCACCGCGTTCGGTGGCGGTCTCACTTGGGGATCAGCTGCAGTGACCTGGCCGGACGTAGTACCCAAGTGTCTGCCGCCCGAGTCCCCGCCCGCTTTCCGTAGCTCCAGAGTTGACCGCCAGGCCGATGCTGTCCCGACGGATCCCGCACCACGTTGACCGCTTGCAGTGACCCCTCCGGGGTTCGCTAGAACAGCCGGACGGACCTGAGCTACTTGGGGCCGCGTCCGTTTATTCCATCTTGCGGGAAGAACGGTTGCCGCTGTCCCCACCGCCTGGCGGTCGGGCGGCAGCCGACCCGGGCGTGAGCCGCGGGCAGGGAAGAAGCGTGCTTCTCCCGCACATTCACTCATCTGAATCGATCAGGGCCTTTCGTGGCCGTATCCTCAGGAGGTTCTCATGACCACCGCAGCATCACTGCGCGAGAGTCTGGAGCAGACGCTCACCAGCAAATTCCAGGTCGACCCGGCCAACATCACCGACGCAGTCACGCTCACGGATCTCGGGCTGGACTCCCTCGCCGTGGTGGAGCTGATCGATTTTCTTGCCACCGACCTGAGCCTGCAGCTCGAAGACGACGCCTTGCACCCTGCCATGACCGTGGACGAGGCCGTGGCGGTACTGCGCCAAGGTAGTGCGAAGTGACCAGATCCGGCTCGGACCAGGAAGTAGTGGTGACCGGAATCGGCGTGGTCAGCCCAGCTGGCATCGGTGCCGACGCCACCTGGAAGGGAGTGTTGGCCGGGCAGCCGACGGCCCGGACCACCCCGGATCTCGCCGGGCTCACCGTGGACTTTGCCTGTCAGGTCCCCGACTTTGATCCAGTTACTCGACTGGGTGCGAACCTGGCTCGTCGCACCGACCGCTACAGCCAGCTGGCCTTCGTGGCTGGTGCAGAGGCGCTGCGCATGGCCGGCCTGGAACCGAACGAGTGGGATGGAACACGGGTCGGAGTGATCATCGGCACCGCCTTCGGTGGCATTACCACGCTCGAAAACCAGGTCACCCGTCTGGTACAGGGCGAGGCGGTATCGGCAACCACCGTCCCCATGGTCGCGCCCAACATGCTGGCCGGACAGCTCTCCTTGCACTGGCAAGCCAACGGTCCCAGTTTCGCCGCCTGTACGGCCTGTGCTTCCGGAACCACTGCGATCGGGCTGGGCACGCAGCTGCTGCGCACGGGCGTGTGCGACGTTGTGCTGGCCGGCGGCAGCGACGCGCCCGTGAACCGGATCATCACCGCCTCATTCGCTCGGATGGGCGCCTTGTCGTCGCGCTGCCAGACACCCGCCCTCGCCGCTCGTCCGTTCGACGCTGCGCGTGACGGCTTCGTTCTGAGCGAAGGCGCAGCGGTCCTCGTGCTGGAGCGGAGGGCACAAGCCGCCGCGCGCAAGGCGACGGCACTGGCCCAGGTGGTTGGTTACGGCGCCTCGGCCGACGCCCACCACATCACCGCCCCGCACCCCCAAGGCAGTGGACTCGAGTATGCGACAAGGGCCGCACTCGCTCAGGCTGACGCCACGGCAGCAGATGTCGATCACGTCAACGCCCACGCCACCAGCACTCCCAAAGGCGACCTGGTGGAGGCAGGCTTGGTCGCCCGGCTGTTCGGCCGCCGGGCGACGGTCACCTCGACCAAAGGTGCCCTCGGGCACACCATGGGTGCGGCCGGTGCGATCGAGGCGGCCTTGACTGTGCGCGCTATCAACGAGCAGACGGTGCCGCCGACGGCCAATCTGGAGCGCCTCGATCCGCGGATCGAGGCGGATGTCGTCGTGGGTTTGGCTCGGCCCCAGCGCATCCAACTCGCGCTGAGCAATTCGAGCGGGTTCGGCGGCCAGAACGCCGTGCTGGCTCTCGCCCCTGCCTAACAGGCAACCTCGGCCTCCTGCGGCCGGGAACAACAAGGAGGAAGGATGACCAAAACGGTTGAGCGGGACTCAGTAAGCCCCGCGGCTTCGCCCCGGATCTGGGGACTGGCCCGTAGAACCGGCACGGCGGACCCAGAAGTCAGCTCTCGCCGTGCCGCCGACCAGATCGCCTGGTTGCGCGACTACGCGCCGCGTCGTATCAACTCACTGCTCATCGATGAGCGGCGGTGTATCCCTCCTTACATCGTCCAGGACTTCGGGAGCGCCGGGCTGTTCGGTCCGCTCATCGAAGAGGAGTACAGCGGGACTGCCCTGCTCTTCCGCGACATGTTCCGGGTGTTCGAGCAGTTGATGGCCATCGACACCGCCTTGGGCACGTGGATGACCACCTCACTCTTTCCCGGCACCCGCGCGCTATCCGTCTGGGCCACCAAGGAGATCAAGCAGGAGTGGCTGCCGTTGCTGGCCACCGGCCGTACCTTGGCTGCCTACGCCCAGACCGAACCCGGCGCGGGGAGCGACTTCTCGCAGCTGTCCACGACAGCCCGCCCGGTGCCCTCTGGCGGATGGCTGCTGAGCGGAGACAAGCACTGGATCGGCAACGGAGCATGGGCGGGCATCTCCACCGTGATCGCCCGGCTGGAGGCGCAGTACACCTCCCCCTCCTCACTGGTCGCACTGGCCGTGCCCACTGCCAGCCATGGTGTCTGTCTCGGGGAGGAGCACCTGTCGTTCGGCCAACGGGGCATGGTGCAAAGCCGGATGCACTTCGCCAACGTAGCCGTGCCCGACAGCCACGTCCTGGCTGACGGTGACGGCCGCCTGGCGGCCATGGACTCGATGTGTGCCTCACGCCTTGCCCTCGCGGCCTTCGCACTGGGCGCGCTGAAGCGGATCGTCCAACTGGCCTTCCGTTTCGCCCGACGGCGTACAACCTCCGGAGTCACGCTCAAGGACCGGGCCGTGATCCGCGGGTGGCTGGGTGACACCGTAGCCCGCACCGACATCCTCGAAGCGATCGTGTCTGACCTGGCTGATCGGCTGGACGCTGGGCAGGCGGTCGATATCGAAACTGTCATCACGGCCAAGGTCCTTGGCAGCGAATGGGCGGTTGAAGCGGCCGACCGTCTGATGCAGCTGCTGGGCGGACGCGGCTATGACGAGGCGAACTTGGCCTCCCGCATATACCGAGACCTCCGCGTCTACCGGATTTTCGAAGGACCCAGCGAGGCCTTGTGCGACTTTCTGGGCCGACGGAGCCTGCGGCAGACCAGCCAGGTCCGCACCATGCTCAGCACATACAGCGGTACGGACCTTGCTACGCGATTCGAGGCCGCCCTTTGGGACCGGCCGGCCGCAGGCGGCTTGCCGGACGCGCCGCACGCCGGAGTCGCAACGGCCCTCATGTGGACCCTCGCCGCCGGTGCCGTACGGAGACATGCGCCGCACCATGCGCACGCACAGCAGGTCGTCGAGATTCAGCTGCAGCGTGCCCTGGAAGGCGTACGCGCCGGAGACGACCTGACGACCGTCTCGGACGATCTGCTGGAGCAAGCGGTGGACCGGTACGCACAGCACATCGGCGATGTCGTGCAGCAGCTGCCCGGAGCGCACTACGGTCTGGACCCGCTTCTGCAGCCGACTCGGGCGGGTGCCAAGCCCACCTGAGCGATCTGCGGCCGCCGCTTCTGACGCTTTGTTGTGGCATCAGCAGGACCACCAAGACCACCGTTTCCCGTCAGGCGAGGGGCGAACGGGCGATCCCCTACGCAAGAAGAGGAGCAGAGAGCATGGCGTATTCCACAGCCCAGCGGTCACCCGTCTCGTCGAGGGCCGCAGTACTGCAGGGCAGCAGCCTGGGCGAACTCCTTCTGCTCGCTCGGCGACGTCACGCCATCGACCTGGCAGTCGGTACACCGGGCTACCCAGAACCGTCCGCCGACCTTCTCAAGGCCGCCGCCGATGCGATGCAGGCCGGGCGCAATCAGTATGACCACCCGTCTGGCGACCTGCTGCTTCGGGAGCGGATCGCCGAGACACTCACTCCAGGCGCTGATCCGCACACCGAACTGACCATCACCGTTGGCGCCACCGAGGCATTGTGCGTCGCCCTGCTCGCCACCGTTGACCCCGGCGATGAAGTCATCCTGCTCGACCCAGGATATGAGCAGTTCAGGGCGGCGGTCGCCCTCGCCGGAGCGGTGCCACGCTTCGTGCCCCTCCACCCGCCCACCTGGCGCTACGACCCCGCCGACCTGGCAGCCGCCTTCAGCCCGCGCACCCGGGCCGTACTGCTGAATTCACCCGCCAATCCGACCGGACGCGTCCTCGACCACACCGAACTCGACGAGATCGCCGCACTGTGCGAGCGCTGCGACGCTACTGTCATCTGCGATGAGGTGTACGGCACTTACGTCTTCGACGGGCGGCCCTCGCTTTCGGTCAGCGAGGTGCCAGGACTCGCCGAGCGCAGCATTGTCGTCGGCTCGCTTTCCAAGAGCCATGCGATCAGCGGATGGCGCCTCGGATTCCTGCGCGCCGACGCAGTCCGCACCGAGGCACTGCGACGGGTGCACGAACTGACCACGAACGGTGCCGCCACTCCACTGCAGGTGGCCGTAGGGATGGCCGCGCTCTCCATGGACCTGCGCATTGCCACCGAGCAGATGGGCCGGCGCCGGGACATGGCCCAGACGATCTTCTCGCGCTTGGGCATGAAGTTCGCACCGGCGGAAGGAGGGTGCTACCTGTTCGCGGACGTCAGCTCCCTCACCGGCGGGCAGCACGGTGGCAAGCAGTTCGTCCTCGAGCTCCTCGACGAAGCTGGGGTGCTGCTTGCGCCCGGAGCCCCCTTCTTCGCCGACCCTGCCCGCGGCGAACAGTACGTGCGTATCGCGTTCAACCGGCAGACCGACGTGCTGCGCGAGGTCGAGCACCGGATTCTGGGCGGCTGACGGCCGACGAGCAAGGAGTAACCGGATGAGGCATTGCAGAGCCGACCAGTTGGGGCCGCTGCCGGCCTTCCTGAAAGACGGCAGCGAGGACGTGGTCCGCTTCGTCACACCTGTCGGAGACACGATGTGGCTCGTGCGCGACTACGCGCTGGGGCGCGCGGTGCTGACCGACAAGCGGTTCAGCCGGGAGTGCGCAGCCCGCCTCGACACCCCGAAGTTCAATGACGCAGAGCCCGCACCGGACTCCATGATGAGCATGGACGGCAGCCAGCACGCCCGGCTGCGGCGCATGGTCAGCGGCGCCTTCTCCAGCGGTCGGATCGCCGCGATGACTCCGCTCGTGGAGGAACTCACCGACCGGCACCTCGACACAGTCGCCGCGCACGGGCCCGGCGTCGATCTCGTCGCACACCTCGCCGCGCCGCTGCCGCTGGCCTTGCTGTGCTCGGTGCTCGGTATCCCGCCCGAGGACAGCATTCGCTTCCGTGACTGGATAGAAGTCCTCTTCGACATCGCCCCAGGCACCACCCAGGAGAAAGCTCGTCGACGCCTCGCACTCGCCAACTACATGAAGAGCCTGGTAGAGCGCAAGCGACGGCAGCCGCAGAGCGACCTGCTCACCGACCTGATCGAGGTGCACGACAGGGGCGAGCTCACGACAAACGAACTGCTTACCCTGGGACTCACCCTCCTGATGGCCGGCTATGAAACCACGGTCGGGCAGCTCGGCTTGTCGGTCCTGTCGCTGCTCACCGACCACGAAGTGTACGAGGAACTCGTCGCGTGTCCTGAACGGATCGCCCCCGTCGTGGAGGAGCTGCTGCGGCTCAACCCGGCAACCCCCCTGACGTTCCCGCGCGTCGCGATGCAGCCGGTGCGGCTGGGTAGCGTCACTGTCCAGGCGGGCGAGGCCGTCATGGTCGCGCCGCTGCACGGCAACCGCGACGCCAAGGTGTTCACCGAGCCGGAGACTCTCAGCTTCGCTGGCCACGACGCCGCACACCTGACGTTCGGCCACGGTGTGCATCGCTGCCTGGGCGCACCGCTGGCCAGACTGCAGGTCCGCATCGTCCTCGAACGTCTACTGCGGCGCTTCCCGACGCTCCGGCTCGCCGCTGTCGACACGCCAGTGGTGTGGAAGGAGGGCCTGGCGACCCGCGGACTGTCCCGGCTCCTCGTCGACTGGTAGCCACTCCAGGCTGTCGTACGGAGCGTCGCCGCTCCACACACCCAGCGGGCATCGGCCTCGACGGAGCCGCCGGCCCACTGACTGCTCAACCAGCTGTCCACCACCATCGAGCACCATCCAGGACGGGACACCCAGGACATGACTGAACGCACTGTCGCACACACTGCTTCCGCGCGACCGGGCATCAGCGGCCCCTCCACGCTGCAGACCAAGGCGCCCAGTTGGCTGCGGAGTTACCACCGCCGAGAACGCCCCGCCGCCCGGCTGGTGTGCTTCCCTCACGCCGGCGGAGCCGCAACCTCGTTCAGCAAGTTGTCCGCAGCACTTCCCGACGACATCGAACTACTCGCGGTGCAATACCCCGGTCGGCAGGACCGCCGCGCCGAACCCTGCGCTGCGGACATCGCCGCCCTGGCCCGGGGAGCGGCCGATGCCCTGGCTTCGTATACCGACCGCCCGTTGTTTCTCCTCGGCCACAGTATGGGCGCCATCGTGGCCTTCGAAGCGACCCTGCTGCTGGAAGAACACAGCACCGTTGCAGGGCTGTTCGTTTCCGCCGCCCGGCCTCCGGCCCAGGACTGGGAGGAGCCCGACGTCGACGCCCTGAGTGATGACGACCTGGTCGTCGGTGTGCGGAGGCTCGGTGGCGTGCCCGACGTACTGCTGCGGAAACCCGAATCCCGCGCTGAGGTGCTGCGTCTGCTGCGCGCCGACCATCGTGTGCTGCGTGGCTACCGCTGCGCGGTGGATACCACGGTCAAGGCCCCCGTCACTGTGCTGCTTGCGGCCGAGGACCCGAAGAACACCTTGGAGCAGATGCGGGACTGGGCCATGCATACCACTGGACAGCACGCCGTGGAGATCCACTCCGGCGGGCACTTCGCGCTGACCGAATGCACAGGCGAGATCGCGAAGCTGCTGGGCCGCTACGTCCATGACCGCCTGGCCGTCAAGCCCATCGATCCGCCGGCCCTCCTGGTGCCTGAGCTCTACCTCGCTGGGCCGGACGGCCGCGGCTTTCGGCCGTCAACGGACCTTACGACCCTTCAATCCGCGGCCCGCGAAGTGCTACCGCCCTCTGCCTACGGCTATGTGGCGGGCGACGCAGGAACTGGTGCCACCAGGCGCGCCAACCGCGAGGCCTTCGACCGGTGGCGGATAGTGCCACGGATGCTGCGCGGCATCACCCGCCGAGACTTGTCAGTGCCCCTCTTCGGCCATCGCCTGGCTGCCCCTGTGCTGCTGGCGCCGGTCGCCGCGCAGACCGTCGTTCACCCCGAGGGTGAAATCGCGGCCGTGCGCGGCGCTTCTGACGCGGGCGTGTCCTTCGTCCTTTCGTCCTTTTCCTCCCACAGTATGGAGGAGGTCGCGGCAGCCGCAGGTGAGCAGCCGCGGTGGTTTCAGCTGTACTGGCCGTCGGACCCGACGGTGGCCGAGTCTTTGGTCCGCCGGGCCGAGGCGAGCGCATATGACGCCCTGGTCCTCACCGTCGACAGCCCCGCCTTCGGCTACCGCCCGGCGGACCTCGACCACGGCTACCTGCCGTTCTTGCACGGCTTGGGGCTCGCCAACTTCACCACCGACCCCGCATTCCAGGCGGGGCTGCCCCCGGACGCCGACGAAAGCGCGGTGATCGCGCACTGGGCGGCCATTTCCACCAACCCTTCCCTCACCTGGGACGGGCTTGCGTGGCTGCGCGAGCTGACCAGCCTGCCCATCCTGCTCAAAGGCATCCTGCATCCGGATGACGCACGCCTGGCCCTCGCCCATGGCATGGACGGCGTGATTGTCTCCAACCACGGCGGGCGTCAGCTCGACGGCACCGCGGCCGCCCTGGACTGTCTGCTGGCGGTTCGCGCGGCTGTCGGACCGTCTGTACCGGTCCTGATGGACTCCGGCGTGCGCACAGGCACTGACGTGGTCAAGGCCCTGGCCCTCGGCGCGGACGCCGTGCTGCTGGGCCGACCGTATCAGTACGGCCTGGCGCTGGACGGGCGGAACGGTGTGCGGCACGTGCTGCGTTGTCTGCTCGCCGAGCTGGATCTGGCGCTGGCATTGAGCGGCTGCGTCAGTGTACGGGACCTCACAGAGGACATGCTTGCCCCGGCCGCCCGTTTCACGGCACCCCAGCCGAAGAGCAACAACTCGGCGCCAGTGAGGTCGTAGCTCGGTCTCGTTGGGACGGCTCCCCGCATAGGGTCAGTTGGGGCCGAGGACACGTTCCGGTGAGGGCGGAACTGGATGAGCAGGCCCCGTGTCCTCGGATGGCGTCCCGCTTCGTGGTGTAGCCGATCAGTGTTGGGGCGTGCGCCCCGGGGCGTGTGTCGATAGGGATTCCGCTCCCTGCCCGGCAGGCGG
>NZ_JBVJVY010000089.1:0-11167 GCF_055603265.1 Streptomyces sp. NPDC037288
TGGACCCAGTGGGCTACTGAGGTGCGGTCGTAGCGCAGGCGCAAGCCCTGTGCCATGCCCAGGGCATTGACCGTGCGGGCCAGCTTACTTCCCGTCCAGTCCGCTTCCGCGAGGAGGGCGGCCAGCAAGCTGTTCGCGACAACCCCTCCCGCCGGTGGCGGTGCGCGGGGTCACGTCCGCTGGAGTGGTGTATTGACGGCCACTCGGTGATCTCTTTGTTGAGGTTATGCGGTGAGTTCGGTCGGGAGGACGGTGTCGTCGGTTTCTGACTCGATCGGGTGGAGTCGGGCCTTGGCGAGTAGGTCGAGTCCCATGTAGCGGCGGCCCTCGGTCCACTCGTCGTTCTGCTCGGCCAGCACCGCGCCGACGAGCCGGATGAGGGCGGTGCGGTCGGGGAAGATCCCGACCACGTCCGTGCGGCGGCGGATCTCCTTGTTCAGCCGCTCCTGCGGGTTGTTCGACCAGATCTGCCGCCAGATCTCGCGCGGGAACGCGGTGAAAGCCAGCAGGTCGTGCTGGGCGGCGTCCAAGTGGGCTGCTGCTTTCGGGAACTTGGCCTCCAGCGCGTCCAGCACATGTCGCATCTGGGCCTGGACGGCGTCGGCATCGGGCTGTTCGAAGACCGTCCGCAGCAGCGTGGCCCCCCACGGCTGGGCAGACTTCGGCACCTGGCTCAGCAAATTCCGGGCGAGATGCGTGCGGCGTCGCTGCCAGGAAGCACCGGGCAGGACCGCGCCGATCGCGTTCACCAGGCCGGTGTGGGCGTCGGAGATGACCAACTGGACGCCGGACAGGCCGCGGGCGGTCAGGGAGCGCAGGAAGGCGAGCCAGCCGGCGCCGTCCTCGGCGGTGGCGACGTCGATGCCGAGGATCTCGCGGTGCCCGTCGGCGTTGACGCCGACCGCGATCAGCGCGTGGACGTTGATGATGCGGCCGCCCTCGCGGACCTTCTGGGTCAGCGCATCCACCCAGACAAACGCATACGGGCCGGTGTCGAGGGGCCGGTTGCGGAACGCGGTGACCTGCTCGTCGAGGTGCTTGGCCATCGCGCTGACCTGGGACTTCGACAGTTGGGTGACGCCGAGGGACTCGGCGAGCTTCTCGACTCTGCGGGTGGAGACGCCGAGCAGGTAGGCGGTGGCGGCCACCGAGATGAGGGCCTGCTCGGCCCGCCGGCGTCGCTCCAGCAGCCAGTGCGGGAAGTAGCTGCCCTGCCTCAGCTTGGGGACGGCGAGTTCGGCGGTGCCGGCCCTCGTGTCCCACTCGCGTGGGCGGTAGCCGTTGCGGTGGTTGACGCGTTCCTCACTGACCTGGCCGTATTCGGCGTTGCAGAGGGTGTCGACCTCGGCGGACATGAGGGCGTCGGCGAACGTCTTGACCATCGCGCGCAGCAGATCGGGACTCGCCGCGGCGAGGTTGTCCTCGGCGAGGGCGTGCAGGGGCAGACTGTCAGGTGCGGTCATCGTGCTGATCTCCTTCGAGGCTTCGACACTTCGAAGATCAGCCGGTGGCCGTTCATCTATGCGGGCCCCATCCCGATGCCGGAGCAAACCCCCGGATCAGGTCGAACCCGTACACCACTTCCCTGGACGCAACCGTGCGCCGGATACGCAAACGCGCAAGCGTTCAGCGGGTTCACGCACGAATCAATGAGGCGTGTTCCCAACGACCTGCTGGTGGGTGCTCCATGGAGATATGCCCGCACCGGCGGCGGCTGCCACGCCGTGCAGGCTTTTGACTAAATCTCTGGTGCCGTTCCGTTCCCCCATGGTGAGGACCTGCCATGCCCGCATCCGTTCTGCCGACCCCGCTGGCCGGTGACACTGGCCGCCATCTGCTCGTACGCGCCCAGGAGTCGGTCGTACCTGCCCTGCGTGAGTGGGCGGCGCGGATGCCCACCTCGATGGCCGCGCTGGCCGGCTACCACCTGGGATGGCGTGATGAGCATGGGCGCCCGGTGGCGGGACCCGCGCCCGGAAAAGCCGTCCGGTCGGCGCTCGCCTTCGGCTGCGCCGAAGCCGTGGGCGGCGCCCGCGAGGACGCGCTCGGCGCGGCCGTCGCCATCGAGCTGGTCCACAACTTCTCCCTCATCCACGACGACATCATCGACGGCGACGAGTTGCGCCGCCACCAGCCCGCGCTGTGGGCGGCATTCGGCATTCCTGCAGCCCTCCTTGGCGGGGACGCGCTACTCACCCAGGCGCTGCGGGTCCTGGCCGACAGCCGCCCGAAGGATGCGGGCCACTCCGTGTCCGTACTCGCTGCCGCTGTACTGGAATTGATAGAGGGCGAGGCGATGGACACAGCCTTCGAGCGGCGCGGCGACGTGACGGTGGCTGAGTACACAGCGATGGCCGCGGGCAAGACCGGAGCCCTGATAGGCGCCGCTTGCGCGCTCGGCGCGCTGGCCGGCGGCGCGGACGAGGAACGGGCCAGGCGCCTGGCCCGTTTCGGCCGCCGACTGGGAGTGGCCTTCCAGATCACCGACGACCTGCTCGGCATCTTCGGCGACCCTGCAGTGACCGGCAAGCCGGTCGGCAGCGATCTGTCGTCGCGCAAGAAGACGCATCCGGTGCTCGCCGCGATCGGCTCGCGCACGGCGGCCGGAGACCGGCTCGCCGCGCTGTACGCGCAGGCCGGGCCGCTGGACGAGGAACAGGTACGGGAGGCGGCCGGTCTGGTGGAGCGTGCGGGCGGACGACGCCTCGCACGCCAGGCGGCCGCACACGAACTTGACCTGGCCTTTCGTGAGTTGCACGCCGCCGACCCGGCCGAGCGCGCGCTGGCGGATCTCACCGCCCTGGCCCACCTGATCACCCAGCGCAGCAGTTGAAGAGGAAGGTTCCATCATGAGCCAGTCAGGTGATTGGGCTGTACGACGACTTCCGGCCGCACCGTACGGCGGGGAGCGACTCGATCTCCAGGAAGTACCGGTGACCGCGGCCCATTTGATGGCCGCCGTGGCGTCCGGCGGCAAGCTAGCGGCGGGTGCTCGTATCGCGGGCCTGGGCGTATACCGGCCCAGTTCTGTGGTCTCCAATGAGGAGGCGGCCACCGCAGCAGGAGTGGATGCTGACTGGATCGCGCAGCGGGTGGGTGTGCGCGAGCGCCGGCGCGCCGGCGCTGGTGAGAGCGTGGTGTCCATGGCCGTGGAGGCCGGCAGCAAGGCTCTGGCGGACGCGGGGGCGAGTGCCGACGACGTTGACGTGGTGATCCTGGCGACCTGTTCGATGCCGTCCCCGATGCCCAACGGGGCGGCCTCCGTTGCGGCGGGCATCGGCTGCTGGCCGGCGGCGGGCTTCGACTTGAATGCCGCGTGCTCCGGTTTCAGCCATGGCCTGGTGGTGGCCGACGCGCTGGTGCGGGCGGGCACGGCTGGCGGGGTGTTGGTGGTCGGCTCGGAGCGGATGAGCGACTGGGTGGATGAGGGGGACCGCAACACGGGGCCGATCTTCGCCGATGGCGCGGCCGCCGCGCTGGTCCTGCCCGGCGACCGGCCTGCGATCTTTCCCGTGGCCTGGGGCAGTGACGGTGATCAGGCCGAGCTGATCGCGATCTCGGCCGAGAGCGGACATATGGAGATGGCCGGCCGCAAGGTGTTCCGCTGGGCCACCAGCGCCCTGCAGTCCGTGATCGATGAGGCCTGTCGGCGTGCCGGCATCGCCCCCGCCAACCTGAAGGCGTTCGTGCCGCACCAGGCCAACCTGCGCATCATCGACACCCTCGCCCGGCACATCGGCGCCCCCGGCCTTGTCACCGCAACCGACCTGACGGACGCCGGCAACACCTGCGGCGCCTCCGTCCCGCTGGCCTTCCACGCACTGCGCCAGGCCGGACGGGTACACAGCGGCGATCCGGTACTGCTCTTCGGTTTCGGGGCCGGACTGACCTACGCCGCCCAAGTCGTGCTGTGTCCCTGACCGGCACGGCCCCTTGCTCGACATCCCCATCAGCAAGCCACGTCATAGCCCTTGGAGGAATCGTGAACACGGACCTGAGCACTCTCACCCGGGTACTGCGCATCGTCGCCATCGTGGCCGAGCAGCCCGTCGACGCCATTCAGCCCGAGCAACGCCTGCTGGAAGACCTGGGCCTGGACTCGCTGCAGATCACCGAAATCGCCCAGAAGATCGAGAACGAAGTGGGCCGTCCCGTCGACGAAGACCTCCTCAACGCGGACGGTGCCACGGTGGCGCGGTGCGCCGAGATCGCCGCTGCTGTGTGAACCAGCGCAGGCTCCGCAGGGCTGCCCCACGCGCCCCCGCCCGTCTGACTCGCAGAAAGACAGTCGTGCCGTCCTCGGGAGAGACCCGACCCTGGAAAGGAGACCGTGCCATGACCTGCTCCCCCCACTGCCCGCCCACCGTCAAGCATCTTGCCGGTCTGCACCCCTGTGCCGAGATCATCCGGGACATCTTCCTTGGTGTCCGCTGTGCCGGCACCGCCTGCGGCACTGTGGGCGTTGCTGTCGCACGCACCGCACGGCAGTGCCCCTGCCCTTCTCACCAGGCGCCGCAGCCGTGACCCCGCAGCAGCCGGGAGCTCTCGGCACCGGGCGGGTGCCCCTTACTCCCCGGCCGTACGACACGGGCCGGCCTTCCGGAGCAGGGCGCGCCCATGGCAAGGTGATCTTGCTGGGTGAGCATGCCGTTGTCTACGGAGCGCCCGCGGTGGCCGTGCCGCTGCCCGCCCTGTCCTGCACGGTCACCGTCGCCGTCAATGCCGAGCCCGCCGACGGCCTGGGCTGCTACACGCCTTTCACGATCCCGGCGCATGGCGCTGTGCCCTCGGCGGACGGCGTGCTGCCGCCCGGGCTGTGTCTGCTGATTGACACCGCGCTGCGCCGGGCCCGTAGGTTCGACATTCCCGCAATGGAAGTACAGGTGGAGAGCGACATCCCTTACGGCCGGGGCTTGGGCTCAAGCGCCGCCGTTGCCCGCGCCCTGACATACGCTCTCGGACAGCTGCTGGAACTGGACCTGAGTGCTGCGGAGGTCTTCGACTACGTCCAGATCTCCGAGAGCGCGGCGCACGGCCGCGCCTCGGGCATCGATGCACTGGCCACTGGCAGCACCCGGCCTGTGCTGCTGTCGGACAGGCACCCCAGCACGCCCCCGGTCGCTGCTGGGGCGTGGATCGTCGTCGCCGACAGCGGCAGCCCCGGCCACACCAAACAAGCCGTCGCCATGCTGGGCGCGGCCTTCGATGAACACGCCCTGCGTCGCGAGGAGTTCCTGGCCCGATCGACGTCCCTGACCGGCCGGGCGCTGCGGGCCCTCAAGCAGGGCCAGCTGGAGGTGCTCGGCCGGCAGCTCACCGACTGCCATACCCTGTTGGCGGACCTACAGCTGAGCACCGGCTGCGTGAACGCCCTGGTGGACATCGCCCTGGCCCACGGCGCTCTCGGCGCCAAGATGACCGGCGGGGGGCTAGGTGGCTGCGTCATCGCACTCACCGACACTGCCGCCGCGGCCAGCGTCCTGGCCGCCCGGCTCGACGAGAACGGCGCGGCGCAGACCTGGACGGCCCCCATCAAGCCGGGGAGGTCCGCATGAGGGCCGCACCCACGGCGACAGCGGTCGCCCACCCCAACATTGCCCTGGTCAAGTACTGGGGGAAACGCGATGAGCACCTCATCGTGCCGCTGGCCGACAGCCTGTCCCTGACCCTCGACGTCTTCCCCACCACAACCAGCGTCCAACTGCTCCCCGGCGGCGCGCAGGACGTCATCGTCGTCGACGGGCGACCGGCCACCGGCGAGGTGCTGCGCCGCGTCACCGGTTTCCTAGACGTCCTGCGTGCCCATGCGCGCAGGCATGAGCCGGCTCGCGTCGACACCCGCAACACGGTACCGGTGGGGGCCGGCCTCGCTTCCTCGGCTGCTGGCTTCGCCGCACTCGCCCTGGCCGGGGCCCGCGCCTACGAGATCGACCGGGACCCCACCGAGCTCTCCCGGCTGGCCCGCCGCGGCTCCGGGTCGGCCGCCCGCTCCGTCTTCGGCGGCTTCGTGCTGTGGCACGCGGGCCCTCCCGATGCCGCTGACGCCGACCTCGCCTCATACGCCGAGCCCCTGCACGATGCCCGTCTGGATCTGGCGATGGTCGCGGTGCTCCTGCAGACCGGGCCCAAGTCCGTCTCCAGCCGCGAAGCGATGCGCCGCACCGTGGCCACCTCCCCACTGTTTCCCGGCTGGCTTGCCTCCAGCCGCGCCGATGTCCTCGCGATGCGCGCAGCACTGGCCACGGGTGACCTGCCCGCCGTGGGGGCGATCGCCGAGCGCAACGCACTGGGCATGCACGCCACGATGGAGACCGCGATCCCGCCCGTCACTTACCGCACCCACGCCTCCCGCCACGTCCTCGACCACGTACGCCGGATGCGGGAGCGGGGCGAGCAGACGTGGTCGACGATGGATGCCGGCCCCAACGTGAAAGTCCTGTGCCCGGTCTCGGACGCATCGCGCATCGCCGCCGAACTCGGCGAGGTCACCGGCTGCCGCACGCTCGTCGCCCGCTCCGGGCCCGACGCCACGGTGACAACGGGGGTGCCCACATGAAGGCGCCGGTCACCCGCCGGGCCCCAGGCAAACTGCTGATCTCCGGCGAGTACGCCGTCCTCACCCCCGGCCAGCCGGCCCTCATCGCCGCCGTCGACCGCTACGTCACCGTCACCGCGGCACCGGCTCACCACGCGGACGTCGAGCTGATCACCGACCTCGTAGACCATCCCGTGGCACTGCACCGAAGCCGCCACGGACTGCAACCGCATCGGCCGCACGACGTGGGCCTTGTGCGCGGATTGCTCGCCCATCTGGTCGCCGTCGTCAAGACCGCCGACGAGCTCCGTGCCGAGTCGGGTCTGGAACCCGTGCCGCTGCGGCTGACCGTACGCTCGGACCTGCACGAGAACGCCACCAAGATGGGCCTGGGCTCCAGCGGTGCGGTCACCGTCGCCGCCATCCACGCAGTCACCGACTTCACCGGCACGTCCCTGAGTGCCGAGATGCGCTTTCGCCTTGCTCTGCTCGCCTCGATCACCCTCGACGCCCGCGCGTCGGGCGCGGATCTGGCCGCCGGCACCTGGGGCGGCTGGATCCGCTACAGCCCCCCCGACCGCCAGGCCCTACGCCACCTCATGCACACCGGTGGCATCATCGCGGCCCTGCGTGCCTGTTGGCCTGGTCTGTCGCTTCGCACGGTGACACCCCCGTCCGCCGTGTCCCTGCACTACGGGTGGACCGGCCACCCCTCCTCCACCACGGCGAAGATCGGTCAGCTCCAGCAGACCGCGTGGTGGCAAAGCGCTACCCACCGCCGTTTCTGCGCCCGCAGCGCGCAGTTGACCGACGCCTTGACCGACGCTCTCGACCGCGACGATGCCGCTGCCGTCCGAACTGCCGTCGACGCGGCCCGCAGCCTGCTGCACAGCCTTGACCAGCAGACCGCTCTCGGCATCTTCACCCCCGCGCTTACCGCACTGTGCGACGCGGCCAGGGCCGTGGGCGGGGCGGCCAAGCCGTCCGGCGCGGGCGGCGGGGACGGCGGTATCGCCGTCCTGCCACATACCGCCCACTCCGACGACCTCCACCGCCGCTGGGCCGCCGCCGGCATCACCCCCCTGGGCCTGCGTACCGCAACACCACAGCCCGGCGGACCGCCCTCCCGCATCGGACCGCGCCTCGCCAGCGCGCTGCCCACCCCTGCCGCACAGATCACAAGGACCGTCTCATGACCGCGACGCGCAAGGACGACCACGTCCGCCTGGCCGTGGCCCAGCACCACACCTCCCAGACCGCTCAGCACGCCCCAGCCCAACGGGCCGGCGCCTTCGACGACATCCGCTTCATGCACCACGCCCTGGCTGGCATCGACCGCGGCCAGGTGAGCCTGCGGACATCGTTCGCCGGCTGGACGTGGCCCGTGCCGCTGTACATCAATGCCATGACCGGCGGCAGCCCCAACACCGGGGAAATCAACCGCGATCTGGCCATCGCCGCACGCGAGACGGGCCTGCCCATCGCCACCGGCTCGATGAGCCCCTTCCTGAAGGATCCCACATGTGCTGACACCTTCGCACCGGTGCGCGCACAGCACCCGGACGGGTTCGTGATGGCCAACATCAACGCGAACGCCACACCTGAGCAGGCCCGCCGCGCCATCGGACTCCTCGACGCCAACGCCCTGCAGATCCACCTCAACACCGTCCAGGAGATCGTGATGCCCGAGGGCGACCGGTCCTTCGGGCACTGGCCCGCCGCCATCGAAGCCATTGCAACGGCCGTCGACGTGCCGGTCATCGTCAAGGAAGTCGGCTTCGGTCTCAGCGGCCGCACTGTCGCGCAGCTCGCCCGCCTCGGCGTGGCCGCCGCCGACGTGGCCGGCCGCGGCGGCACGGACTTCGCCCGCATCGAGAACGGCCGCCGCCCGCGCGCCGACTACGACTACCTCGAAGGCTGGGGCCTGAGCACGCCCGCAGCCCTCCTGGACGCCCAGGACAAAGGGCTCCCGCTGCTCGCCTCCGGCGGAGTACGCCACCCCCTCGACGTGGCCCGCGCCCTCGCACTCGGCGCCCACGCGGCCGGCGCCTCGGGCCCCTTCCTGGCCACCCTCGTCAACGACGGGCTCGCCACCCTCATCGACCAACTCACCTCTTGGATCGACCAGCTGACCGCGCTGATGACCCTCCTCGGCGCCCCCAGCCCCGCCGACCTCGCCGACGCCGACCTACACATCACCGGCGCCCTGCGCGAGTTCTGCGACCAACGCGGGATCCTGTTGCCTCAGCCCAAGGAAAACAGCCGATGACCACCCAGACCATACCCACCAGCAAAGCCCCCGCCAAAGCCGTGCCGGACAGCATTACCCCCGTTCCCACACGCTGGGTGGGCCCCCTCCGGATCAGCGGCAATGCAGCCACAGACGAAACCCACGTCCCTTTGGCCACCTACGAATCCCCACTGTGGCCCTCGGTCGCCCGCGGCGCCCGCATCTCCCGCCTGATCGACGGCGGCATCCGGGCCACCCTCATCGACGAACGCATGACCCGCTCCATCCTCCTCGAGGCCACCGACGCCCAGGCCGCCCACGTCGCGGCACGCGCCCTGGACGACCGCCTCGAAGAACTGCGCGTCCTCACCCGCACCACCAGCCGCTTCGCCGAACTCCTCGCCGTACGCCACGAGATCGTCGGCCCCCTGCTGTACATACGCTTTGAGTTCGCCACGGGTGACGCCTCCGGCCACAACATGGCCACCCTCGCCGCCGACGCCCTCCTGACCCATCTGCTGGCCCACATTCCGAACGTCAGCTACGGATCGATCTCCGCCAACTACTGCACCGACAAGAAGGCCACCGCCGTCAACGGCATCCTCGGCCGCGGCAAGAACGTCACCGCCGAAATCCTCATCCCCCGCCAGACCGTGGCCGACCGGCTGCGCACCACCGCCGCGAAGATCGCCCACCTCAATGTAACCAAGAACCTGGTGGGCACCCTGCTGGCCGGCGGCATCCGCTCGGCAAACGCCCACTACGCCAACATGCTGCTGGCCTTCTACCTGGCCACCGGGCAGGACGCCGCCAACATCGTCGAAGGCTCCCAAGGCATCACCTACGCGGACGATCGCGACGGCGACCTGTACTTCTCCTGCACCTTGCCCAACCTGATCGTCGGCACCGTCGGCAACGGCAAGGACCTGCCTGCAGTCGAGGACGCCCTCGCACGACTCGGCTGCCGTGCCGAACGTCCCATCGGAGACAATGCCCGCCGCCTGGCCGCACTGGCCGCGGCCACCGTCCTGTGCGGGGAGCTCTCCCTGATGGCCGCCCAGACCAACCCCGGCGAACTCATGCACGCTCACACCCGACTCGAACGCCTCAACGGAGCACCCCATGGCCACTGATCCGACCCAGGTGACCGTCGGTATCCACGACCTCACCTTCGCTACCACCAGCCTCTGCCTCACCCACGAAGAACTCGCCCGGCACACCGGCGCGCCCGTGGCCAAGTACCACCACGGCATCGGGCAGACGGCCATGAGCATCCCCACCGAGGACGAGGACATCGTCACCATGGCCGCCGACGCGGCCACGCCGATCATCGAACGCCACGGCGGCGGCAGAATCCGCACCATCCTCTTCGCCACCGAAACCGGCATCGACCAGTCCAAGGCCGCCGGCATCTACGTCCACTCCCTGCTCGGCCTGCCCCCACACATCCGCGTCGTCGAACTCAAGCAAGCCTGCTACGGCGCCACCGCCGCACTCCAGCTCGCCTGCGCCCTGGTGCGCTGCGACCCTGCCCAACAGGTCCTCGTCCTGGCCAGCGACATTGCCCGCTACGACGTCGACAGCCCCGGCGAAGCCACGCAAGGAGCCGCCGCCGCGGCCATGCTCATCACCGCCGCACCCGACCTCGTCGAACTCCATACCCCCTCCGGGCTGTTCACCCGTGACGGCATGGACTTCTGGCGCCCCAACTACCGCACCACCGCCCTCGTCGACGGCAAAGCATCGAGCGACGCCTACCTGACAGCCGTGGACGGCGCCTGGCACGACTACCAGACGCGTGGCGGCCTGCCCTTCGAAAAGCTCCGCACGGTCTGCTACCACCAGCCCTTCACCCGCATGGCACACAAAGCCCATCGACGACTCCAGCAAGCCGCAAGCATCACGGCTCCTCACACCACCGACGACGCGATCGGCCCCACCACCACCTACAACCAGGTGATCGGCAACAGCTACACCGCCTCCATGTACCTGGCTCTCACCTCTCTTCTCGACAGCGACACCGATCTCGGCGGCGACTCCATCGGATTCTTCAGCTACGGCTCAGGCAGCGTCGCCGAATTCTTCACCGGCACCATCACTCCCCGCTACCGCGCCCACCTACGCACCGAAGCCCACCGCGCGCACATCGCCCGGCGCCAGCCGATCGACTACGACACCTACCGCCACCTGCACACCTACTCCCTGCCCACCGACGGAACGCCCCACGAGGTGACCCGACAGACACAAGGCCGCTATCGCCTCTCCGGGATCCGGCACCACCAACGGCAGTACCAAACAGCACAGCCGTGAATGAACCTCTTTCATCCTGTGCTGGAGGGTGAAATGGGCTGGTCAGCGGGGGTGGTGACGAGGCAGGGCCCCTCGTCGTTGGCGTGGTGATT
>NZ_JBVJVY010000090.1:0-10510 GCF_055603265.1 Streptomyces sp. NPDC037288
GTGTTTTGGGGGGGGGGGGGGGGGGGGGGGGGGGAGGGGGGGTTGTTTTTGGGGTTGTGGGGAGGGTCCTTTTTTTGCGGGGCGGGGCTGCGGCCCCCCCCCCCCCCCCCCCCCACCGGGCTATGCAGATGCTGTGACTTTCACATGGCTGTGTCGACTGCGTGCGTATTTCGGTAGAGGGGCCCGCATCGATCGAAGGGAACAGTGGAACAACGGGAACACACGAGCTCAGGCCGTGAGGGGCTGGGACGCTCATCGGTTCCTCCTGCCACAAAGGACGGGAACGAGAGGTTCAGGCCTGATTCGGGACGTCCGGGTGCAGCGAAGGTGGCCATGACGTCCTCAGACCTCGTCCAGCAGGGTGGCCAGCCCCCCTTCGATGGCTGGGCCCATATCTTCTTTGCCATGCTCGACCAATACGTATGAACGCAGGAGAAAACGAATCAGGGCGGCTGTGTCAAACTTGGCGAAGGCTCTGCCTTCGGAACTGCGGAATTCAATGATCGTATAGACGCGGCCGGAGGGCCAGATACGGACGTCCCCGATGCCAGTGGGGCGGCAAAGGCCGTTCGCCAGCAACCCGCGGTCGAAGGACCAGGTCATGTCGGTACCGTCGCTGGAAACTAGCGCAGGGAAATCGACGTGGACCGCCAGCGGGTCGGTGGAGCTGTAACGCAGGATCACGGGGACCGAGATCTGCTGGTTGAACGCTGCGGTCAGCCTGACCCGGGTGGCCTGGCTGATCGTTCCGCCGTCCGTACTGGCCCCATGCCCTTCCCAACGCGGGCGAGTGTATCGCTGATGCTTTCCGGCGGGTCGGTGGAGCCTTACGTTGCGCAAAAACTTGAACATATATGAATCTGTGCCGCTTCATACTGTGCGTGTTCCGCTAACTGTGGAGTGGCCGTTGTGGCTGCTGGGCAGCCGCCGGCAGTCACCGTCTTGAGGGTCGTGAGTCGCTCAGTCGGTGTCGTTCCCCATCGGTGTCACGCATGAGTGGGTGGGACGGTTCGGAACGTTGCCGGTCTGACCTGGTACGTTCCCGTTGTTCCGCTGTTCCCTTTGGTCGGGGCGGGGTCCCGCTCGCGCTGTGCGTCGGCGACCCTTCTATGACTGTGCGGATCGCTTTGGGCTATGCATGGCGTGCTGGGGGCGGTAGCGATCTGAGAACTGTGTGACGAGCTCCTGGAAGCAGGCCAGGGCGGTGATGGGTGGAATTCCGGAGACAGTCATCATCAGAAGAGATTTTGAAGAATTCCCGACGCACAGGGCGACTGCCCCCACGGAAGCGGTCACGATGACGGTCCAGGACCATCGAGCAGTCCGATGCTGGAGGGAAGCGCGCATGATGGACATGCCCGCTGCGAGCCAGGGCCCGTACAGCATCCAGGGCCACCAACGAGCCAGCTTCTCCGGCATGAACAAGGCGGCGACGGCGCGAAGCTGATCGTACGAGTAGGAAATTGACCAGCCAAGCATGACCGCGGAGCATGCGATGATGGCCACGATCAGGATAGCGGTCGGTCTAATTCGCCGTTTGCTTGCATGGCTGCGGTATCGCGGCAGGGGCTGTCGTTGGTCTACTGGAGGCCTGTGCACGCCCTGTCCGACAGGGGGTGAATAGGTGTAATTCATGCTGGGGTCCATATTTAACAACTGGGCCAATTCCTCGTCCGGATCCCATCCACCTCCTACCGTTGTTGCATCCAGGCTGTGCCAGCAATGGTGTCTCTGATATGCGCTGCACTCAGCGCAGTGATGGCGCTGCGGTACGTCGTATCCTGCGCCCTCGATGAATTGTGAGTCATATGGATCGCGCCTGCTCAGGAAGAATTCATCCATGCTCGACTCCTCCCATTTTGTCACGGGATAGATCTTCCGTGTGCGTGTGCTCGGCCTCGGCGTGGCGGAGTTCATCGAGGACGTCGTCAAGTAGATCTGCGTAACGCTGGATGCACGCTCGCCCCCCGGCAAGGTCGAGCCAAGTTACCGCATTGCCAGAAAGGTTAGGCGCGGTCGACTCAAGCAGCCCCGCTTCCTGAGTATCGGATTCTGTCCCGTGTGAGATGAACGCTTGTTTATCGGTCGGAGCCGTTTTGTTCCAAGCCACGGTCACCTAACGAGTGTCACGCACAGTAAGACATCAGGCTTTCGAGGGAACAAATCGGTGTTATTACCTGTCGAACGATTGCTGTGGTCTGCCGTTGGCGGATATTCGATCACCGGTGCCTCCGCGCGGTACTGCTTTCGCCGATGCCGTGGCCGTGGCCGTGCGGGCCATCCGTCAGTGGACGCGGCGAAATTCGTGTCGGCGTGTCCGTAGGAGCACCTCCGCGTCAATGCGCCGTGCGGCCACCTCGCGCGCCTCAGCCAGGACGCGTGCGCTGAAGTGTGAAAGGACGGCCGAGGGTGAGGCACCCGGTGTCAGGACGACATGGACCCGGAGTCGTAGTCGGTCCGGGCGGCCGAGAAGGTGCACGTGTGCGTGCATGACGCCGGGCAGGTTCCGCGTCCTGCGTTCCACGGCGTCGGAGAGGGCGAAGCCGGAGAGGGTGACGCCGGCGACGCCGAGCGTCAGGATGTGCAGCCGGCCGCGGCGAACCTGGACTGCGCACCAGGCCAGGCACAGCAGAAGGGCGATGCCAAGCACGGTCACCACCGCCGGTGTCCACCAGCCGTGGTCGCGCCAGAAGGCCAGCCTTCCGCGATCCACCCAGACCGCGCCGGGAGCGAACGTAGGCCACCAGGGCGGTAATCGGTCGGGGCCGACGACACCGGCGGCCCCGAGTACGACGCCCGTTGTCGCGAGAGGGATGCCGGTGCAGGCCAGAGCGGCTCTGTTGATGCCTCCGCGCAGTCGGTTCATGGCCATTCCCCTTCTGTCGTGGGGCTCTGCGGCGAACTGCCCTGCGGCTCGACGGGCTGCCAACTCGCCGCGGTACGCAGGCTGACCCGCAGGCGGGGCGTGTGCTTCAGTCCGCAGGTGGCAAGGGCTTCGTGAGCCGCCGTCGTCACCGCCTCGTGCGCGGTATCGCGATCCCCGAAGCCCACAGTGGCCCGAACCCTTACCCGGTGTCCTCTGACGCGCACCCGCACGTGGGAGATCCCGGACACGTCCGCCACCGCGTGACGCACCAGGGACTCGGCCGTTGCCCGGCTGAGGGCCGCGCGCATGTGCCGGTCCGGCGTCCTCATCGTGAGTGAGCGGCGCCGCCCGGGCGTGACCGCAAGCAGAATCAGCCCAAGGCCGAGCAGCAGCGTGACCGCGCCCAGCGCCAGCGTGGAGTCGCCAGGGCCGTGAGTGGACAGCCAAGACAGCAATCGGGACCACAGGGAAAGGGGCGCATCCCCCGCGACGTGCACGGACACGACCTCGTACAGCGCCGCCCCACACACCGCTGCGCCCAGGATCGCCGCCAGCGTGGCGGGTAGACGGCGCTCCGACCATATCCGCTTGGGCGGCCGTCCCGACATGTCCTGGGCGGGTGAGGACACGACCGGAGTCGCCGCACCGGAACCGGGCTCGACGCGAAGCGTCAGACCATGCACCCGGATGCGCGCAGGGAAGACCTTGAGGCCGGTGAGCATCGCCGTACGCCGGGCCACGTAGTGGTGGACCTGGTCGCCGGCTCTCCCCAACGCAGCCCGATAGGGCAGCGTGAGATCGACTGCCAGCTCTGCCCGGCCGCCGCCCGTTGCCACCTTCGCCCTAATGGCGCCGACGTCTCCCGGCGGCAGAGCCTCCGCGGCGGCCCGCTCAGCGATGCGGCGCACCACCCGGTCGGCGACGATGGTCCGGCCTCGCTCGGCGGCCGCCACCGCCCCTGCTCCGGCCTCGGCCGTGCTCACGGCAGCCGCCCGGTACCAGCGTCGCTGCGGGACTCGTCACGCCGACCGTCGCGGGGCCCGAAGTACTCCCACGGACTCGCTCCACCGTCGACAAGACGGCCCACGGTCCAGCCAACCGCCCCCAACGCGGCCACCAGCAGGAACGCCGTGAAGCCGCCGAACCAGCCCGCATACCCCAGGGACATGCCCACCAGCAGACCTGTTTCGGCTCTGCTCACCGGTCTCCTCACTTCTTCTCAATCGTCTCCGGCAGATCGGCCGTGTCTCTCCTGATCGCCGGCCATATGTGGTTCAACGCCTGTACGTCCTACTCCACGCGCGAGTCCACCGCGGCGCCCGTCTCGTCCTCCGGGAGGCGTACGTCGTCGACGTTGACGTTCACTTCGACGACTTCGAGGCCGGTGATCCGTTCCACAGCGGAGATCACGTTCTCTCGCACGGCACGCGCGATCTCGGGAATCGGTACTCCGTACTCGACCACCAGGTCGAGGTCGACGGCAGCCTGTCGCTCGCCGACCTCGACCTTCACCCCGCGCCCCACATTCGGCCGTCCGCCCGGCACCCGCTCACGCACCGCGCCGATCGTGCGGGAGAGGCCGCCGCCCATGTCGTACACCCCGGAGATCTCCCGGGCCGCCATGCCGGCAATCTTCACGACGACCACGTCAGCAATGGTCGTCCTGCCCCGCGCGTCTGCGGTCTCCGTGGCATTGCGGGATCCTCCGGGCACGGCCGTGCCCTCAGGCACCGCCACCCGGCCGCCGCCGGCCGTCGTCGCCGGGTTCGGCTCCGGTGTCTTCATCGGTGTGCCTCCTGGATAAATGGCTTTGCACGCGGTCACCTATTTCGACACGTTTTCCACTGCTTCATTACGCGATGCTGGGTTTTTTCCACTCCGTGGATAACGTGCCGCTGCCCCGGTCCACGCCCGGCCGTCCGCCGGGTCGGACACAAGACCCGCGGAGCCGGGGTGAGCGAGAGGAGATCATCAGTGCCAGGGCAGTGGGACAGACCGCCTGACGCCGCGGAGGGTGAAGGGCACGAGGACACCCTGCTGGCTGTGCGCGCAGGAGAGGGAGACGAGGAGGCTTTTGAAGCATTGGTGCGCCATCACGGACCCATGCTGTTACAGACGGCCGCACGACTGCTCGGCGACAGGACCGAGGCGGAGGACGCGGTGCAGGAGGCCTTCGTCAGTGCATGGCGTAAATTACCGGAGTTCCGTGGGGAGTCCGCATTCGGCACGTGGATGTACCGGATCGTGACCAACAAGTGCCTGAACCTGTTGCGCGCTCGGCGGCCGGCTGCCGCTCTGGAAGCAGTGGCCGAGCCCCTTGCCCCCGATCACCAGGTTTCCCCGGCGCGCGCGGTAGAGGGCCAGGCCGCCGTCGAAGCCCTCGCGCAGGCCATGACGGTTCTCTCTCCCGAACAGAGAGCGTGCTGGGTGCTCAGGGAGCTGAACGGGTTGTCGTACGAGGCGGTGGCGGACATCGTTGGAATCAGTCAGGAGGCGGTCCGTGGACGCGTCTTCCGCGCGCGACGCCAACTGACGGAGGCGATGGTCGCATGGCGATGAACGAACCGAACTCCGACCCGGCCGACGGGATGGACGGCGACGAATGCTCCGATGATGAGCGGCTGCCCTGCGGCCGGGAACTGGCCGACGTGTGGCGTCAGTGGGAGGAAGCACTGGAAGACGCGCACACACGCACATGCCCGTACTGCTCAGGCGCACTGCGTGAACTCGACCAGCTCAAGAATGTCGTGCGCCAGGCAAAGACGGAGGATCCCCCCGAGGCCGACGCCCGCAGGCTCGTGGAGCGAGTGATGGACGTCGTACGTCTCGAACTGCGCCCTGGCAGGACACTGCCGTTGGGCACACCCGCGGAGGACCACTGGATCGTGGAGGCGGCGGCCGCCAAGGCGTTCCGTGCGGCGGTCGACTCCCTGCCGGACGTCCGTGCAGGCAGCTGCCGGGTCCTGCCGACCGGTCCGGGCGTCGCGGCTTCCCAGCGCGCACGCGGCCCGGTGACGGTGAGCATCGAGGTGGTGGTCGCCGTCACCGCCGACCTCCAGCGGGCCGCGGAGCAGGTACGCGAGCGAGTACGGGCTACGGCGGACCGAGCGCTCGGCATGGAAGTCGACTCGGTGGACGTGGCCGTTGCGGACGTCTACGACGAGGTCCCGCAGTACGGAGGACCGAGGTGACGGCGGCCGGGAATCCCGCGGAGTTGACGGAACGGATCGCGCGGGCTGTCGTCGACGTACCCGGTGTCGCGTTCCTGCGGCCCGGCCTCGCCGGGCTGCTGCGCGGCTCGGTCCTGGGCCGTGTGACGGACCAGGCGAAGGGTGACGGAAAGTTCGACGGGGAAACCGCGAGGTCCGCCGTGCGCGTCCGACGCGGCGACGCCGTCGGGACCTTGGCCGTCGACGTCAGTGTCGTCCTCTGGCGCGGTCAGCGCGCTCTTGACGTGACGCGAGCGGTACGCGCCGCTGTGGAACGGGTAGTGCCCACCCCGCCCGGAAGTAAGGGGCGTCATCGCGTCACCGTCACCGTCACCGGCCTGGTCTGATACTCGATCGGACGACAACGATCGTTTTCACCGGAATCCGTGGTGTGTCTCGCTCAGCAGTCGCCCGGCGGGTCTATAGCGTGGGTGTTCGCGTGGCTCGAATCGTGCACGCAAGATTCTGAGGGCGACGCGACGGTCTGCTGCAGTCAGCGTATTGCTCGAAGCGAGCAGTCCTGCTTTCAGCTGACTCACTTTACGAGGAAGAATTCGGCGCTGAAGAGCCAAGGATGAGGGCATGAAGCTGAACAGGTTCAGACTGGGAATCGCGCTGGCTACTTCAGGTGTGGCCCTTTGGCCGGCACTTGCGTCCATCGCTTCGGCTACGCCGGTAGAAGGCCACCTGCCGGGCGCGAGCGCGGCGCGGATCGGGATCCACGCCGAGCCACCCTTGGGCGCGGCGCACGTGACCCCGCTCGCCGCGGGAAAGAAGGTGCTCTCGGTCGGGGACTCCTGGGCGGTTCACATGGAGACCGGCATGCGAGCGGCCTCACCCGGAACGATCGTCTACGGCAATGGCCGCGGCGGCTGCGGGATCCGCTTCACGGCCGACAACGAGGGCTCCACCTGCAACCAATGGCCCACTCTGTGGCCGCAGCTGATGGACAAGTACCACCCTGACGCCGTGCTCCTGATGGTCGCGCAGTGGGACTCGCAGCCCCGGAAAGTCACCTGGGACGCTCCGCCTCGGGACCTGACCGACCCCGATCAGCGAGAGCGCTTCACGCAGAATCTCAACCGTGCTGTCGATATTCTCTCCGCGCGCAATACACCCGTCTATCTCATGAATGCCCCGCGCATCGACGCCTCGGCACGGGTGGCGGACGATCTGATCGAGAACGTTGCCCGTACCCATGCGAATGTACATGTGCTGAACCTTCGTGATCAGCTGTGCGATGCCAATGCCTGCCCGTCCCCGATCCACGGCATCCCGGTGTATGACCGGACCTGGCACACCACCCACGGAGCAGAGACGCGGCTCGGCGCCTGGATTCTCAACCAGATGTTCCAGCCACGCTATCAAGCTTGAGAAACCACTGCTCCTTTCTCTCCATGTAGATCTTCCTTGCCGAAAGGTATCCGACATGAAACTAAAGGCTTTTGCTGCTGTAGCCGCGATGGGCGTCGCCGCCCTGCTGCCCACGGACGCCGTGGCCGGCACCGGCGGCCTCTACTGGAGCCCGGACGGCGGTGCCGAGCAGTCCGCCTCCTTAGAGAATCCGCAGTCCAGCCACTGCTACTTCCTGCGAGGCAACAAAGCCCCGTACTACGCGATCAACGTCACCAACCGCACTATGCACTACTACCGTTCACGGGGCTGTTCCGGCGAGGTGGGCACGCTGACCCCGAACATGTCCGGCAACGTCACCAGTTACGTGAAGTTCGACTGATGAGCCGCACTCTTCACCGTCCCGGCCGCGTGCTCGCCGCGACTCTTTGCCTGGCGGGCTTCGCGGTCGCGGGCTGTTCGAGCCAGCAGTCCATGCAAACGACCACTCGGGCCGAAGAACGGGCCGCCGGTTCCCATTCCGGACGGGGCACGCCTCCGCTCGGTACAGCCGCCGGGCACCTCGGCCCCGGTACAGGCGGCAAGAGAATCATGGTGGTCGGAGATTCTTGGGCCGCGAACCTCGCCCAGGGCATGAGCGCCGTCGCCTCTCAGCACACCAGCGTCGTCAACGCAGGCCTGGGCGGTTGCGGCATCCGACTTCCCCAAGGCAACGAGACCCCTGCCCGATGCCGTGAATGGCCGAAGAAATGGCCGTCGTATCTGAGGACGTTCCGGCCCGATGCCACCGTACTCATGGTCGGCTACTGGGACGTCGAGCCGCAGCGCGTGAATGCGCACGAGAATCCCAAGGACCTCACCTCGCCGGCGGCTCGCGCAGCCTTTGCCAAGCGCCTCGACCAGGCAGTGGGCCTGCTCACCGGATCCGGCAAGCCTGTTTACCTGATGACCTCGCCATTGGTCGCCGACTCCCCCTACCGGGAGTCCGCCCGGGTGATGAACCAGGTACTGCGGCAAGTTGAGCAGAAACGCGTGCACGTCAAGATTCTCGACGTGGCGGGACAGCTGTGCAACGAGTCCTCATGTCCGAAGGTGATCGACGGCATCTCGGTGTACGACCCGACCCGGCACCTGACCTCCAAGGCTCGCGACCGGATCGCCACCTGGGCACTGAACACCATCTTCCCCGGAGCTGAAAGCTGAGCCGGTGGCATGAGGTTCGCCATGAAGACGGCGTCGGCACGAACCGGCGCCCCGCTGACGGAACTGGGAGTGCGTTCGGGGAAGTTCACCCGCGATGCGCTGACGGACCTCCAGGGCTCCTCCCGTATCCCGTCGATCGACGGCCTGCGAGCGCTTGCTGTTCTCGGCGTCGTCGCCTACCACTTCCAACTGCCCCTCCTGGGCGGGTTCTTGGGCGTAGACCTGTTTTTCGTGATCTCCGGGTTCGTGATCACCAGACTGCTGGTCACCCAGCGGGAGAAGGATCTGCGCCCCGCACGACTCGACTTCTGGTACCGCCGTGCCAAACGCCTCCTGCCCGCGATGTTGCTCGTGGTGGCGGCCGTACAGGCGTGGATGCTGATCCAGGACCCTCCCGGCCTGCGGCCCACAGTCAACGGACAGACCCTTGCAGCCCTCACCTACCTTTCCAATTGGTATGCGATCACGGCCCACATCGGGTACTGGTCCGTGGGCCTGGATGCCGCTCCCCTCAACCACCTGTGGTCTCTTGCCGTTGAGGAGCAGTTCTACTTGGTGTGGCCACTCGCCCTGGCCGCCGCACTCACCTTCCTCCCTGTGAGGGTCTCTCGCCGTGCTCTCGCCGTGGCCGCGGTCGTCGTCGCAGGCGCCAGCTACACCCTCGCCCTTCACTGGTACGTCCCAGGCGCTCCCGATCGCGCATACCTCGGCACGGACACCCGGGCTGGTGCTCTCCTGCTCGGTGCCGTCGTCGCGCTCCGCCCGGTCCGCCCTCCCGTTTTCCTGACCGCTGCGCTCACCGCCGTCTCCGTCGCGGTGCTGGGGGTTCAGTGGGCCACAGCCGACATTGACTCGGCGGATCTGTACATGTGGCAGCTTCCGGTCGCCGGCCTCGCCGCGGCCGTACTCGTCAATGCCCTCGCACACACCACTCCGGGTGCGCTCTCCCGCTTGCTATGCTCAGCTCCCCTTCAATGGGTGGGCCTGCGCAGTTACGCAATCTATCTGTGGCACTGGCCCGTCTGGATCTTCCTCGGGATCGAATTCCCTGAACTTTCCCACACTGCCCGCGCCGCAACCGGGTTCACCGCGGCCCTCGCTCTTGCGACGCTGAGCTATGCCCTGGTCGAGCAGCCGATGAGGGCCCGCGACCTCCGTCCGCGTGTCCTTCTGCCCGTCCTCGCCGTCTGTTGCGCACTGCTGGCGGGGGCCACGTTGTTACCGGTGACGGCTCCCATGGACGCCGAAAACGGCCCGGTGGTAACCGGACCCAAAGCCCCCTGACCGGCCTGGTACGGATGCTTCTGACCGTGCACGATGAGGAGTTCCTTGCGGACGGCCTTCTCACATCACTGAACCTCTTTCATCCTGCATAGGCGCAGTTCAAGGGGGTATGGATGGCTTGGACGGTGCGGCTGATGCGGCGGGTGGTGGGATTGGGTCGTTCCGGATGGTCTGTGGGAGCGGGGGAGGCCGTTGCTGCCGCTTGCGCGGGTGTGACCGCGGTGTGGCGGGGTCGTGAGCATCGATGATGAGGCGGTGTTTGCCGCGATCGTCTACGTGCTGGTCAGCGGCTGTGCCTGGCGGGTACTGCCGCCGTGCTTTTGGTGCGTCGTAGCCGACCGTCCATCGTCGCTTCCTGATCTGGTCCAGAGCCGGGGTATGGGGCCGGCTCTGGACCAGAAGGTTTTCCAACTCCTGGACGAGAAAGGTTTCGGCTTGTCCCGCGCGGTCCTCGACTCAGCTCACATCCGCGCGAGAAAGGGGGGCGAACGTGCTGGTCTGGATGGCGTCCCGCTTCGTGGTGTAGCCGATCAGTGTTGGGGCGTGCGCCCCGGGGCGTGTGTCGATAGGGATTCCGCTCCCTGCCCGGCAGGCG
>NZ_JBVJVY010000091.1:0-10218 GCF_055603265.1 Streptomyces sp. NPDC037288
CGAGGACCTCGACACCCTGGCCCGCCAGGCGGAGCACTACCGGCACGTCTTCAACAACGTCCGGCCCCACGAAGCCCTCGCCGGCCACCGCCCGATCGAGATCTACCGCACCCCGACCCTGCACCCCCAACTTTCAGAGCAAGATCAGTGAGCCACAAACTTGACGCGGGACACGCTCATCGCCCCGACGGCCTGGGTGATCGAGGACGTGTCGGTGCCCAAGGACGGAAGAATGTCGGTCGCCGTGGCCCCGCAGTACTGCGGGGCCCTGGGCAAACGTGCCAGCTGCCAGGTCGCGGCCAGCGTCCACACCGCACCGACACCGCCTCCTGCCCGCTGCAGTGGCGGCTGTTCCTGCCTCAGGAATGGGAAGCGGACAACGACCGCAGGACTGCCGCCCGCGTCCCGGCCGAGGTCGCACACCGCGAGAAGTGGCGGCTGGTGGACATGCGCGACACGCTGGCCGACCGGGGCATGACGCCGCCGGTCGTCGTGGCCGACGCCGTCTACGGCACCAACGCACACCTGCGGGCCGCCCTGACGGACCGCGGAGTCGACTACGTGCTGGCCGTCCGCGCGGATGTGACCGCCCAACCTTAGACGCGGAGCCCGAGACGCCGGACCGCAACGGACCCATCGGCTGCTGGCCCCAGCCCCGCTATCGACAGCCCGCACCGTCGCTGGCGGCCCTGACCGCCGGTCTCGAACCGCAGGCGTTCACCACCATCGCCTGGCGGCACGGCACGCGCGGGGTTACAGTTCCGCTTCGCCGCCCGTGCGCGTCCGCCCCGCCGGCAAGGCCGTCGAGCGTCCGGTCAAGGCCGCTGCATCCTCCGATCAGGGCTGGTGGGACGGCATCCTGCCCGACTGCTGGCTGCTTGTGGAGTGGCCAGAAGAAGCCGAGACCCCCACCGATTACTGGCTGTCCAGCCTGCCGGCAGATACCCCGATCGACGACCTGGTCCGCCTGGCCAAAGTCCGCTGGCGCATCGAACACGACTACCAAGAACTCAAGCACGGTCTGGGACCGGACTACTTCGAAGGCCGTTCCTGGCCGGGCTGGCACCACCACGTCACCCTCGTGGCCGCAGCCCACGCCCCGTGACCGTCCGGGAAGCCGGGTCGGCGCCGATCAGCAGCGGCCGGTGGTCCAGAACCCCAGGCCGTAGGCGATGTTGGCGGCTAAGCCTCCCTCGCGGATCTCCAGCGTGTGATTCGCTGCGCTACGGCATTGCCGCCGACGATGATTACCACCGCGCTGACGATGATGGCCCCGCCGAGCAGCAGGCTTGGACTGAGCGCTTCCTGACCGAGCAGGATGCCCAGTACGACGGCGACCACCGGGTTGACGTAGGCGTAGGTGGCCACCGTGTCGTTGGGCAGGGTGGCGTTGGCGTAGCCGTACGCTGTGAAGGCGATCATGGAGCCGGCGACAACCAGCCACAGAAACCCAGCGATTGAGTCAGCTGAGATCGCCTTGAGGTTGAGGTGGCCAAACTCGCCAGTCACCGCTGCGGCGGTGATCAGCATCAGTCCGCCGGCGATCATCTCCAACGACGCCACTACAAGTGGGTGCAAGGGCAGGGGGGCGTGTCGGGAGTAGACTGAGCCCGTTGCCCAGCAGAGCGACCCGGTCAGCACGATAACCACGCCGCCGATGTCGACGCGGGCACCGGGTCCGCCCACGAGCACGCCAACTCCGACTGTCCCAAGGGCGGGCGCCAGTATCACGGTGGGCGTGACCCGCGTCCTTGTTATTGCCGCATTGATCAGGACCATCCAGACCGGTACGGTCGCCACGAGGAGGGCTGCCAGCCCAGAGTCAATGCTCGTCTCGCCGATGCTGAGTAAGCCGTTGCCGCCGAGTAGCATCAGGGCAGCGGTGATCAGCATGCAGCGCAGGTGCTGCATGGTCGGGCGCCGGGCGCCGTGAGCGTAGCGTGGTCCGACGATCGCGAACATGACCGCGCCGGCTATGAGGAACCGGAAACCGGCCGTGAAGAGCGGTGGGATCGTGTCGACGGCTAACTGGATGCCGAGGTATGTACATCCCCAGACGGTCCACACAGCGATCAACGCCAGCCAGGGAAGTAAGGGTCCGCGCGTAAACGTCAACCTAAGCGCGACGAGCATCTCGCCTCATTAAGCTCGATTCTCCATCTCAGCGGTATCCCGAGGCCGGCACAGATACCTGCTGTTCGCTGCCGGGCGCGGGCGTTTTGATCGTGCAGGCTCACGGACAAGGGGGAGAAGCCCCGCCGGGGGCTACAGCTGCCGCACCTGGAACAGGTCGCCTGGGCGTATGGGCATGGAAGTGATCGGTATTCCTTCGGCGTCCTCGATGGCTGAGGCGAGGACAGCGAAGGCAGGGATGACGCCTGCTTCGCCTACGCCTTTGACGCCCAGAGGGTTGAGGGGGGAGGGGCTTTGGAGGTGTTGTATCTGGATGGGGGGCAGGTCGGGGGCGTAGGGCATGAGGAAGTCCTTGTAGGTCGGGTTCAGGAGTTGTCCGTCCTTGGCGTAGTGGAGGCGTTCGAAGAGAGCTCCGGCGATCCCCTGTGCGACCCCGCCGCGGATCTGCTCGGCGACGAGGGCTGGATTGACGGCGCGGCCGCAGTCGTGGACGGCGCAGTAGCGCAGGATGCGGATTTGGGCCGTCTCGGGGTCGGTCTCCACGACGGCGGCATGGGCTCCATGGCCGAACACGGCTTGAGAGGGGTAGTAGTAGGCGCGGGCCTGCAGGCCCGGTTCGTCGTCGGGGCTGGGCTCTTGGTCCGGGGGTGCGTCTGCGAACTGGGTTGCGTTGCCGGTGGTGTCGTCGAAGGCGTAGCGCAGGGGGTTGGCATGCACGGCGATGGTGGCGAGCGGGACGCTGCGTCCGGGGTGATCCTCGGTGGTCAGGACACCGCCTGCCAGCCTGATCCGATCGGGGGCGGTGTCCAGCAGATGAGCAGCCACGCGGAGGGCTTTCTCCCGGACTTTGCGGGCCGCCAGGGCCACCGCGTTCCCAGCGGTGACTACCGAGCGGGAGGCGAACGTGCCCGCGGACTTGTCGAAGTACCGGGTGTCACCAGTGATAACCGTAATGCTGTCGAGTGTTGCCCCCAGGATGTCCGCGGCGATCTGGGCCAGGACGGTGTGGTGTCCCTGTCCCTGGGTGGTGAGGCCTGTGGCCACGGTGATGTGTCCGGTGGTACTGACCTCGATGTGAGCGCCCTCGTAGGGGCCCACGCCACTGCCTTCGACATAGCAGGCGATGCCGATACCGATACGTCGGCCCTCGGCTTCGGCGAGGGCGCGTTCGTTTTCGAAGCCAGGCCATCCGATGAGGTGGGCAGCGGCGTCAAGGGCAGCTGGGTAGTCGCCGGAGTCGTAGATCAGCGGGCGCCCGTCCTGAAAGGTCAGATGCTGGTCATAGGGCATCTCGTGAGGCTGGATGAGGTTGACGCGCCGGACGGTCAGACGGTCGATTCCCAGGGCACTTGCGATGGCGTCGAGGGTTCGCTCCATGACGAAGACACCCTGAGGGCGTCCGGCGCCGCGGTAGGGGGTGACCACGGCGGTGTTGGTGTAGAGACTGCGGAAAGTGACCTGATATGCGGCGGGCTTGTACGGGCCGATCAACTGAGTGGCGGTGACGATCGGGACGATGATCCCGTAGGGCGTGTAGGCGCCGTTGTCGTGGCAGAAGTCGACCTGGAGACCGAGGATGCGCCCTAGGTCATCGAAGCCGACTCGGACGCTGTGGTGCTGAGCGCGTTCGTGCGATGCCGCAGTGAAGTGTTCCCAACGGTCCTCCGTCCACTTGACCTCCTGCTCCAGTCGGCGGGCGGCCCACGGAATCAGAATTTCCTCCGGCCAGGGGTGCATAATTTTCACTCCGAAGCCGCCTCCGACATCAGGGGCGATGCACTCCACCGCGGTCAGCGGCAACCGGAGACGAGCAGCCACGGCAGCCCGGATCCCGGTGACCGTCTGGGTGGAGGAATAGACCCTCAATACGGCGGCATCGGGGTCCCAGCGAGCGTACACACCGCGTCCCTCCAGCGGTGCTGCGGCGCTGCGCTCGACATCGAGTTCGAGGTCCAGGTGGTGCGGCGCCTCGGCGATGGCCGCCGGTGCGTCGCCGAATTCTTGCGTCAGGCGGGCGGCGGTGTTGTGCGGCACGTCCGGGTGCACGAGATGGCCGCTACGAAGGGCCGCAGGGATGCCAACCACGGCAGGCAGGGGTTCATATTCGACGTCGACGAGCGCGCAGGCGTCCTCGGCGGTGTATCGGTCCGTGGCGACCACCATGGCGATGGGCTCGCCCAAGTGACGCACAGTGGTCCGAGCGAGCGGGAGACCAGTGTGGGGGTAGTCAAGGGCCGGATGCGGGATGAGGAGGGGTAACGGTTTAGCAACCTCTGGCGGCAGGTCGGCGAAGGTGTAGACGGCGACAGTCCCGGGGAGCGCAGTAGCGGCGCCGGTATCGATGCGAGTGATGCGGGCATGGGCAACCGGACTGCGAACAAACGCAGCAGACAAGGCATGGCGGCCCAGATCGTCGAGGTAACGGCCATGGCCCGTGAGCAGCCTGGTTGCATCCTGACGCGGTGCTGGAATGCCGAACTGTGTCATCGCGGTACACCCTCGTGATCTGGGTGGGCCAGTGGTTGCGGGAGCCGGGCGGCCTGGAGGATGGCTGCGACGATTGCGTCATAGCCGGTACAGCGGCAGAGGTGGCCGGCCAGCATCTCGCGGACTTCGTCAGGCGTGGGTTCAGGGTGGCTGGGCAGCCAGGCGGTGGCGGCCAGAAGGACTCCTGAGGTGCAGAAACCGCACTGAAAGGCGTACTGCTCCAGGAATGCGCGCTGGAGCGGCGTGAGATGCTGGCCCGAATCTGTGAGGCCCTCCGCCGTGGTGATCTCGTGTCCGTCGGCGCCTGCTGCGAGCATGAGGCAGGAGCGGATCGGCAGGCCGTCGAGCAGGACCGTGCACGCACCGCAATGCCCCTGTTCACAGCCAACATGCGTACCTGTCAGGCCGAGATCGTGACGCAGACAGTCGGACAGCAGTCTGCGTCCGGGAACTTCGACTGTCAGCCGTCGTCCGTTGACCGTGAGCTCGGTATGGTGCGTCTTCTGCGTGAACGGCATGGTCATGCGACTACCCCTCTGGCGGAGTCGGTGGGCGGCAGCGAGCACTGGCGCGGCGCAGGGCTCTGACAGCCAGCACCTCGGCGAGATGGCGCCGATAGCGGGCATCGGCATGAATGTCGGTGAGGGGGCTGATATCGGCGCGAACCAACCGGACGGCGTCGTGGAAGGGAGCGTCCTGGACTGAGGCTCCGGCCAGCGCGGAGGTGAGGTCGACAAGGACGGGAACAGGACCGCAAGCGGCCAGTGCGACCCGGGCGGCCTGGATACGCCCTGCCAGGTCGGGAACCACCAGGGCCGCCGCCGCGCAAACGGGAAGGTCGCCCTGACGCGGGGATATCTCCTCAAACCATGTTCCTGTACCTGGCGGCAGGGCGGGCAACCAGGCGGCGACTGCGATCTCGTCCGGCTCGATGCAGCAGTGACCGGGGCCGAGGAAGAACGACCGCGCCTCCACCTCACGCACCTTCCCGCACCGGGCGAGCTCCACTGTGCCGCCCAACAACGTCAACACGCAGGGCAGTTCGGCGGCTGGGTCCGCGTGTACCAGACTGCCCACCACCGTCCCCCGGTTGCGTACGGCCCACCGCCCCACCAGCCGCAGCGCCTGCTGAATCAGTGGTGTCGTGGCGCTGGCGGCCGGGTCGTGCTCCACTTGAGCCTGCCGGACGATCGCCCCCACCCGCAGGCCACTACTCGTGCTGTGCACATGGGAGAGTTCCTGGACACGGTTGATATCCACGATGTGGTCCGGGATGATCCGGCGCTGGTTCATCAGCGGCAGGAGACTCTGCCCGCCTGCCAGGACTTTGGCCGCGCTACGGTACTCGGCAATCATAGCCAGGGCCTCTTCTAGTTCGGTCGGGGCGTGATACTCAAACGGTGGCGGTTTCACGGTGTCACCTGCTTCGCGGTCGAAGATCCAGCGCCGGGACCCGAACCTCGTGTCCCGGCCCCGCCGTGTTCCAAGCGGCTGCCGGCAACACTGACCAGGCAGTGGCCTGTGCCCACGCCAGGCTGATACCGCCACGCCCTTACAGTCAGACTCGCCGCTTGTCCGGCACCGGTGGCTGCGCCGACGCGGGATGCCGGGACCGACGTCATGGCAGGAGTCACCAGCGCTCACCGTGGGGCACGCGAGGAAACTCAGAAGGGCAGACACAGGCGCAGGGCGTCGAGGATGGCGGCGTGGATGTTGCGGCTGGCGACCGCGTCCCCGATCCGGAACAATTGGTAGCGGCCTTCATCGTTGCGGACCACTTGCTGCTGCTTGAGCGTCAGCAGAGCAGCGTGGTCGACCTCGCCGAGGTTGCTTGAGCCAGGCATCAGCTCGAAATACAGCTTGTCATTGGGCAAGGTCCCGTGCTCGACGACAATGTGGTCAGCGATGCGCTCCGTTTCGGTTTCTGCGTAGTCGCTGCGGAACGTTGCGAGGAGGCGCCCGTTTTCGTCGCGGCGTACGGCGTTCAGCCGCTGCGCGAGCGTGATGCCCACGCCGTTCTCAGTGAAGGCTTTCAGATATGCCGGTGAGTTCATGCTGCCGACGTCAGGGGCGAGCATGCGTTCCGGCGTCACATAGTTGACCCGCGCACGCGCCCCGGCCAGCACCTCGACGGCGTCCATCGCGGGGTAGCCGCCGTGGTCGTCGTAGACCAGCACCTCGCCCCGGGGACGCAGCGACCTTGTCAGCACATCCCAGGTGTCGGCCACCAGGTGCTGTCCCTCGACGAGTGTGGAGATATTGGGTGTGCCACCGGTGGCGATGAGTACGACGTCCGGGAGCTCGGCGAGCACGTCGGCGGCCTCGGCGAGCGTCCCAAGGCGCAGGTCGACACCGTTGTGCGTGCACTCGGCGACCCGCCAGTCGACGATGCCCAGCAGATCACGCCGACGCGCGTTCGACGCGGCGATCCGGATCTGACCGCCGGGCGCGTCGCTCGCCTCGAACACCACTACCGCGTGGCCGCGTTCCCCCAGCACTCGGGCGGCCTCCAGGCCAGCCGGGCCGCCTCCGACGATGACCGCCTTCTTACGGGGCCCGGTCGAGCGGGAGATGACGTGGGGCAGCTGGAGTTCCCGGCCGGTGGCCGGGTTGTGAACGCACTTGGTGTCACCAGAGTCGTAGATGGCGTCCAGGCAGTAGCTCGCCCCGACGCACGGCCGGATGCGATGCTCCTGGCCGACCGCGACCTTGGCCACCAGGTGCGGATCAGCGATCTGCGCCCGGGTCATCCCGACCAGGTCCACCAGGCCTTCCCGAACCGCATACCGGGCGGTGGCCACGTCCGTGATGCGGGTTGCGTGCATCACCGGAATATCCAGTCGACGCTTTGCCTCGCCAGTGAACTCCAGGAACGGCGCGGACGGCGTACCCATGGACGGGATCGTTCTGGCCAGCGAGGCATCACTTTCGATCGAGCCCCGGATGGTACTCAAGAAGTCAATGCCGTCGGCGCGAAAGCGCCGGGCCGCCACCAGCGCCTCGTCGAAACTCAGTCCGTCAACCCGGTCCTCGGCCATCATCATCCGGATCCCGACGATGAAGTCAGGCCCCACTGCGGCACGCACAGCTTGGATCACCCGCCTGGGAAAGGACATGCGGTTTTCCAGACTGCCACCGAGCTCGTCGATGCGGAGATTCGTCGACGGGTTCAGGAAACTGTCCAGGAAGTGGCCGTAGCTCTGCAGTTCGATGCCGTCCAGGCCAGCTTCCCGACACCGTCGCGCCGCCTCGGCGTAATGGGCCACGATCCGGTCGAGATCCCACGGCTCAGCGGCTTTGGGGAACGCGCGGTGCGCCGGCTCGCGCAGTGACGAGGCGGACACCACCGGCAGCCAGTCACCGGCGTAGTTGCTGGTACGTCTGCCCAGATGCGTGACCTGGCACATCACCGCCGCCCCGGCCTCGTGCACCTCGTCGGCCAGGCGGCGCAGCCAGGGCACGATCTCGTCCCGGTACAGCAGCAGATTGCCGAATGACGGCGGGCTGTCGGGGGAGACGACCGCGGAGCCACCGATCATCGTCAGGCCGACGCCGCCGCGTGCCTTCTCCAGGTGGTATCGCCGGTAGCGGTCTCGGGGCAGTCCCTCCTCGCCGAACGCCGGCTCGTGGGAGGTGCTGACCACCCGGTTGCGCAACGTGAGGTGCTTGAGCTGAAATGGCTGAAGCAGCGGATCAATAGAGTGAATACGCACAGCCGCTCCTACTGGTGACCGACCCCGCCAGCTGCGTGGTTATGCAACCTGGAGGACGACGACGCGGCAGGTGATGTGTTCCTTCGCGAGGTAGGTCCGCTCGGCTTGCTCGTCGACGACGCGAACGACTCCGCAGCGGCTCAACTCCTTCACGCGCTGGGAGAAGCCCATCTCATCCCAAACTTCAGTGAGTACGGTCATAACCACGTAGGCGTCCTTCCGGGCAACCGCGATAAGCGGGCCGATCCCTTCGGGCCCCACGTGTCCGGCTGTGAAGGTACCGACACAGACGACGGCTCCGTAGCTGTCCGGAGGGAAGGGAAGGGGGTGAGTGATGTCAGCAAGTTCCAGCTGCCGATAAGTTCCCTTATTGCGGGCGACGCTAAGCATGCCCGGCGACAGGTCGACTCCGTCGACCACCGAGAAGCCTCGCTGCGCCAGCTCATGACCCACAAGACCTGTCCCGCACCCTGCATCGAGGAGCGGGGTGTCGGCTGGCACGAGTCCGGCGACCGCGTCTGCAGCAAGGACGGGGCCGAGGTAGCCCATGCTCTCGATCGTATCGCCGTCGTAACTGGCCGCCCAACCGTCGTAAACGCGAGTGCGCTCCCGGACGTCTCCGTTGAGGCAGCGTATACGCGTCAGGATCGGGTGGCGGCTGCCGAATTGCTCGGCCGTCGGGGCACCATCTTTCATAGTTCAACCTCTTCCTCATTGACGGGGTCACTGCTGCGCCTCTGGGCGGGAACGAGTCAGGCACGCCTCTGCTCTGCAGAACGAGCGAGTTCTGGAGCCGCTGTGCTCACACGCTTCTCATCCTGGGGGCAGGCGATCTCGATGGCGTGAACGGCTGCGACGGTGCTGTTGATCCCGCTGGCTGGGAGCCGCCCCGCACCGCTGTCACCAGGGAACTGACCTTCTGCCGATCTGCTTGTCCTTGCGGTTCGGCCTGGTGGTTCTTGCGGCCCGGGAGATAGGGAAGGATTTCGGAGAAGTGATCGACGATGAGGTCCGCGGCGACGAGGGCATCGCGTGGGTGGGTCGTAGTCAGCGCGATGCAGGGCATTCCGGCTCGGTGCGCCGCCTCAACCCCGTGGGGCGCATCTTCGAACACGACACACTGCTCAGGAGATGTTCGGATGCGGGTGGCGGCATGGGCAAACAGATCGGGGTGAGGCTTTGAGCGCAGTGTGCCGTCGGCAAGGGAGCTGATCTGCTCATGGAAAAGCGTCCGCAGGCCGAGGAGGCGGTCAGCGAGATCGAGGAGCTCGGGGTGTAGCGCTGTTGCCGCCGCGGTCGAAAAGGCTTGGCTGACGCTATGGAAGAAGGCAGGGAATCCAGGTACGAACCGGAGACGGCGCTCCATCACCTGCCCCACCACTTCTCGGCACTCTGCCGAAAAGTCAGCAGCTGTGCAGGGAAGCTGATGGTGACGGATGAGGATCTCGGCTGCCTCTTCGGAGGACCGGCCAGCTAGCAAAGGCTTGAGCGCTGCCCGTTCGTAGAGGTGTCCATGTCGGCGAAGCAGGTGTTCTTGGGCAATGTCCCAGGCGCCATCGCTGTCGATGACCACCCCTTCGATATCGAAAATCAATGCACGGGCACCGTGGAACATGAATGGCCTCTTATCTCAAGCCTGCTGGACGAGGACGGTTTGGATGCTTCCGGGGGTGTGAACGATCACAATTTTCGGCTCGCACGCAGGGGGAGTCGGCACCATGCAGTACGCCGTTACACTTCGACTCAGTTCCAGCCCAAGCGGAGTTGGCAGCCGTGACCTGTCACGTAGCTACTGACTTCAGCTCGTCGGGGTGAATCTTCACGAAGTCCCTGATGGGCATGGATGGGTGGCTGTATCCCGTGGTGTGTGAGGTATGCGGATGGG